>DATHNG010000041.1:0-53337 GCA_035486275.1 Bacteroidia bacterium
TTATACGGATAATAGTCCTTTGCATACTAAAACCCAGGTTCTATACCGCATTGGTATCAGTAACCCGGGTGGATGTAACCCGGGTGCAAGAACGGAAGCTATTAACTATAACGCTTCCAAGTCGAACACCGGTAACATTACATTTAATCCTTCTTTATCTGTTAATACTATCACAAGTCCGCTCAACTCATTGCAGATATTCCCTAATCCATCTACAGGATTAGTGACTTTCACTATAGAGTTGCCTAACAATGCACAGGATCTGTCGCTTACTGTTATTAATACGCTCGGACAGGAAGTAATGACTCAGGACTTTTCAAGGATTGCGGGTGAGTTTACCAAACAAATAGACCTCTCACAACTTGCTAAGGGAGTTTATTTTGCTAAACTTAAATACGGCAATAACACCGTTTACAGAAAAGTTGTATTGCAATAAACAGATAATAAATTTTAAATTAAAAACCCCGCAAATGTTGCGGGGTTTTTAATTTAATGACTTGTGCAGGCAATAATTTTCTGGGCGAGTATAGCCACAATTTTTTCATGCGATTCATGCGTCCAGCCTGCAATGTGAGGAGTAAGTACTATTTTATCGCTTTTTATTAAATATTGAAATGGTTCGGGCAGTTTGTCTTTATCAAGGCCTTCAAAAGAAAGAGCTTCATATTCCAATACATCCAGGCAGGCACCGAGAATTTTTCCTTTCTTCATATATTCAACAAGATCATCGGTTTTAACAACTTTACCTCTCGCTGTGTTTATAACATATATGTTCTTCCGGAACTTTTCGAAGAACGAGCTATCTATCATATAATGCGTTTCATCGGTAAGCGGAACATGTATGCTTAGCACATCTGCCGCTTGAAAAATTTCAGCTAACGAGGCTTCCTTAGCATATTCATCAGTGAAATTTTTTTTGTACTTATCATACGCCAATACTTTTACCCCAAATCCCTGCAGGCGTTTGGCAAATGCACTGCCCATATTACCATAGCCGATTATCCCGACTGTCTTTCCCTGCAACTCCACTCCTCGGTTGCCTTCACGTATCCATATTCCGTTCCTAACTTCATTATTGGCTCTGCAAATACTATTGAACAGGCTCAGCAACATTCCTACTGCATGTTCACCAACAGCATCCCGATTCCCTTCAGGGGCATGCAGGCAATGGATACCCAATGTGTGTGCATACGTCACATCAATATTTTCCATACCGGCACCCGCACGGGCTATAAATTTCAAATTAGTTCCCTTGCTTATAATTTCTTTATCAAGTTTTATACGGCTTCGTATTACTATACCCATATAATTTGGTAATTCGGCTGCAATTTTGGCACTATCCCATTCGTACTGCATATCACAACAAAATCCTGCTGCCTGTAGGTCCTTTTGCAAGCGAGGATGCTGGCTATCAATAAATAATACTTTTCTGGAATTTGACATATAGTACATTAATTACTTTGCGAAAATAAGACAATGTCATAAGAAATTGAAACTTAGTTTACTTTTTAGCAGTAGATTTATGCCTTCAAAACACAAATGAAGCCTTTAATTAAAAGAATCGCCATACTTGGTTCAACCGGTTCTATCGGTCAGCAAACGCTCGATATTGTTCGTGCCAATACGGATAAATTGCAGGTTGAGGTTCTTACCGCTCAGAACAATGCTGACCTGCTTATTGAACAAGCGCTTGCATTTGAACCAAATGCTGTAGTAATAGGTGAGGGAAAATACGCATATGTAAAAGAGGCTCTTCAAAAGCATGATATAAAAGTTTATACGGGTGCCGATGCCCTTTGTCAGGTAGTGCAAATGGAAACAGTAGACATGGTTTTGGCCGCTATAGTTGGTTTTGCTGGCTTACGTTCAACCATTGCAGCAATAGAAGCAGGTAAGTCAATTGCATTAGCCAATAAAGAAACCTTAGTAGTAGCGGGCGAATTAGTTACAAACCTTGCAAAAGAAAAAGGAGTAAACATTTATCCTGTAGATTCTGAACACTCGGCCATTTTTCAATGCCTTGCAGGCGAGTTCCACAACAAAATAGAAAAAATATACCTTACCGCTTCGGGGGGGCCTTTCAGGGGGAAAGATTCAAAATTCCTTTCTACTGTTACTAAGGCAGATGCACTCAAGCACCCTAACTGGAGCATGGGAGCCAAGATAACCATTGACTCGGCCACAATGATGAATAAAGGGCTTGAAATTATTGAAGCAGGTTGGCTATTTGGCCTGAAGCCGGAACAGATAGATGTTATTATTCACCCGCAATCTATAATTCACTCGCTTGTTCAATTTCAAGATGGATCGTTGAAAGCCCAAATGGGATTGCCGGATATGAAATTACCTATACAATATGCACTGTTCTATCCGCAACGGGTAGCTTCTACTTTCAAGCGTTTTGATTTTGCGGCATACCCTTCATTAACATTTGAAAAGGCTGATACAGCTACCTTCCCTTCTATTTCACTTGCCTACGAAGCAATGCGGAAAGGTGGTAACATGCCATGTATTTTAAATGCAGCTAATGAAATTGCAGTCAGCTCTTTCTTAAATGATGAAATTACATTTGCCGAAATTCCGAAACTGGTGGAACATTGTATGAACAAGGTAAGCTACGTTGCCAAACCAATTTTGCAGGGATATATAGATAGTGATGCTGAGGCAAGAAAAGTTGCACAATCACTTACTAAAAAGAAAATACACAGTTAATGCGTTGCAGGTTTCTGTGTATAGGTGTTCTCCTGTTCTTTAATTCTCTTTGTTTAGTTGCACAACGCGATAGTATTGCAAAGACTGACACCCTAAGATTTGACAAGTACTATGTTTATTCAGGGGTGCTTGATGCACGTGATCAGGCAGTCGCTCCGTTTCATTGGAAAGGAATTCAATGGATAACATTTGGAGTGCTTGCTACAGCCGAATCGGGCTTAATGTTTGCTGGTGGCGATAAAAGCATTCAGCAGTGGGCACAACGTAACCGGACCAACACTACAAACTTTATTGAGAATAACCTTGGAGACCCATTTGGCGATGGGCTATATCCTGCTATAATTATCGGCTCCTCATATATTTTAGGCTGTGCTTTTCATAACAACCATTTAAAAAAAATGGCCATGATGACGGCTAAAACTATAGTAATAAGCGGTTTAACAACAACCATCATTAAATCAATTGCTGAAAGAGACAGGCCTTTTCAGGATAATCCACCCAATCCACTGAAATGGAACGGCCCGGTCGGGCTTTTTTCGAATAACTCATTCCCTTCAGGGCATACTACAGTTGCATTTGCAACAGCCACAGGCATTGCTTTAGCTTACCCTCATCCTTTAATTATTCCAATACTTGCCTATGGCCTGGCTTCTGCTACAGCATTCGGGCGCATCAATGGTAATTTCCATTGGGGTTCCGATGTACTTATGGGTGCGGCCATAGGGTATTTTACCTCACGGCTGATCTATGGCCATAACAACTGGGGTAAGTGTCTTAAAAGCAATAAGATACATCCTATACAGGATAATGATTAATGGTGACAAAAAATGAGGTAACTTTGCCGCCTATTTATTTCTATGGATATACTTATTAAAATAACGCAATTCTTATTAGGTCTTTCGATACTTATTATTCTACATGAAGCAGGACACTTTTTCTCTGCCCGTTTGTTCAAGATCAAGGTAGAAAAATTTTATCTTTTCTTCGATCCATGGTTCTCGCTTATAAAGTTTAAAAAAGGTGATACTGAATACGGAATTGGCTGGCTGCCATTAGGTGGTTATGTTAAAATAGCCGGCATGATAGATGAGTCGATGGATAAAGAAGCAATGAAATTGCCTCCGCAGCCATGGGAATTCCGTAGCAAACCGGCCTGGCAGAGACTTATTGTTATGATAGCCGGTGTTACTGTAAACGTATTGCTTGCAGTTGTTATTTATAGCATGGTGCTTTTTGTGTGGGGAACAGAAACACTTCCTACAAAGAATGTAAAATATGGCATTTACTGTGACAGTACCGCAATAAGAATGGGCCTCAGGAATGGGGACAAGGTAGTTTCGGTAGATGGAAAATATATTGAGAACTTTGACAAGATACCGCTAGACATTATTCTTGATAAATCACATTCAATACAGGTAACACGTAACGGACAACCCGTGAACATACCTATTACTGAAAACGATATTTCATTAATACTTCTAAACCCTGCCGAATTCATTCAGGCGCAATACCCATGTGTAGTAGATTCAGTACCTGCCGGTAGCCCAGCCGAAAAATCAGGCATTTCGAAAGGTGATTCAATAATAAAAATAGACAGTTCTGCTACTCCTTCTTACCAGGCATTTAAGGCTATTGTTGTTAAGGATAGTAATAAAGATGTTTCCCTTACAGTTGTATCTAAAGGACAAACAAAAACACTTAGTGCACATGTTGATAAAGAAGGTAAGATTGGATTCTATCAAAAGAACCCAGCAACCTTTTTCGACTTAAACAAAAACCACTATAGCCTTATTGGCTGTATACCTGCAGGTATTAAGCTGGCAATTGAAAGCCTTGGCGGGTATGTAAAGCAGGTAAAAATTATTGCTACAGTAAAGGGTGCCACTAAACAAGTTGGTGGATTCGGAACTATACTTAAAGCATATGGCTCGGTATGGAACTGGCAGCACTTCTGGATGCTTACAGGATTTCTTTCTATTATGCTTGCATTCCTGAACATATTACCAATACCAGCGCTTGATGGCGGGCATGTATTATTCCTGCTATATGAAATAATAACCAAGCGTAAACCAAGTGATAAATTTTTGGAATATGCACAATGGGTTGGTATGATATTACTTCTTTCACTGCTTGTATTTGCAAATGGCAATGATATCTTCAAGTATTTCCATAAATAATGCAACAAACAGGTTGGCATAAAATAGTTGTCGCCGGGTTCTTTTTAGTATCCCTTGCTGGCTCAGCCCAACAAATTAATTCGCGTGGAGGAGCAGCACAAAAGGATACTTCAATGAATGGGCTTATATGGCCAAAGAAAGATACCGTGTTGCAGCATAAAGTACTCGTCATTCCGTTTGAACCTAAAATGCTTATGTCGGAAATAGGTAAAGATGTGAATGCTAAAACACACATGAGCTACCCTGCTATAACTGAAGAGTTCAGAAAAGAACTGGACCTTGCCTTGTTTGCCGCAATAAGAAAAAGTTGCGCTACTGTTTCATTGCTTGATGGAAAACAGAGGTCCGATTCTACGCTTACAACCATTTATGCATCTACCAGTTATAGCTATGATGTTGTTCCCGGCACTACACCTGATAATAGTGCAAAAGATAAGTCTGGGAACGGGCGCTATATAAAGAACGGGCAAATAGAAGTTCCGGTTGATTATAGTCAACGGTTTATGAATGTTAGCTTACTAAATCAGAATCTGCTGAGCGACCTTAGTTCAAAATATCATACAGATACGTACGTTTTTATAAATGAAATGGATATTAAGAACGTGGATAATAATTCGGAAAATCTTTCTGATGATGCGTACAGAAGAGAAGTGGTAATTCATTATTCTATACTCGACAATAACGGCCATTATGTAAATAAAGGCATTGCAACAACATTCTTTCCGTACCACGAAAATGACCCTAAAGTAATAGGAGAGAAATATTTCACAATAATTGCCAAGCAAATACTTAACGATTATATTCAGGGCTTGGTAAATGATAAAAAGAAGGAAGAACAGAAAAACCAGAAAGCACAATCAAAAGGCCTTTTTAAATAAAATAATTCCCCTTTAAAATAAATATCATGAAAACAGCAGAAGCTAAAGACACACACGGAATTGGAAAGATACTTGATGAACTTGGGTTATCGGGCATACTGCCAGGCGCAAGTACCGGTGAGAACCGCATCAACACTTCAGGTGAAATATTAGAATCATACTCGCCTTGCGATGGAGCATTGATTGGAAAAGTAAAACAAGCAACCAAGGAAGATTATGAAAAGGTAATGCAGGCGGCTTGTACAGCATTCCCTGAGTGGAGAACCTGGCCGGCACCAAGGCGTGGTGAAGTTGTAAGACAAATAGGTGAGGCGCTTAGAAAATATAAAGAACCACTTGGTAAACTTGTTTCGTATGAAATGGGTAAAAGTTACCAGGAAGGGTTAGGTGAAGTACAGGAAATGATCGATATCTGCGATTTTGCAGTAGGCCTTTCCCGCCAGTTGTACGGTCTTGCTATGCATTCAGAAAGGCCTTCGCACCGTATGTACGAACAATATCACCCACTAGGAGTAGTTGGTATAATAAGTGCGTTTAATTTCCCGGTAGCGGTATGGTCATGGAATGCAATGTTAGCTATGGTTTGCGGAGATGTTTGTGTATGGAAACCTTCTGAAAAAACCCCGCTGACTGCTGTAGCTTGTCAACATATTATTGCACCTGTACTTAAAAAGAACAATGTTCCGGAGGGTGTAAATTCGATCATAATCGGTGATTATAAGATTGGTGAACTATTATCAAAAGACACACGCATTCCGCTTGTTTCTGCAACAGGTTCTACACGTATGGGTAAAAAAGTTGCGGTAGCTGTAGGTGAACGTTTAGGCCGTTCTTTATTGGAATTAGGTGGTAATAATGCAATTATACTGACTCCAGATGCAAATATGAAAATGGCTGTAACGGCTGTGTTATTTGGTGCAGTAGGTACTGCAGGGCAACGTTGTACCACAACACGCAGGCTTATTATTCATGAAAGCATTTATGATAAAATGAAAGCTTCGTTAGAAAAAGCATATAAGCAAATAACCATTGGCAATCCACTGGATGATGGTATTTTAATGGGGCCACTTATTGATACAGATGCTGTTAAACATTACACGGATGCTATTCAGAAAATAAAAGAACAAGGTGGTAAGGTTATTTATGGTGGCGAAGTACTAACCGGTGAAAAATATGCGTCGGGTTGCTATGTAGTGCCTACCATTGCAGAAGTTAAGAATGAATATGCTATAGTACAAGACGAAACCTTTGCACCTATTTTGTACCTTATCAAGTATAAAACAATTGATGAAGCCATTGCATTGCAGAATGGTGTGCCACAAGGATTGTCTTCTTCTATATTCTCAAACAATATATTGGAAACTGAAAAATTCCTTTCACAAACCGGTTCTGATTGCGGTATAGCTAACGTAAACATTGGTACATCGGGTGCTGAAATTGGTGGCGCATTTGGTGGTGAAAAAGAAACAGGCGGTGGCAGAGAATCAGGCTCTGACGCATGGAAGAATTACATGCGCAGGCAAACCAATACTATAAACTATGGTACTACTCTTCCATTGGCACAAGGAATTAAGTTTGATATTGGAGAATAACTAATTTCATGTAGAATTTTAACTTTGTAAGCCTCTATTATACGTTCCGGCTATGATGAATGAGTTGATATATAAATTTCCGCAGCAGTTAGAAGAAGCTGTGAGCATTGCTGAAAATGCTAAGCTTTCAGCGCCTGCTAATGCTATTCATAAAGTAGTTATTTGCGGACTTGGTGGCTCCGGTATAGGTGGTACCATTTTAAAGGAAACCATACAGGAAGAGGTTAACGTGCCTGTAGAAATAATGAAGAGCTATACATTACCCGGGTATGTTGATAAGCATACTCTGGTAATTTGCTGCTCTTATTCCGGTAACACCGAAGAAACCCTTGAATCTTTCTCTGTAGCAAAAAAGCATAATGCACATATAGTGTGCATAACCTCTGGAGGCAAATTGCATGAACTTGCCAAAGCAAATAAATGCGATGCTATTGTAATTCCACCCGGTATGCCACCAAGGGCATGTTTAGGGTATTCATTGACTCAACTTTTTCATATTATGGAATCGTTGGGGTTTGTATCAGGCTATATGGAGAAGATTCTTTCAGGTGCCAAGCTACTTGTTGAGAACCAAACCTCATTAATGAATGCAGCTAAGAGAATGGCAGAGATACTTATTGACAGGACCCCTGTTATATACAGTACTTCATTGCATGAAGGCGTAGCCATACGTTTCAGGCAACAGTTGAATGAGAATGCAAAGATTCTTTGCTGGCACCATGTTATACCAGAAATGAACCACAATGAATTGGTTGGCTGGAGCCATGATTATCCTGAAATTGCGGTGCTTATTTTTAAAGACGAGCATGAACATCCGCGCAATGAATTGCGTATAGAGCTATGTAAAAAGGTGTTTGAAACCTATGCACAGGTTGTAATTGAAATAAAGTCGAAGGGTGCAAGCAACCTTGAAAAAAAGCTTTACTGGATTCATTTTGGCGATTGGGTATCGCTCTATTTATCGGAAGAGCGAAAAGTTGATGCTATGGAAGTAAAGGTAATAGAACAACTGAAAACAGATCTTTCTAATAAATGAACCGCAAGGTTATATTCAAGGATATAGGGCTGATAGATTATAAAGAGGCCTGGGACTACCAGGAGAAATTATTCAGAGAGGTAGTAGATAAAAAACTGGCAAATCGTTCGCTTACAGAAGAAGAAAAAGAATTTACCGGAAACTACTTGCTTTTTTGTGAGCACCCGCATGTTTTTACAATTGGTAAAAGCGGATCGGAAAACAACCTGCTTGTTAACCAGGAAAACCTGGCTCAGCGAAACATTTCTTATTACAAAATAAACCGGGGCGGAGATATTACATATCATGGCCCGGGCCAAATAGTGGCCTACCCTATTTTAAATCTCGACTATTTCTTTACAGATATCCATCGCTATATGCGTTCGCTGGAAGAAGCTGTTATATGCATGCTAGCTGAATATGGCATAAAAGGTGACCGCCTAAAAGGCATGACTGGTGTATGGCTTGATGTGGATCATCCTGCAAAGGCCCGTAAAATATGTGCGATGGGTGTAAGAACAAGCCATTGGGTAACCATGCATGGAATTGCCTTAAATGTAAATACCGATCTTCAGTACTTTTCCTTAATTATACCCTGTGGCATTACCGATAAAGCCGTAACATCAATGGCCAAAGAACTTGGCTATGAACCAAATACTGAAGAAGTAAAGGCAAAGTTACAAAAGCATATGGCAGAAGTATTTGAATACGAGTATGTTGCGCAATAATGGCACGGACAAATTTCACCTTTTCCGCATATAGGTTGTTATTTAAGTGCAATACCTTTGCATTCTCTTATAAAATGCCCTTCACAGTTATTTAATTGTTAAATTGCGCCCTTTAACTCATAAACTAAACATGAAAAAAGTACATCTCTACGCTCCGGTTATCTGCCTTACAATTGGTGCAGCCTTATTCAGCACATCGTGCAAGCACGAAAGCGATGCTGAAAAATACAAAGGCGAAGTAGGCCTTGCAAACTTTGACACCACAGCAAAGCCTCAAGATGATTTTTACCAATATGTAAACGGAAACTGGCTAAAGAACAACCCTATTCCTGCCAGCGAAGCAGCCTGGGGTAGCTTTAACGTATTGCACGATAGTATTATTTCACGTTTGCGTAAACTACTAGAAACTGCAGCAGCAAACAAAAATGCAGCACATGGTTCTGTGGAACAAAAAGTGGGAGATCTGTACGCTTGTATGATGGATTCAGTAAGCCTGAACAAACAAGGTATTGATCCTTTAAAAGATGAATTTGCTAAGATCAATGCCATTTCAGATAATAAATCACTTTGGGCAGAAGCTGCACACCTTATGATAATAGGACCAGATGTTTTTTTTGGTTTTGGTGTAGAGCAAGATGCTAAGATAAGCGCGAAAGAAATTTGCACGGTTGGCCAGGGTGGTATGACTTTACCAGCTAAGGATTACTATACACTGGATATGCCGATGATGAAAATGCTTAGAGGCAAGTTTGTAGAATATGCTACCCAGATATTCCAACAAATGGGTGAATCGGAAGATGTAGCTAATAAAGACGCACAGAAAGTATTGGATATTGAAACCCAAATGGCTAATTCTTCCATGTCAAGTACTGAAGAAAGAGATATATCAGCTCAGTACAACAAAATGACCATGGCCAAATTGGCAGAAATCACCCCTAATATTGACTGGACAACTATACAGGATGTATTTGGATTGAAAACCATTGACACCATTATTGTTGCTCAACCATTGTTTATGAAACAAGTAAGCGATATGGCTAAGTCGGTTCCTTTGGACGACTGGAAGACCTATTTACGTTTCCATTTACTTTCAAATGAAGCAGGCAAACTTACTGATACATTAGCTAAGATCAGCTTCAACTTCTGGGGCAGAACCTTTCAGGGTAAGAAAGAAATGCAACCTCGTTGGAAACGTTCAGTTGAAGGTACCAGTGGTTCCTTGGGTCAGGTGTTAGGTCAATTATATGTAGAGAAATATTTCAGCCCTGAAGCTAAGGCTAAGGTTAATGAAATGGTTACCAATATTATTGCTGCGTACAAACAACGCATTGATTCAGTAAGCTGGATGAGCCCTGAAACAAAGAAATACGCACAAGCGAAGCTCGATAAGATAATGCTTAAGCTTTGTTACCCCGACAAGTGGAAAGACTATTCAGCACTTGATATCAAGCGCGATTCATGGGTGTTGAACTCATTCCGTTTGAATGAGTTTGAATTCCATTACGACCTTAACAAATTAGGCAAACCGGTTGACCGTACCGAATGGGGTATGTCTCCTCAAACGGTTAATGCTTACTACAACCCATCTATGAACGAGATCGTGTTTCCTGCGGCTATCATGCAGCCTCCTTTCTTCGATCCGAACAGGGATGATGCTATGAACTATGGCGCTATGGGTGCAGTTATTGGCCACGAGCTTACTCATGGTTTCGATGACCAGGGTTCACAGTTCGATGCACAAGGTAATATGCACAAATGGTGGACTGATAAGGACTCAGCAAGTTTCCATAACAAGCTTGGCGTTATTATACGCCAGTTCAATAACTACGAAATTGATTCAATGCACGTAAAAGGTGAGCTTACTATTGGCGAAAACACAGCTGACTTTGGTGGATTAACCATTGCTTATGCAGCACTTGAAAACGACCTTAAGCAACATCCGGAAGGAATTGTAGACGGGTTTACACCTGAACAAAGATTCTTTATTGCATGGGCACAGGCTTGGAGAGAAAATATTCGTCCTAATTACCAAAGGCAGTTGATCACAACCAATCCGCACTCGCCTACTATATTCAGGGCTAACGGACCTCTTTCTAATATGCCTGAGTTCTACAAAGCATTCAGCGTATCGAACCATGAGAAGAATCCTGAGTTAAAGGGCTTTGATATTAAGCCAGGCGACGGAATGTACAGGCCTGACAGCACAAGAGCTAAGATCTGGTAATTATTGCTTTAACTTAAAATAATTGGATACAAGCTGGACTTGTATCCAATTATTTTTTAATGCGGCGGTCTTTCCGAAATGAACCTCTTTGGGAAAACCGTTGAATATTAAGGGTTACAAGCCCAATAAAATAATTTATAGTATAATTAACAAGGTATTGTATATTTGCAACCCAATTTAAGGAGAGATGGCAGAGCGGTCTAATGCGGCGGTCTTGAAAACCGTTGAACCTTACGGGTTCCGGGGGTTCGAATCCCTCTCTCTCCGCTAAAAGGGATAAAGTATTCTTCTTGGATACTTTTCCTCTTTTAGTTTGCCCTGAACCACCCGTCAAATCCAATATTAAGGAAAATATCATATTCACATTTGTGGTCCCAAATTCCTTTTTGCCTTATGATATACTATACCGTCTGGAAAAAGGTAAGGTTCTAGTTGATTTGGGTAATTTTCAATTCCACTCTCCGGTTTAATTGCCGTCCCTCTGGGTTATCAGTGCCGTCTGCATTTTTGTTGGCCGCCGCCGGCATAGATTTTCCATAGCCTTTGGCTTGCATGCGATCAGCACTTATGCCACTTGCTGTCAGGCTTGTTACAACTGCCTGGGCACGGGCCTCTGAAAGCTTCTGGTTATACTCCTCACTACCCTTACTATCAGTGTAACCTGATATTTCTACCTTCATATTGGGGTTGCTTTTCATAAGCATAAGCAAATTCTTTAATTCTACATTAGAAAGCGGGCGTAATGTGGCTTTGTCGAAATCAAAGAAAATATTGTTCAATACTATTTTTGAACCTACTTGTATCGGGTTCAGTGATACGGCTCTGTTTATTTCATAGTAATTTGATTGCTTAGGTATTTCCATATTCTCGGAATTGAATAAATGCCCTTTAGCCTGGTAAGTGATGTTATAGTTTTTACCCGGTACAAGAATAAAAAGGAATTTACCTGTTTTGTTGTTTGTACGATAAACTCCCACAACTTGTCCGGATACGTTATCGGTAACCGTAATAACTACATCCTGTGCTACTTTGCCCGACTCATCATTTACAATACCTTGCATTAATGTCAATGGCGTTTCCTTCTTTGCCAGGAAAGTCGCCATATAATTATCCTTTTCCCCAAGCCCATTTTCCCTAAATGATGAGAAATAAGCTTTCAGTCCATCGGGACTCACTACATAATAAATGTCATCGTCAGGTGTATTGATGGGATACCCAACATTCATAGGCTCTGACCAGGTGCCATCGTCAGACAGCAGGCTGGTGAAAATATCGAATCCACCCATGGTATTATGGCCATTTGAGCTAAAATATAAGGTAACACCATCAGGATGTATGAATGGAGCATCTTCGTCAAAAGCAGTATTTATTGCAGCACCCATGTTCACCGCTTTTGCCCAATCGCCTTCGGGCGATAGTTTACTGGTGTACAGATCTCTGCCACCAAAACCACCTGGTCTGTCGCTGGTAAAATAAAGTGTACTTCCATCAGCCGATATAAAGGCACTTGGCTCCCAGTATTTTGAATTGATGTTCTCATTAAGTTTTACAGGTTTGGCCCATACGTCGCCGTTTAATGATGTACTATAAATATTCCCATCGCCGTTATCATCTTTATAAATTAATATGGTTTGACCATCGGGTGATAGACCAACGGTAGCTTCATTTCCGTCCGTGTTTATTGGTGCTCCTATACCCATGGCTGTTGACCAACCTGTTTTAGTTTTTGTAGAACTATAAATGTCTTCAAAAAAATTCCCTTCCTCATCTTTCTGTCCACCTGTACTTCCTTCCCGTCTGGATGTAAAAAAAAGTGTTTGTTGATCAGCAGATAGCACCGGGGAATAATCGGCATAAATTGAATTTACAGAAGCGCCCAGGTTTTCAATTTTTACTTTCACAGGGCTAGCTACCAGAATTTTCGCTGTTTTGCACATTTCTATTTTCCGATTTGCTTCATCAAGCAGCGCTTTATCTGTGTTTTTATTCTCAGCCATTTCAGCTATGTACTTTTTATAAACTTCTATTGCTTCCTCGAATTGGTAATTCAAATGATAGGCATCGCCCAGGAATTTATAAGTGATCAATGGCGCATTTCGTTCTTTATAAGAGCTTCCTTCATAATTGTTAGTAATTGCGGTTATGGCTTTACTGAAGTATGCAATTGCATCTATCCTATGCCGTTTTGAGCTCAAATAACATACGCCCAATTTAAAGGCAAGGTTCATATTCAATGTGTCTTCTTTATATAAGCTCAGTATAAGTGGCAGTGCAGCTGAATATCCTCCTTTGGAGTAGGTAAGAGCCTCATCCTTTCCGTTCTGGTAAACTTTGTTGAATATTTTCTCGGCAGCATTGAAGCCTTTTTGAAAATCTTCATTGTTGTTCTGCGCATTAAGGGTGGAACCAATGAAGAGAGATATAAAAGCAAAGAAATGTATGGTCTTCATAAGGGTTTAATTTGGGGTTATCGTATTAGCATGCATATCAAATACTATTTCATCATCGGCAATAAAGAGATAATCTTCCTCACTATAATTAGTGCCGTATTTTCTTTTTGTTTCTTTTCTTTCCTTCAGAAAGAGCATAAATTGGCGTATAGAGTAGATAATCAAATTCATAGTTATTTATTTATTTTGATATAGTATTGAATGCAAAGGTGTTCCTGTTTGTTCTGTAACGTGTTGCAGAAATACTTGAATAAGTTGTATTGTTTACTCTCCGTACTACACTTACTGTTAATAATGCAACTTATTCCGTGAATTATATAATGCTTTTATGCTTGTACCCAGCAATCTTTACATCCGCTAAAAATCAGGTGGACATGAAAGCCTAATAAGTATTAAATAGTATAATTCCCAAAAACATGCTAATAAAAACAACATTTCATCCTATAGTTAAGGAGTTGGTAAAAATGATAGAGTTGAATAATTGGAAGGCTTCTTTTGAAGAAGCGATAAAAAAGGCCAGCACCAAGAATGTGCCACTTTTAAGTGAGGTAACAAACCTCGAACAATTTCTTGATTGGACTAATGAATTCCTTTATTGGGTTCCAACGGAGAATTCATCTGGTCAAAATGTAAATGATCATCTCAGTGCATTCTATTTTATTGCTGATCAGGAGCCTTTGCTTTCGTTGCAAAACAAAGTAGTTCCTTCTGATAAGGTCCCTCGGCTTACTCCTTTTTCTAAGTGGTTGGTTGATTACGCAAATGCAATGGGCGCGTTTTTAGATACTGTAGAATCGTTGACAAAGGAATCGGAGCAAACCTTTTACGATTCCCCTGCATATAATATGAGAGAGTACACAAGGCCGCATGGTGGATGGACAACCTTTAACCAGATTTTTGCAAGACACTTTAAGCCCGGATATAGGCCCATAGCAGCAATAGCTGATCAGTCGGTAATTGTAATGCCGGCCGATTCAACCTTCAGAGGGCAATGGGAAATAAGGAAGGACTCTAATGTGACTGTAAAGAACCTTAATTGGAAAGTAAGCGAACTACTTGAAGGCAGCCCTTATAAAGATCGTTTTGAAAATGGAGTATTTATGCACTCCTACCTTAGTCCGACTGATTACCACCGCCAACACGCGCCGGTTGGTGGCAAAGTATTAGAGGCTCGAGTTATTCATGGCCAGGTTTACCTGGAAGTTGAAGCAACGCCTATAGAGGGTGATTCCGGCAAGCATACCTTATCGCCGAAAAGTAATTTCGATTCTCTTGATACTCCCGGGTATCAGTTTGCGCAAGCCAGAGGGTTAATAGTTTTAGATACTCCAATAGGCCTCGTGGCAGTCCTGCCAATTGGTATGTGCCAGGTGTCATCAGTTATTATTACGGCAGAAGTTGGTGTTACAGTTCGAAAAGGTGAAGAGTTAGCGTATTTCCAGTTTGGAGGCTCTGATATAATTCTGCTATTTGAGTCCTCAAGTAATGTATCCTTTAACGCACAACCTAATGTGCACTATAAAATGGGGACTAAAATAGCCCAGGCATATCCTGTTATATAAGTTTCAGTTATTTAGAAGGCAGAGAAACTTGAAGTATTAAGAACAGGCAAACTATAAACAAAAAAGCCCCGTATTTCTACGAGACTCCTTTGCGACTTTGAATTGTCTACCAACTATTATTTTTTGTCTGTTTCAACAGTACTTTTTGTAGTAGTATTTGTTGTTTTCTTACTGCCATCTGAATTTTGTTTTGTTTTAACAGTCTTTTTACTTGACTTCTTTACAGTTGCACTGTCATTCTTTTCAGTTGAATTAGTAGTTGTTGTAGTTGTTGCCTGATCTTTTGCTTTTGTTTGAGCACCAGCAACGGATGTAACACCGAAACTAAATGCTGAAAGCATAATACCTGTAATAATTGTTTTGTTGATTTTCATTTTCGTTTGAATTATATGATTATTTGTCAAAACTATGGGCATTCAACCACTTGCCTGTTACATCTATACAAGTAAAGCTTATATGGTTTACATATTTTAATGGGCGCCTTTTAGGCATGGCAATTTGTGTGAATATTACAACTTTTTCATATAATTCTATAACACTGTAGCTGATAAATTGAGGCAATTTTACTGGCAATAGGAATTCACTTGTAACCTAAAAAAACATAATATGGAAACACAAAATAGTATATCGATTTTTTTAGTAGATGATAATGAACTGTTTACGAAAACATTGATATTATCACTGAAAGATCACTTTAAATCAGAAATTCAAATTGAATCATTTCTGACAGGCGAGGGTTGCTTAGAAAGAATACAACAGAAACCTGAAACAGCTTCTGATGTAGTAATATTAGATTATCACTTGAATACTGAATCTAAAGATGCAATGAATGGTATTGAGGTTTTGAAAAGAATAAAGAAGATTAATTCTAAGATCATTGTAATAATATTATCTGCCGAAGATAAGGTTACAATAGCACTTGATTCTATTACCAATGGTGCTTATGAGTATGTAGTAAAAAGTGAAACCGCGTTCATTCGTATTCGGAATATCCTTAAAAACAGCCTGGAAAAGGAACTCAATACCAAAATATTGAAGGCCACAATGCTGATTATGGAGAAGTATCCTGAATTATCTAAATATATTGAAGAAATGCCGGAGACTATTCCGGATGAAAACGACCCTGAAGTGACCTTGAAGAACCTTAAATCATACTACAATTCACTCGATTCACTACTGAAGAAGTATGTGTTGGAACACCCTGCCGTTGTATCTCACCTAGTATAAATAAATTGTACTTCACTTGTTTGTACGGAAAAAGCGAAGAACGCCATAATTGTTAAAGCCGATCAAATAACATTTGGTCGGCTTTCGGCATTAACCACTTAATTACTTGCTTTATGGATTATCTGTTGTTGCTTCTAATGCAGATTTAACTTCACTGGATGTTCCAAGCATATCTTTATCAAATATGTACAAAGCATTATGGCTTATATTCTCACCACCTGCTATTTTTATTTTATCTAATAAGCCTAATGCCATAGTTTCTTCTTCTATTTGTTCTTTTACAAACCATTGCAAAAAGTTCCATGTACCCCAGTCTTCTTCTTCAAAACTCATTTTCACCAGCTTATAAACAGACTTGGTATTTTCAACCTCATGCTCAAATATCTTTTCGAAACAACTGAATAGACTTTTAGGTTTTTCGTGTGGGGTGGGTATAGCAATTACTTCGGCTTCTGCGCCTCTTTTTAAAATATACTCTAATATCTTCATCATGTGGTTGCGTTCTTCCTGGGCGTGCCTGAACAGGAAATTTGCCATGCCACAAAACCCCTGATTATCTGCCCAGGCGGCATAGGATAAATAGATTTGAGATGCATGCGCTTCTTTTGTCATTTGACCATTCATTGCTGATGTTAACGTTTTCGAAAGCCTGTTTGTTTTCATGAATTTTTGATTTATTATTAAATAATAGGATAAGCTTATTTGATCAAAGGATCAGTTATTTTCTTAGGAGAGTATTTTTCATGCAATGATTTATCTGAATCTCCGTCGAGGCGATAATATTTTGGCGCTATTTTATTGGTATCTCCTCCCGAGCGCTGATACTTAGGGGCTGTTATAATTGAATCTGTTTTTCTTTTTTGGCCGTCTGATTGCGCGTTACTTATTAAAGAAATAGCCATTAATAAGGCTATTGCCGGTGGGTATATGTTTTTTGTATTCATAGTGTATTCTTCATTGAGGAATAGTTATATAAAGAGTTTCAAATTTCCAAATGCTTTTTCGATATCACTGGGTTTGGGCTTATTGGCTGAACAAGAATTACAGATAAATAGAATGGTGGGGCTATTATTCATGGTTATTTTCCGCAGCTCATTTTTTCTGAAAGTAAACTTGCAATCATAACATTGAGCAATACCGCTTGAATTTTCCATTTCACAAACCCTTACATTATTGTTTAAAACTACAGTAGCTTGATAATTGTTATTCTTATAGTATATATTCCTGCTGCTGTTCCGGCAGCTACAGTTGCCGCAGTGCCAACTACAGAACTGACCTCAAAAAGAAAAGGTGTGGCAGTTACATTCTCTATTGCCCGGCCATGAATCCATGTTGTTGCCGTTGAAGAACCAGCTATGGTATTATTATCTATTGCTAAGGTGCCAACTGTTGAACCTGTATAAAGGGCAACAGATCCTGATGCCGCCAGGCTCATTTCATAGTCTATAGCATAAGTGCCCACAGCTAAGGTATATACTGTACCACTGTTGCCGGCGGATGCTGTAACACCTGATGACGCAGTATTTAGAACTTGAATATCTATTGTAAATGCATTTCCGGGTGGCACACTATTATTAGGAACTGAAACTGTATGAACATACTCAGCAATACCAATTACTGTTCCATTCGTTCCAGATGCACCCGTAGCTCCGGTCGCACCTACAGCACCATTTGTACCGTTAGTGCCAGTCAAGCCGATAGGACCTGTAGCACCAGTTGCTCCATTAGAACCGTTAGTGCCATTAGTACCAGTTAAGCCAATGGAACCGGTAGCACCTATAGCACCATTCGAACCATTTGTACCGTTAGTACCAGTTAAGCCGATAGGTCCTGTTGCACCTGTAGCTCCGTTCGAACCATTTGTTCCGTTAGTACCTGTTAAGCCGATAGACCCTGTTGCACCTGTTGCTCCATTAGAGCCATTTGTACCTGTTAAACCAATAGGTCCAGTTGCACCCGTAGCACCGTTAGAACCATTTGTACCATTCGTACCTGTCAGACCAATTGGACCAGTTGCACCCGTAGCGCCATTCGTACCGTTAGTACCAGTTAAGCCGATAGGTCCTGTTGCACCTGTAGCTCCATTAGAGCCATTTGTACCGTTAATTCCATTAGTACCAGTTAATCCAATTGGACCAGTTGCACCCGTAGCGCCATTCGTACCGTTAGTGCCTGTTAAGCCAATAGGTCCAGTTGCGCCCGTTGCTCCATTCGAACCATTTGTTCCGTTAGTACCAGTTAGGCCAATATGGCCAGTTGGGCCTGTAGCTCCAGTTGCACCATTCGAGCCATTCGAGCCATTTGTTCCGTTTGTTCCATTAGTACCTGTTAAACCAATTGGGCCAGTAGCACCCGTAGCACCATTAGAGCCATTTGTACCATTAGTACCTGTTAAGCCAATGGGTCCTGTAGCACCCGTTGCACCATTGGAACCATTTGTTCCGTTAGTACCTGTTAATCCAATAGGCCCGGTAGCACCGGTTGCACCGTTCGAACCATTTGTACCGTTAGTACCAGTTAAGCCAATAGGTCCTGTTGCGCCAGTCGCTCCGTTCGAACCATTTGTACCGTTAGTACCAGTTAAGCCGATTGGGCCAGTAGCACCCGTTGCACCATTCGAGCCATTTGTACCATTAGTACCATTTAAGCCAATAGGTCCTGTTGCGCCAGTAGCTCCGTTCGAACCATTTATACCATTAGTACCTGTTAGGCCAATAGGCCCTGTTGCGCCAGTAGCTCCATTAGAGCCATTTGTTCCGTTAGTACCTGTTAATCCAATTGGGCCAGTTGCGCCAGTTGCTCCGTTCGAACCATTTGTACCATTAGTGCCATTAGTACCTGCAAGACCAGTTGCACCTGTAACTCCGGTTGGACCAATAGGGCCATTTCCGGCATTTAATGCGTAGGGTACGCTTAATAATTGCGAAGCGCCCATAGGTAAATATCCCGATCCGAAATTGACTTCTATTTGCATCCACTTAGTTCCGGTTCCCCAGACAATGAAAGCAAATTTTCCCAGAACGACAGTTCCGTTACCAATTTCAAGGTTTATTAAACCAAATTGATTAGTAGTTACTGATTGTGTTTCCTGGTAAACTATTCCTCCGGTATCTGAATTATTGTGGATAGTAGCTCTCACATCCATTTTAGTATTAGCCATAGGGTAACCTGCGGAAGTACGGACAATAGATTGATATTGGAACGCTTGAGGCACCTGTGCAAAAGAATGGAAAGGCATCAAAAAGCAAATGAACAAGGCTGATATAAAGAATTGTTTTTTCATAATAGGTTAGATTATTGCGTTTTACTTATTTTAAATGAGCTAGATGAGCTTGATTCCGGATTTATAATATTGATAAGGTATAATCCATTAACAAAATCACCAATAAATATTCTGAATTCTTGTTGCCCTGCAGGAATGTTTTCTTCTATAATTAATTGCCCCAGTACATTATATAAATGAATGATATGATTACCGGGAGCATCGTGTAGGTTTACAGTAATATAGTTTATGGCAGGATTGGGGTATACAGTAATATTCTCTTCTAGGTTAACGCTTATTAGCGCCGTAACAAAATCGGTATCAGGTTGGTTGAACCCTTGTGTAAGAAAATTGCTTGCTGAAGAATATGTATCGGTCATTACTTCTCCTAGTGTCCATGTCATAGAACAGGTTGCCGATGTGGCAAAATTTCCTGAGCAAGCAATTACCTTGGGTTGTAATGACTGCGCATTAATGCCTCTACACACGAAGAAAAGTAATGCGATGAAGAGCAATCTGTTTTTCATTTTAACTGAGTTTAGATGCGTTTAATTTCAATGACGCAAAACTGAATATTCCTGAAGATGGAGGTGTTACATAACTATGAGATTAAGTTATATCAATCGCATATTCACTTTGCTTATGGCATTGAACCAGTATAAACCGGATAATATTATATACAAGTGAAATGTGTAAAATTCTATGGCGGATATGTAAAGCCTTAGAGATTCTGTAGCTACACTTTTGTGAAGTATTTAATTCTTAATCTTATTAAACTAAAAACAAATGACAACAACAACAGAAATCAAGGACGAACAAAAAATCGTTACTCCTGCAGACAATCAAAAGGGAATTGAAAATCACAAAAAGGCTGCAAAGCATCATGAAGACGCTGCAAAGCATCATATTGAAGCTGCAAAGCACCATGAAGCAGGGAATCATGAGAAAGCTTGCGAAAGCACAGTTAAAGCTCATGGGCATCATGCTATGGCAAGTGAAGCTCAAAGAGAAGATGTAAAACACCACGCTCTTAAGAGCTAAGTAGTTTTCATCGATTTGAAATTAATAAAAAGCATCATGTTTAAACATGATGCTTTTTTACAGCTCAATGTTATTCTGTCTCCAAAACCTGAACTAAGAAATAATAATCAATATAACCATTGCCAATGAAGACTGAAAAGGAACTCAACCAGGATATCCTGAATATTACAATGACAATTGAGGAGAAGTTTCCTGAACTATCAAAGTACATAGGAGAAATGATGGTGAATATTTCAGATACCGTTGGCCCCAATGCAATCATCAAAAACCTTATGGATTACTATGATTCATTAGACTCATTATTAAGAAAATACACCTTATCACATAACTGTAAACAAACATTAGTTTAATATTAAAAATATGACGAACGCAATATATTTAGGTATCTGGATGGATCATTCGAATGCCCACTTAATGGAATTTTCAACAGGTACCATTGTTACAAAAACACTTGAATCTGAATTTACTCACCAACAAAAAGAACATAGCCTTGGTAAGAGTGAAAACTTGATGCATAACAAAGAACATCATGAACAGGCCGAGTATTACAAAAAATTGGGCGAGGTTATAAAAAATTACGAAGATGTGGTTCTTTTCGGGCCAACAGATGCTAAGGTTGAACTTCTGAATGCGTTGCGGTTAGATCATCGTTTTGAAAAAGTAAAGATCGAAACCAGACAGGCGGATAAAATGACAGAAAACCAGCAGCATGCATTTGTAAAGAATTATTTCACTCATCGCTTAGCCTAATTTATAAATTAAAGAAAATGGAAACACAAGGAACAAACCTATTTATTGTTGACGATAATAAGTTAATGGTAGAAACACTTAAACAATACCTGCAGGACAGGTTTGGAACCAGTATGCATATATCGACATTTGAAGATGGCGAAAGCTGCATACTTAAGGTTGATAAAGAAACACATATTGTGATTCTCGATTATTTTATGAAAGGGAAAAATGGCCTTGATATTTTAAAATCTATTAAAAGCTTAAACCCAAAAACCGAAGTAATAATGCTATCAAGCAATGAAGATATGGCAGTTGCTATAGAATCATTCAGGGCAGGAGCTAAGGAGTTTGTGATCAAGGGAAAAGATTCCTGGAAGAAGATAGGCAAACTGGTTAATAATGTGATTACCGCACCCATTCGATTAATGGTTCGCGAACTTAGCATATCCAAGCAACTAGCTGTTCTTCTTATGGTGTTTTTTATGATGGGCATTGTAGTGTTTTGTGTAATGGAACTGAAAAAATAGGTCTAAAACATACAAGAATAGAGAATGAAGCAGATTTTAACCAAGATATGGTACTTGCTAAAAAACACTTCTAAAGAATTTATAAAAGACAATGCATTTACATTAAGTGCTTCTCTTTCTTATTATACTATATTCTCTCTGCCCCCGCTATTAATTATCATAATAGGAATTTTTGATTTTTTCTTGGGCCCGGATGCTGTAAGAGGAGAGCTTTTCGGACAAATAAAAGGCCTGGTGGGCAATGATACAGCTGTCGAAATTCAGGTGATGATAAAAAATGTGAGACTTTCTAACAGCAGCATATTCGCAACCGTTTTCGGTGTTATTATTTTATTGATAGGTGCATCAGGCATATTTGCTGAAATGCAAAATTCTATTAATTCCATATGGGGAATTGAGGCAAAACCAAAACGTGGGCTGGCAAAATTTCTGAAGAACAGGTTAATGTCCTTTTCCATGATAGGTTCAGTTGGGTTTTTGTTGCTTGTAGGGCTTATAATTAACGCCGTCATGGATGTTCTAGATAGTCACCTGTTGCACTATTTTCCGGGTATTACAGTCTATGTGTTTTATGCCTTAAACATGTTAAGTGTCTTTCTTATAATTACTGTTCTGTTTACTATCATATTTAAAACTCTACCCGATGGAACAATATCACTTAAAGATTCCATTATAGGTGCCCTATTTACCGCTTCCTTATTTATGCTGGGTAAATTTCTGATAGGCGCTTATATAGTGGGCTCCCACATTGCTTCAGTTTATGGTGCTATGGGCTCAATTATTCTTATTCTTGTTTGGGTATATTATTCTTCAATGATATTATACTTTGGGGCGGAATTCACCAAGGTATATGCCCGTAAACACGGCGAAAAAATAATACCAAACGAATACTCTGTTCAAACGCAGAACGTTAGGAATCTTGAAGAATAAGGTCTGCCTTGCAGATAGTTTCCATCTTCCATGTTAATACGTGAATTGTATAACTCTTACTATTAGTTGTGTAATAGATACCTATGGTAGTAGAGGCACCTTTGCCACGTGAAAATTAATTCACCAAATACAAAAAACAACATGAAAAGTAAATTCATACGCATACTCGCAACAGCAGCAGCCCTTATATCGTTTCCGGGTTTAAACTTCGGACAAGCACCGGTAATGGGTACTGCCAATAATTTTGTTTTCTTCACTACAATAGGAGCCGTAACCAACTCCGGCCTTTCTCATGTAACCGGTAACGTTGGTACTAATAGTGCCACCAGTACAGGTTTTGGTAATGTGAACGGCGTAATGGATGATAATAATCCGGCAAGTGTATTATGTGCTGCAGATCTGCAAACAGCCTACTATTCCCTTGACACTTCGAAGGCGACTTTTGCTTTTGCGGCATCACCGATTGGAAATGGTGATACTATTCTGGCTGGTGTTGATTCAATAGTTGGGCCCAATATAACATTGGCTTCAACGCTTTACTTAAATGCGAAAGGGAACGCAAATGCCGTATTTATCATTAAGATAGATGGAAACTTTGCAACAAATATTTCTTCCAGGGTTATGCTGCTTAACGGCGCATTAGCCTGTAATGTATTCTGGCTTGTAAAAGGTACAGTAGGCTTAAGTGGAAACGTAATAAGAGGTAGTATTCTTTCGAATGCCGCTATTAGCGTAAATGTAGGCGATACACTCGAAGGAAGAGCCCTTACAATAAATGGAGCTATAACTATTACAGCAGGTACCGGAGTATTGGCTTACACACCTTTAGGTTGTAGTAGTCCTATTTTAACCGGGCCGAAAGCGCCTAATCTTGCTTCGGCTTCTTGTTATACAATATTTGCCGGTATCGGAGCACTTTCAAATACTCCCATATCGCATTCAATTGGCGATGTTGGTAATAATGGTGGAGGTGCAATTACCGGCTGGACCCCGGCTGATGTAACAGGTACACTCCACCTTGTTCCCGATGCTTCCACTATTCAATGCGATAGTGATGTTAACCGTGCATATAGATACCTTGATTCATTACCTTATGATATTGAGTTGTTATATCCTGCTCAATTTGGAAACAACCTTGTTCTTACACCACATACATATATTATGAAAGCGGCTGCAATATTTACTGACACGCTTTACCTTGACGCACAAGGCGATGTAAATGGTGTTTTTGTTATTCAAATTGAAGGCGGTGGCCTTACAACAAGTACTTACGCGAACGTTAAATTAATTAATGGTGCCCAGTCTAAAAATGTGTATTGGATGATCCAGGGTGCTGTTAACATAAATAATTTCTCTGTCTTCAGGGGTACAATAATTGTTTCGGCAGGAGCATTTAACTTAGTAAATACATCTATTACACTTGATGGCAGAGCGCTTACCATAGACGGTGCAATAACAACACAGGGATTGACCGCCATAATGCCTCCCGGTTGTTCTTCAGGCTCTCCATTAATTATTACTCAACCTATAAATGACACAGTTTGTTCAGGTAGCTCAGCTAGTTTCTGGGTTTCTGCAACAGGAACAGGTCTTACTTATCAATGGAGAAAGGGTAATGTAAATTTGATTAATGGCGGAAATATTTCAGGCGCAAAATCTGATTCGCTTGTTATAAACCCTGCAAAAATTGCTGATACATCATCTTTTTACAACGTAATTGTAAGCGGTTCTTCTGCTCCGAGTGATACTTCAATATATGTAAAACTTGTAGTTAATACTCTACCCATTGCCAATGCAGGCGCTGATAAAGGAATTTGTAGTGGCGATAGCGCTATTATAGGTTCCTTAGCAATTTTGGGAGTAACATATAATTGGGCACCAATAACCGGATTAAGTTCAAATACTTTAGCTCAGCCAGAGGCAAAGCCAATATTGACAACGACTTATACTTTAACCGTAACCAATGCTGCAAAAGGTTGTAACAATACTGATACAGTTATTGTAACAGTGAACCCTAAACCAATTGCTAATGCAGGTACTGCAAAAAGTGTTTGTAAAAAGGACAGTGTTGCAATTGGCGCGCCTTCATTGTTGGGAGTAACTTACAGTTGGTTACCAGTTGCCGGTTTAAGTTCGGCTATTTCATCACACCCCAATGCAAGCCCTGCTATTAATACGGTATATACCTTAACCGCAAGTAATGGTGGATGTAGTAATACAGACACGGTAACAGTTCAGATCAAGCCTTTGCCAATTGCAAATGCAGGCCCTGACGTTAGTATTTGCCTCGGTGATGGTGATACTATTGGAACTCCTGCTATTGTGGGAAATACCTATAGCTGGTCACCTGCGCTAGGGTTAAACGCAAGCTCATTAGCACAACCTAATGCAAGCCCGGCAATAACTACTACATATACCTTAACCGTATCTGGAATAGCATCTACTTGTAATAGCACAGATACTGTTATTGTAAAAGTGGTTCCTCAGCCTATTGCTAATACAGGTCTTGATAAAAGTATCTGTAAAGGTGACAGTACAACTATCGGTGGTTTAGCAGTTGCAGGTGTAAGTTATGATTGGTTGCCTATAACAGGGTTAAATTCAAGTTCATCATCTGAACCTGATGCAAGCCCTGCTGCAACCACAACATATACGCTTACAGCTTCAAACGGAGTATGTAGTAATAAAAACACAGTTTCGGTAACAGTAAATAACATGCCAGTTGCCAATGCAGGCCCTGATAAAAAGATTTGTACGGGCACTAATGCAACAATTGGTACACCGGCGATTTTAGGTGATAAGTATACCTGGACACCTTCATTAGGATTAAGTTCAGATACTATTGCACAACCTACTGCAGGCCCGGTTACTACAAGTACGTATACACTTAATGTGACAAACGGTGGTTGTTCAAATTCAGATTCAGTAATTGTAACAGTTAATCCATTGCCTGCTGCAGATGCCGGAAACAATCAGTTCTTGTGTGGCGGCGGAAGTGTTCAACTAGGAGGCCCTGCAGTTGCTGGAGATACCTACTTATGGACACCTGCTTTTGGTTTAAACTCAACTACAGTAGCTCAGCCGATGGCAAGCTCTGAAGTAACTACCTTATATACAGTGAATGAAACTGATACAACAACAGGTTGTTTTAATTCAAACCAGGTTACTGTAACAGTTAATCCGGCTGAATTCTATAATGGTATCTCTCCGAATGGTGATGGCATAAATGACTGGTGGAACATACCAATGCTTAATTGTTATCCTACCAATACGGTGTTAATTATCAACCGTTGGGGCAGCGAAATATGGAGTGGTACTAATTATGATAACGAAACCGTAAAATGGACAGGACAGGATATGAATGGAATTAATTTGCCTGATGGAACCTACTACTACATAATTAAATATAACAATACTGAAAAACGCGGATGGGTATTTATCAAGAGATAGTACTACCAACATAACATTAATTAATACTTACCAATAAACAAGAATCATGAAAAACAAAATAATAACAACGCTAATAGGGATGCTTGCTGCAGTGGGCGCATTTGCCCAGCAAGATGCTTCCTTTTCACAATACTTTTTCAACCCGCTTTACATAAACCCCGCTTACGCCGGTAGCCGTGGAATATTTTCAGGCACTATGGTTTACCGCACCCAATGGGTAGGAATGGAAGGCGCACCGGTTACAGAGTCAGTTGGAATGCATGGTATGATACCTGGCAGCAATATTGGACTGGGACTGCAATTTTATAGTGATAATGTTGGCCCTTTAAGCACTACCGATGTGTCAGCAATATTTGCTTACCACCTTCACCTTAGTGACGCGACCACTCTTGCTTTTGGTATAGAAGGTTGCATGGATAATGTGAGTGTTTCATTCGGCAAAATATCTGTTGAAAATACAGCAGATCCATCGTTCAACAATAATTCATCTTCTGCCTGGGTTCCCGATGCTAATGCAGGGCTTTACCTCTACAAAGATCGTTTCTTCGCAGGTTTCTCTGTAAGGCACTTAATGCAACCAAATTTCGGATTACAGAATTATAATGGCGCCGGTGATGCAATATTTTTCAGAACCTATTACCTGACTACAGGAGTTGTTGTTCCTTTAAGTGATAATATAGGTATAAGACCTTCAATACTTGCTAAGTATGTACAAGGCGCACCTGTTGATATTGATTTAGATGCTTCACTTATATTTTGTGATAAATTTTATATCGGAGCGGGTATAAGAACAGATAAGAGGATAGCCATAAACGGAATGGATAATGCCTTGGTTTTGAGTATTGAGTATGATGTTGCTAACCGTATCCGATTTGGATATTCTTACGACTTCTACCTGAGCCAAACAGGAAACTATACAAACGGAACCCATGAAATCATGCTTGGATGGGACTTATATAGTAACAAGACCAAGATGACAAGCCCTAAATATTTTTAATAATCAACAATACGAAACATGAAAAAGATACTTATCGTAACAATTGCAGCATTAATATCTGTAGTTGGTAATGCCCAAACAAAAAAAGCTGATAAGCTTTTTACAAACTGGGAATATTTTAAAGCGGCACAATGCTATGAAAAAGCGGCAGTGAAGAACCCTACCCAGATTGTGTATTACAAATTGGGACAGTGTTATCAGAAAATGCATCGATATAAAGAAGCTGTAACAGCTTACGATAAAGTGAATGCTATGGGGCATGATACTTGTAGATCATTCTACCTTAATTACGGATTAATACTTAAAACAAATGAAAGGTATGTTGATGCAAAAATTGCTTTTAAAACATATTCCGACATGGCTCCATCGGACCCAAGAGGTTCATTTTATGCAAGTTCTTGTGATACAGTGATGGCTGACCAGAAGTTTGACTTGCCTATTACTATAACTTCAGTTTCATCACTTAACTCAAATGTATCTGACATGTGCCCGATACTTTATAAAGATGGTATTGTTTTCATTTCATCGCGTAAAGCAGATAACGGATCTAAAGTATATAGCTGGGATGGTGAATATTTCTTACATGTCTTCTATTCTAAAAAGGAAAAGACAGACACCAGTTTTCCAAAAACTGCACCACTTGAAAGCAATCTGATAAATAAAAAGTACCTGACCGGTCCGGTTTGCTTCTCAAAGAACTTCGACACTATTTATTTTAACAGTGTTGAAAAGGAATTAAAAGGGAAGGAAAAGAAAACATTGAAGATTGAAAGGAACAAGATATATTCTGCAATAAAGAAGAATGGTGAATGGACCGATCTTAAACCATTTCAATACAATAACGATACATTTTCAATTGCTACACCCTATTTGGCAATGAATGGCTCAAGAATTTATTTCTCATCAGACATGCCGGGTGGTTACGGTGGAGCTGATATTTACTATTGCGATAAAATGGCTAATGGTTGGGGTAAACCTGTAAATATGGGCCCTAATATCAACACTTTCGGTAATGAGAAATTTCCTACCATGGATTCTGCCGGAGATTTCTATTTCTCCTCTGATGGTTATATGGGTTTTGGAGGAATGGATATATGTGTAGCTAAAAACAACAATGGCACCTTTAATAAAGCAGGGGTTTTAAAAGCGCCTTTTAATTCAGCCGGCGATGATTACGGTATTACTTTCGTTAAAAACGAACGTATAGGTTATTTTTCTTCTAACCGCAAAGGTGGAAAGGGTGATGAGGATATTTATTATTTCAATCTTGATAAAGATAGTCTACCTTGTCATATCAGTGCATCTGCATATGTTATAGACTACAAATGCGTACCAAAACCTAAACCGATTGTAGTTGTAGACTCTGTTATTAAAGTAGCAATTGACCCTATAAAGACCAAGACTAAACCAATAGCAATAGCTAAGAAGGGAATTATGAGCATACATTTCGATCTGGACCAAGCTACTATTCGCCCTGAGGCAGCAACAAGGCTTGATAGCATTGCTAAAGTAATGCAGCAGAATCCGAACTTAATCCTTAATGTGAATGGTTACTGCGATTGGAGAGGAACTACTGTTTACAATCAGGTTTTGTCAGAAAAGCGTTCAGATGCTACTGTTGATTATTTAGCATCTAAAGGTATTGACAAGAAAAGGATGTTAGCTAAAGGCTATGGTAAAACCAAGTTTTTGAACATGTGTACTGAAGGAGTAGAATGTACCGATATGGAACAGGAAAAGAATAGAAGGGCAGAAATGTCCTTTTCTAATTCAAAAACACCAGCCGTTACATCAACTAAGTAAAAGATTTTTAAAGGAACATTATAATAATATACAAGTGATGGAGACTAAAAAAGAAAAATCAGCCAAAGCAACGAATAGCGGAGTTGCCATAAACATAGCAGATGCACAGAAACAATCGTCGGAATATGCCCGTAGTTTAATTGAAGCCAGTCTTGACCCTCTAGTAACTATAAGTACCGAAGGAAAGATCACGGATATGAATGAAGCAACCGTAAATATTACCGGTATTGAGAGAGAAAAACTAATTGGGTCTGATTTCTTTGACTATTTCACCGAGCCTCAGAAAGCGCGTGAAGTATACCAGGAAGTATTTGCAAAGGGTTCAGTGGCCGATTCACCACTTACGCTGCGTCATAAAAATGGAAAGCTTACCGACGTTCTATTTAATGGGTCGGTATATAAAGATGATAAGGGAAATGTGCTTGGTGTAGTTATTGTCGCCCGGGATGTTACTGCACAAAAGTTACTCTCGAGGTATTCACTTAGTCTTATTGAAGCCAGTCTTGATCCTTTGGTTACAATAAGCACAGAGGGAAAGATAACAGATATGAATGAGGCTACAGTAAATATTACCGGTATAGAGAGAGACAAGCTTATCGGTTCCGATTTCTTTGATTATTTCACCGAGCCGCAAAAGGCCCGTGAAGTATACCAGGAGGTATTTGCAAAAGGTTCAGTAGCCGATTCACCGCTTACACTCCGTCATAAGAATGGAAAACTTACCGATGTATTATTTAACGGGTCAGTATATAAAGATGATAGGGGTAATGTACTCGGAGTTGTTATTGTTGCCAGAGATGTTACAGCACAGAAATTGTTATCAAGATACTCATTGAGTCTTATTGAAGCCAGCCTTGACCCATTGGTAACTATCAGTACCGAAGGAAAGATAACAGACATGAATGAAGCTACGGTAAATATTACCGGAATAGAGCGAGACAAGCTTATTGGATCAGATTTTTTCGATTATTTCACTGAGCCGCAAAAAGCGCGTGAAGTATACCAGGAAGTATTTGCAAAAGGTTTTGTTATTGACTCACCACTTAAACTGCGCCATAAAAATGGAAAGCTTACCGATGTATTATTTAACGGATCAGTATATAAGGACGATAGAGGAAATGTACTTGGTGTTGTAATTGTAGCAAGGGATATAACGGCCCAAAAACAACTTGCTGAAAGAGAAATTGCAGGACGTGAAAAGGAATTAATGAGAATAGAAGAATTGGAAAGATTCAGAAAATTAACAGTAGGCCGTGAGCTTAAAATGATTGAATTGAAGAAGGAAATTGAAGAACTAAAGAGCAAAAACTAATTGAGATAAGTATATACCAATTATATAGATAAAGAAAAATGCCAACTACGTCTTCACAAAAAGATAATATTTATAATCACCCGATTGAGGTCAGGAAATTTCTTGCTCACAATGAAGAGTTGGTCTCTGAGGAAAAAATAGACCTTCAGAATACTGAGAAGGCATTGCTGAACATATTGGACGACTACTCAGAGGAAAAGATCCATTCGGAGGATAGCCAGAGGGCCTTGCTCAATATATTGGACGATTATAGTGAAGAAAAAATTAACCTTGAGAATACACAGCGAGCTGTTCTTAATATTCTTGAGGACTATAGCGAGGCAAAGGAAAAGGCCGAGGAATCTACCAAATTAAAAGAAGCTTTCCTGGCGAATATGAGCCATGAGATACGTACACCTATGAATGCCATAATTGGTTTTTCAGATATACTATCGAAAGGAAAACTAGAAGAGAAAGAGAAGGAATATATACGGATAATTAAATCTGCCGGAGAAAATCTTTTAACCATTATTAATGACATACTTGATATATCAAAGATTGAAGCAGGTATGATGACCTTTGAAGAGCATACTTTCAGCGTAAAGGATATATTCAAGTCGTTGAATGTTATGTTAATGGGAAAAGCTAAGGAAAAGACCTTAGAGTTATTATTTATTTGTGATGAAGATGTTCCGGATAGCCTGCTTGGAGATCCTACACGTTTAACCCAAATCATAATCAACCTGGCTGGTAATGCAATTAAGTTTACTCAAAAGGGAGAAATAATTGTTCGGGCAAAGGTGATTAAAAAGGAAAATGAAGAGACGTTACTGGAGTTTTCTGTAAAGGATACCGGCATCGGTATACCAGCCGATAAGATTCAGCATATTTTTGAACGATTCAGGCAAGCTGAATCACATACAACCCGAAAATATGGAGGCACCGGGCTCGGATTAAGCATAGCAAAGCAATTGGTTGAACTTCAGGGTGGGAAATTATCGGTTACAAGTGAGTTTAAATCAGGCTCCATGTTTGTTTTTAATATACCATATAAGAAATCGGTCGAGGTACTTCATGAAACTGAAGATACAGGTGAGAAATTCAATATGGACCAGCTTCGTAAATTGAATATTTTGCTAGTAGAGGATAATCAATTGAACGTGAAGTTGATATTGAGCCTTTTCTCTGAGTACGGTCTTGTATTGCAAGTGGCTGAAAATGGAAGTATAGGCATTGAAAAACTAAGAGAGAATAAATTTGATATTGTGTTGATGGATATGGAAATGCCTGTAATGAATGGCTATGAAGCTGCAACCATTATCCGGAATGAAATGAAGAATGCGATACCAATTATTGCCATGACGGCTCATGCAATGTCAGGCGAAAAAGAAAGGTGCTTAAGCCTGGGGATGAATGATTACATATCAAAGCCCATTAATGCCAACCTGCTTTTTGAAAAAATATACGATTTAACACTTAACACTTGAAAAAATGATAACAGACCGATCGGGCAAAGTAATTGAAAATGTATGCGACCTAAAGTATCTCACTGAAATGATGGGGGGTAAGAAACACTTGATAAAAGGGATAATGGACTCTTTTCTGGTTCAAATTCCTGAGGAATTGAAAGCTATTAATGATGCAATACTGCAGGTAAACTATAGTGTTATCAAGAATTTCACGCACACAATGAAATCTTCAGTTTCTATACTGGGTGTTTCCATGCTTATTCCTGTTTTAAAAGAGATGGAAGAGTTGGCAGCCTCAGCTATGAATATTGAAAAAATAAAAGAACTAAACCAGGAACTTACCTTAATATGCCACTTGGCAATAGAAGAAGTACTAAGAGATAAAGAGAAATTCATTTAAAAATTATAAAAGGAAATTATGGATAAAAAAAATAAAGTCGGCATTTTTATTGTAGATGACAATAAAGTATTTTCCCTTGCCCTTAAATCTGAGATAGAAGTTGCTTTCAAAGATGTGTGTAGAATTGAGGTGCAAGCATTTGAAACAGGTGAAGCCTGTATGAAAAAATTTAAAGAAGAAAAACCACAGATAGCTATTCTTGACTACCATTTAAACAGTAAGAACGTCAATGCTGCTGATGGGATACAGGTGTTGGATATGATAAAAAAAGCCAATAAAGACACTAATGTAATTATACTTACGAGCGATGATAATATTGATATTGCCTTAAAGTCTTTTCACCACGCGGCATCTGACTATGTTGTTAAAACAGAAACCAAATTCAAGAAAATAAATTATTCTTTGTTTAACCTCATTAAGGTGAGCGAAGCAAGGGATGAGGCAAAAACATATAAAAGTGTAAGCCTTGTTTTATCTGTTCTTATTGCCTTAGTTATTGGAGCAGTAATTGCAATTACTATAATTAAACCTTCCCTCCTTAAATAATTAAATTCAATAAACTGTGAGTAAGCTGCAACAAATAAATATTTTTATTATAGATGACAACCGGGTCTTTTCGCTGGCCTTGAAAGCGAACATAGAAGTGACATTTGAAAAAATGAATATAAAAATTCATTTGTTTGAAATTGGTGAAAAATGTAAAACGATGTTTAAATTAGTACTGCCCGAACTAGTTATTCTTGATTATAATCTGAATAGTGATTATCCAAGTGCTTCAAACGGTATAAAGGTATTGGAGTGGATAAAAAAGGAAAATCAGGACACCAGTGTTATAATGCTAACAAGTGAGGATAATGTGGATCTTGCAGTAAAATCGTTTTTATACGGGGCATCTGATTATGTTGTTAAAACACCAACCCAATTCAATAAAATTAATTATTCCCTTAGAAATATTTTTAAAATAATGGAGTCAAGGAGTGATGTCAGGAAATACAAAAGGCATCGTATAGCATTATTTGTATGCATTGCATTACTTGTAGGGGGAATTATTACTTTGCAAATTCTTAGTTTTTCACTTAATAAGTAAGTCAACCTAAATCTGAATTATAAGAACAAAGTCGTGAATTCAAAAAAACAAATAGATATTTTTATTGTCGACGATAATAAGCTCTTTGTATTAGCAATGAAATCTGCTATTGAAAATGCATTTAAAAATACCCAGGTTAAAATAAGCTCGTTTGATACCGGTGAGGCTTGTATGAAGGAATATATAGAAGTAATGCCTGAATTGGTTATCCTCGATTATTCGCTGAATAGTAAGGAAAAGAATGCCATGAATGGCCTTGAGATATTAGAACAAATAAAGAAAATAAACTTCGCTACGAGTGTAATTATGCTAACAAGTAACGAGGAGATTGATATTGCACTCAAATCATTTCACCACGGAGCCGCAGATTATGTTATTAAAACCGATAGGCATTTCAATAAAATAAACGATTCAATATCATTGATATTTGCAAAGAAGGAATTGGAGTTCCAGAATGACATAAAAGCAAAGAAAGCAGTGGAGCTTTTAATAGCAAGCAGGGAGAAAGGGTTCCATGACTTAGAATTGGCGAGGCGTATGGCTGAACAGAATATAGCAAACAAGGAACTTGATTTTCAAAATGATGAGAAAGCCAAAAGAGCCGCAGAACTAGTAATTATTAATACGCAAAAAGCAGAAGTAGAAAGGTCTAAGCTTATAATTGAAAACAAAAACAAGGACATTACTGACAGCATAATGTATGCGAAACGTATTCAACAGGCAAAATTGCCACGGAAAGAGGAAATTTATTCTGCCCTACCTAATTGCTTTGTATTGTTTAAGCCTAAAGATATTGTTAGTGGCGACTTTTATTTCTTCTATAAAGACAGTAAATCTCTTTTTATCGCTGCTGCCGATTGTACAGGGCATGGGGTGCCAGGCGCATTTATGAGTATGATTGCCTCGGAAAAACTTAGCGAAGCTGTTTCTGCAAACACTGATACATCAGATATAATGAAAAAGCTAAATAAAGGGATTAAAACGTCGCTACGCCAAACCGAGAGCCTTGATTCGACTAAGGATGGAATGGATATTGCCCTTTGTTCGGTTGACATTGAAAACCGTATTGTAAAATATTCCGGTGCAAACAGGCCCCTTTGGATAATCCGAAACGGGCATAGTGAAGTTGAGGAAATTAAAGGAACAAAAATGGGGATAGGTGGCTTTACAGATGATGAGCAACATTTTGAAACCCATGAAATAAAATTACAGGAGGGAGATTCATTTTATATTTTTTCTGATGGGTACGCTGATACTTTTGGAGGAGAGAGCGGTAAAAAACTAATGACCGGCAAGTTTAAAGAGATATTAGTTGATATCCAGGAACTTTCAATGCCCGAGCAAGAAAAGCACCTCGATTACTTTCTGGAGAACTGGAAGGCGGGAATAGAGCAGGTAGACGATATTCTTGTTATAGGCATTCGCCTTTAACAGTACCTGATTCTCCCAATATGTGAATTTTGCAAGTATTGTTTGTACTTGTACAATACTTTTCAGTGTAAAGGTGGGCACCTTTGCTCCGTGAAAATTAATTCACAATTAAATCAACTCATTATGAGAAATAAATTATTACCTATTATAGTAGCATCTGCTGCTCTATTATCTTTTCCGAAGACGAATTTCGGACAAGCACCTAACCTGGGTACAGCAGCTAATTATACACTGTTTACCTCTGTTGGTGCAGTTACAAATTCAGGTATTACCTATTTAACACACATTACAGGTAATGTGGGCTCAAACAGTGCCACAACAATTACCGGTTTTGGCAATGTTGACGGAATAATGACCTATTCCGGCGGCGCTTTAAGTGCAAAATGTGCATCAGATCTTTTGGCTGCGTACGATTCATTGGGTAAAGCCGTAGTAGATTCTTCAATAGGTGTTACAATAGGTGGAAATAGCATCCGCCCGGGTACATATCTTATGCCAGGTGCTGCTTCCTTAAGTGGAACATTTACCCTGGATGCAAAGGGAAACTCAAATGCCGTGTTTATTTTTAAAACAGCAAATGCATTCAGTACAAGCGTAAATTCAAAGATCCGTTTAATTAATGGTGCACTTGCATGTAATGTGTTTTGGAAACTTGATGGAGCTGTAACTATTGCAGCTGGAACTATTATGAAAGGAACTATTATATCAGGTGGTGCAATATCTTTAGGTACTGGTGATACACTTGAAGGAAGAGCGCTTACTATTAATGGCGCTGTTATGGTTGATAGTTTAATGGCTTATACACCTGTTGGTTGTGGAAGCCCTACTCTTACCGGGCCTGCCGCTCCGGCACTTGCTTCTACGTCTTGCTGGGCAATATTCTCAGGAAACGGAGCAGTTACTAATGGAGGAACAAGCATAGTTGTTGGCGATGTAGGCACTAATGTTGGTTTAACTACTGGTTTCAATGCACCTGATGTAACAGGTACAATTCACCCCAAACCCGATGGCTCTACAGCAGCATGTGCTACCGATCTAGGTAATGTATATACCTACCTTAATACTTTACCTGCCGATATAGAATTATTGTTCCCTGCCCAGCTTGGTCATGGATTAGTTCTTACACCACATACATACATAATGAAGGCAGCTGTTACATTTGTTGATACACTTTACCTTAATGGAGAAGGAAATACTAATGCAGTATTTGTTATTCAGGTTAATGGTGCTGTTTCAACCGGCGTTAATTCAAAAATTAAGCTGATCAATGGAACACAGGCTAAGAATGTTTTCTGGAAGGTTGATGGTGCAGTAAATATTAATACCAATTCTACTTTCATTGGAACAATTGTTTGTAATAATGGTGCTATAAGCATACATGCAAACTCAACCCTTACCGGTGGAGCATTTACAACGAATGGCCAATTAACAACCGATACACTTACAATTGATAAGACTTCAACATGTGTACCTGCGGGGATTGCTTCTATTATGAATAGTAATGAGCAAGCAATTACTTTATATCCAAACCCCTTCAAGTCTTCAATAACAATCTCAGTAAAGGATCTATCTCCGGCTGATAATTATGAATTGAAAGTATATAATGTTTTGGGTAAAGAAGTAATGAGTACTGTTATAACTAACCAAACTACCATTCTTGGCACAAATGACCTTACTTCCGGAATGTATTTTTACCAATTGTTAAATAACAATGTATTGATGCAATCAGGCAAGTTGGTTTCTCAAAACTAAAACTTTAAATACTAGAAGCCCCACTCAGACCAAGCGTCTGAGCGGGGCTTTTGCTTTGAATGAAGCGTAGAATTCAATATGTGAATGATATAAGTAATCAAAAGTGTAGTGTAACAACAAAGGGGCAATACTTGCTCACCTTTGTAATGTGAAAATTAATTCACACCTAAACAAAATAACGATCATGAAAAATATAACTGAATTAAAAGGAAACTGGAACGAAACCAAAGGAAAATTAAAACAACAATTTGCCATGTTAACAGATAAAGACCTGTTGCTGGCGGATGGTAAAATGGATGAACTTATTGGCAGGTTACAAACTAAACTTGGTAAAACAAAGCAAGAGATTCACAAGATCATTGCTGGATTATAAGCCGTCTATCATTAATTAAATCAATATACTAAATAAAGAAAATGAAAACAATAATTAAAAACTTGTCTGCCGTAGCAGTTATTGCAACTGCAACCTTAATAAGTTGCAACTCTCCGGAACAGAAAGTAGAAAACGCACAAAATAATGTTACCCAGGCCAATAAAGATTTGGATACGGCTAACAAGGAATATATTGCAGATATTGACAGCTACAGGAAGCAAACCGATGAGAAGATTACTGATAACCAGAAGAGCATTGATGAATTTAATGCTCGCATAGCTAATGATAAAAAAGCAGCTAAGGAAGAATATGAACAAAAAATTACAGTTTTAGAACAAAAGAATACCGATATGAAGAAGCAGATAGATGATTATAAAGCAGATGGAAAAGAGAAATGGGAGACATTCAAAGCTGAATTCAGTAAAAGCATGGATGACCTGGGTAAATCATTTAAGGACCTAACGACCAAATCATCCAAATAATAAAATTTAATACATACTTACAATGACAAAAGATGTAAAATGGGCAATAGACCAGGCTCACAGCGAAATTACTTTTAAAGTAAAGCATTTAATGATCGCTCACAGTAATGGTACATTCAAAAAATTTGATGCAAATATTTATACTGCCAATAAAGATTTTGAAACAGCGGAGATTGACCTGTGGATAGATCCGACTTCTATTATTACCGGAGATGCAAAACGTGATACGCATTTAAAAGGATCTGATTTTTTTGATGTGGAAAATCATAAACAAATAACCTTCAAATCGAGCACAATTGGCAAGAATGCCAAAGGCGGCCATGAATTATGGGGCGAATTAACAATAAAGGGTATTACTAAACCTGTAAAGCTTGAGGTTCAATTTGGTGGTATTGCAAAGGATCCGTATGGGCATGAAAAAGCAGGGTTCACTGTTACAGGCGTAATTAAGAGAAGTGATTGGGGTCTTATTTGGAATGCTCCAACTGAAGCCGGCGGTCTTATGGTTAGTGATGAAGTTGCAATATCATGCGATGTTGAACTTGTTAATGTTAATCAAAAGGAGCTGGCAATGGAATTAGAGCCTTCTGCTTCTAAAAAGATTGGATTTTAGTTAACAGAAAATATTCACCACAATATTATGGAAGAGAAGAAACTTACTACTGCAGGCGGCAGGCCTTATGTTGAATTTAATAATTCAATGACAGTCGGAAATCGGGGGCCAATTCTATTGCAGGATTATTTCCTGCATGAAGATCTGGCTCACTTTAACCGTGAGCGTATTCCTGAAAGGGTGGTTCATGCGAAGGGAACAGGTGCATTTGGCACTTTTACTGTAACACATGATATTTCCCGGTATACAAAAGCAAAACTATTTTCTGAAATAGGAAAGAAGACAAAAATGTTTGCGCGTTTCTCACTGGTAGCAGGAGAGAAAGGGAGCGCTGATACTGAAAGAGATCCGCGAGGGTTTGCGCTTAAGTTTTATACTGAAGATGGTAATTGGGACCTGGTAGGTAATAATACACCGGTGTTCTTCATTAAGGATGCTAAAAAGTTCTCGCATTTTATTCATACACAAAAACGCGACCCAAAAACAAATTGCAAGAGCCCTACAATGGTTTGGGATTTCTGGAGCTTAAATCCGGAAAGCCTCCACCAGGTAATAATATTGATGAGTGACAGGGGTACACCATTTTCATACAGGAACATGCATGGTTTTGGAAGTCACACTTTCTCATTCATTAATAAGGATAATGAGAAGGTTTGGGTCAAATTCCACTTTAAAACCTTGCAAGGAATAAAGAATTTCAACGGGAAAGAGGCTAGTGATATGAAAGCTACTGACCCGGACCATTCACAACGTGATTTGGTGGAGGCTATTGAAAGAAAAGATTTCCCGAAATGGGTTATGAGTATTCAGGTTATGATTGTGGAGCAGGCAAAGACTTATAAATGGAACCCGTTTGACGTTACAAAAGTTTGGAGTCATAAGGAGTTTCCTTTAATTGATGTAGGTATAATGGAATTAAATGAAATTCCTCAGAACTATTTCAGAGATGTAGAGCAATCGGCATTTGCACCTGCTAATGTTGTTAATGGCATAAGTTACTCTCCTGATAAAATGTTACAAGGCCGTTTACTTTCTTATCCTGATGCGCATAGATATCGATTAGGTGTAAACTACGAGAACATACCTGTGAATAAGTGTCCATATATGGTCGCAAATTATCAGCGCGATGGGCAAATGCAGGTAGGTGATAATGGAGGTGCAAACCCAAATTACCGCCCTAACAGTTTTGATGATATTGTTGTTGATGAAAGCTATAAAGAGCAACCAATGAATTTAGAATCGAATGTGGCAGATTGGTTTGACCGTAATGAAAACGATAATGACCATTACACCCAACCGGGTATCTTATACCGCGAGGTAATGAATGATCAGGACAAGAAAAACACAGTTATAAATATTATTACTGCCATGAGTGGCATTAGTGGAGAAAAGAAAGAAGAAATTATTAAACGGCAATTATGTCACTTCTTTCGAGCTGATGTACAATTAGGAATGGCAATAGCAAAAGGACTAGGGGTTACCATTGACGAGAAGACAATGAGGCATAAAGCATAAAAAATAATAGGTAAAATGAAAAACACAGCAAAAGTAAAGGGCTCTGTAAAGAAGAAGAAGGTACATCCATCGAATGACCATACCGGGTCTGATTGTGATTCAGATCATACCAGGAAGGATAGTAGTTCAGATCATTCAGATGGGGACTGTGATAATGATGAAACTGAAACCACAGAGAAAAAAGGCAAAAACAAAGGGAAGTTTAATAAACCGGGCAGGGAAGTTAGCCCTGATAGTACCGGAATTGATACTAAAGCAGATAAAACAAAAAGTAAATAATGATTGAATAAATGGATAGTTCTTTTAAGATTCCTTTTTACGCTAAATCGGCGCTAATATTCATTAGCGTTTTTGCTTTTGTATATACTATGTACATAGGCCAGCTTATTATTATACCTATTGTTTTTGCAACTATAATAGCCATTCTGCTTAATCCGCTCGTTAACTATTTAATTAATAAGGGCATAAACAAAATTGTTGCCATTATTATGGCCGTTATACTTGCAATTTCTATAACTATTGGACTTCTTTATATTCTATCGTCTCAGGTAAATATGTTCAGGGAAACTTATCCCTTGCTAAAAGATAAGTATCATATAACAAGTACTCAGTTCTTACAGTGGGTTTCAACCAAGTTTAATATTCAACACTCAAAGATCGATACCTGGATAAGTGAATCGCAAAGCAAGGCCATGAATAACTTCGCCATTGGTGAAAAGCTTTCCGAAGTGGGACAATTGGTAGTTACCGGAATGCTTCTGCCCGTATACTTGTTTATGATCCTATACTATAAACCACTATTAATGGAGTTTACCCGCAGGCTCTTTAGGAAAGAAGACCACATAGCTGTAACTGAAGTATTGGTAAACTCAAAAAGAATCATTCAGAGTTACCTAGTTGGCCTTTTCATTGAATTTATAATTATTGCAATTTTAAATTCAGTAGGGTTGCTATTGCTTGGAATTGATTATGCAATTATACTGGGAATAACAGGTGCTATTCTAAATGTTATACCTTATATAGGGGGTGTAATTGCAATTGCCTTACCCATGATAATGGCTTTTGTTACAAAAGATTCGCTTACTTATACTGTGCTTGTTTTTGCCGTATACATCTTCATCCAGTTCATTGATAATCACTACGTAGTTCCTAAAATTGTAGCATCACGGGTAAAGATAAATGCCCTTATTTCTGTTATAGTGGTTCTAATTGGAGGAGCATTATGGGGCATACCAGGTATGTTCCTTTCTATTCCATTAACTGCAATCATTAAAGTTATTTTCGATCATATCGAGCCCTTAAAGCCACTCGGCTTCCTTCTGGGGAACATTGTTCCAACTGCTTCTAAGTTTGCATTTGTAAAGAAAAAGAAATAGAATTTCTTACAGGTAAATTATACTATTTAAATAGCCTTAATCTTCTTCCTATCTTTTTTGTATTCCTCGCGTGGTGATTCATCATTAAGTTCTCCAATATCTTTATATGCTCTTAGTAGGAATCCGGGCAGATCTCCTTTATATTCTATTCTATAAAATGAAAGCCCATTATATGGAACATTATTCTGTGGGGGGTTAAATGTTACTCTGCTGCCCAGGCCGTCAGTATCAAATGTGGAATTAAAAGCTTTCTTTCTGGTGGTATTTAATTGCTGAAACCTCAAATTCACAAGTGTGTTGCCTACTAAAGCTGTGCATTTGTCTTGTATGGTAAACATCAGGCTATTCGTAACATGCTTATTCAGGTACTTTAAAAACAATGTATCGCGTATTGACATTCTATCAACCTTTTCAGAATCGCCTTCAGAAAATGCCTTACTGGCTTCCTGATGCCATGACAAATAGTATCTCTTCTTGGCTTCAAAGAATAAAATATATTCTTTCTCTTTTATAGCGTATTGTTCCGGATATACCGAAATGCGGGCATTTGGGTTCTCTGACAAGTAGCCGGCCAGTTTTTTCATGAATCTTTCCTGGCTGGGTGACATTGAACTTTGCCTCATGTTCCATTTCATGGTTAGTGATTTCTCAATTGTGCTTTCCTGATTTTTTACAGCTACGCCATAGGCGGTTGTAGGCGGTTTTACAAAAATGTTGCGCAGAATACTGAAAAGCACATCGTGCAAATGGAGTTTTGGGTTTCTCAGATCACCGGTTATTGGCACAGAATATTCTATAACGTTACTACGATCCCTGATAAATGCCATAACCAACCACATAGGGATCCATGTGTTTGCTTTGTTTTTCACTCTTTTTCCCACTCGTGGGTCAATGATAAGTAAATGATTTTCACTTTGAATTACACCTTTTTTTACCTTCCAGGCACCGTTCAACTCCAGTGTTCCTCTATCCAGAGGAAAGGATGTATAAGTGATCAGGTAAGGATTAAAAAGTGAAATAGGAATTTTACCAAAATGGAAATTAACATCAAAATCTTCACTATCCCTTGGATTAACGCTGGCCTGTAGGCTTGCTTCACCATATGGGCTTATTCCTGAATGCATGAAGAATTTTATTCGTCCTTTACCCTGGTTTACTGAATCTGCGGAAAAAGACAAAGGATTAGCTGCTATGGAGAACTCTTCATTTCTCGAAAAGTCATTAAATTTTAGATTCCCACGGGTAAAAGCAACCCTATTGATGGTATAAGCACTTTGAAAGAAGTTCTTGGATATATCTATTAAATAGTGGGCCAGTTCAATTACCAGGTTGTACTGTGTATTATCGGCATTTATTGCAGTTACATTAGCTCCTTTCTCACCAAACATGGTTTCAATGTTATCAAGTTTATCGTATTTTTCAAATTTGAAATAGGGGTGGGTAAGCGTTACAGAATCGAGGTGATATATATGTTGTTTAGGGTTTACTTCATTAATGGTCATTACAAACTTGTCAAATGCCAAGTAATCTTCGGCAGTGGTTTTGCCAAAGTGGAAATCATTAACCGCTATCCTGCCTTTAGTATCCTGATCATTTTCATCTTTAAAATTGCCCGATGTTTTCAGGTCAGCATCAAGATTAGCAGAGAAAGTACCGTAGTTGATCATTTGCCTTAAATATTGCTGCACAAGTGCTAGATTGAACTGATGCGCTTTAATAGCATAATAGTAGTTTAAGGTGTTTAGGTTAATAATGAAATCAGCCTCCATATCGCCTGTGCCTATTCCTGCTGAAAATGAAAGCTTGCCTTTAATACTATCGTTGTTCCATCTTTTGCCACTACTTTCAAAATTTACACTTTTTATAAAGTAATCTATATGTATAAGTGTATCATGAAAATAAAATGTTCCGTCGTTTATCTTAACATTCAGGATATTGAAATGAAGGGGAGGTGTATCCGTATCTGCTGCTGAAGGGGAAAACCTGTTTATGATGTCGGAAAAATTGAAATTATTGCGTTTATTAAGTATTACTATTCCCTTAGGTTTATCTAATGTAAGCTCAGATATTTCATACGTTTTTGAAAGCATTTTGTGCAAGGCAAAACGCATGCTTAAGCCATCTGCCGAAAAGAATATACTATCAGTTGTTGCTTCGTATACTCTAACATTACTGAAATGAACATAGCCTGTAAAGGGATTAACATAGGCCTTGTCCATTCTGATTTGCCTGCCTGTATATTTAACACTGTATTTTTCGACAAGGTACTTGGTAATAGGTGATGCAAAAATTAGGATCAGTATAGGTAATACAATAAGTAAACTTAAAAGAATTAGTGCTGTTTTCTTTAATTTGCTCTTAGATGACTTCATTTTATAATGTTCAATTGATAAGTGATAAAAATGGCGCTATTCAACCATTATGGTATTACATACAACTAAAAGAACCTTACAGATTTTACTGTAAAAAAATAGCCAGGCACAAAAGATTTCTCTTTTATGCCGGCTCCTCCGTCTTTCCCACCACTCAAAGGAAAGACATGCTTTCAAGAATGCTCTTTTAACTCAATAAACGAGAGCATTCATATTGTGTTTAGTTATTCCGTAATTATTGAACATTTATATTTTGAGTATTTGTTCCACTACCTCCAGACCCATCTGCAGTAAGCGAAACATTATAGTTGCCGAAACTGCTATATGTATGGGTTGGAGATGTTTGGGTGGAATTAGAGCCATCACCAAAATCCCAGTTATAGGAAGAGGCTCTGGAAGATGTGTTAGTAAAGTTAACCGTTCCTGCACCATTCTCGGAATAATTGAAACTGGCATCGGCCGCTTTTTGGCAAGAGGTGAAGAATATACCAGAAAGTAAAGCAACAGCAAATATGACTTTTAGATTTTTCATTTTAATTGGGTTGAAATTTTATAAATTATTATACTACAAAAGTGTATGTAACGCAGCAATATTCTGTTACATATTTATTATAGAATATTGCAAATTATGCGGGTGTTAAACCAAGGAAATTGCCAAGTGGATTTTCACAATTACTTTATTTAATAGCAGCCAAATTCAGAGATTTGCCGATCTTTCCACTATGGATACTAAAATCATGACGAGAATGGCTAATGGAATAAATGAGAATCAGCATGTTATAATGCCTTTTTCTTTAAGTAATCGTAAATAACTTCGCCCGTATTTATCGTTAAGTCACATATGATATGTTGACCCGAAATTATTTCATGTACTGGAAGCTTGTGAAAAGGTGCAAGCGCATGAGGTATAAGATGCAATGCCGCTGGCGCTGACCAGGCTTCATGAATTACAATTTCGGTTTCTATAATCCTTATTAACTGGCAAATGGCCAATGAACCATCCTGTGCAGGAACCGATTTAAGAGTGAAAATTGGTAAATGGAAATTCTTTTTCACCTGCTCTTTATCAAGTCTCTCAAATTTGTACCCCATTGTGGCCATAGCGACTCTTTCAGTACCATAGCTAACTGTACCTACCATGGTATCCCCATCTACTCTCAATTCCGGGTATCCTAATTTTTTTGCAAACCCAAGCATTTCGCGTCCAAAACTAATAGCTTCCATATTCGGAACCATGAGCAGGTGCATAAAGTTACCTACTTCGCCTTTGTAATGAACTGTTATTAATTGTTCGCTCTCGTAAAAAGTACCGCAACCAGGTACATCATGCATTTTAATAACCTGAAACTTTACAATCGGCTCAACAATCTCAAGCGGTTCGGGTACCCATTTACGTAGCAGCTCAATATCAGTTCTGTAAGCTATGCTTAATATTTCACGCTTATAAAACTGTAGTGGAGGTTTATTAAATGCTGGTGATACTAATGGCATTCCAAATGCCGTTTCTAGGACTGTTTTTTCATTCATCTTAGCTTATAAATTCGAGTTATTTTTTTAATTAGAGTTCAGCAGTTGCTCTCTACCTTATTGAGCCGTAGTTTTTATTGTAGTCATATTCTGGTTTTCATTGTTAATTAATTTTCCAAGCAAAAGTAATTTATTATACTTGCACGGTATTACACAAATCTTTATAAATATTACAATATTCACGCACCAAATAGTATTGCATTCACAATAAAGCCTTCAGTTTATATAAAATGCCTCCTAATGGGAATGAAACACTTTAAATAGATAAGTGCCTAAGGTCGCCCCTACTTCGTTTAGGTAACAAAGCTCACCATTATTTTCTCCTTTTCCAAACATGTAATGCTTTACCAAGAACTACTATAACTAAGGCAATACTTAAGATCTCCCACCAGCTCCAGTCTAACATAAAGTTTTAATTATTATTACACGTTATTTTTACCATGAATGATTTCCATACTTATCAGAAAACACATAAGCAATAGCATGATGTACAACAGGGTCTCTCTTTTTCCAGTATTTATATGCCGCAGCAACGCCTTGTCTTACTTCCTTTGTATTGTTGAAATGTCTATCCCTATCTTTTAGTAAAGCATTCAAAGAAGTAAGGCTGATCTTTATGCTTTTTGAATAGAAGGATATAACTATATGACTTATAAATTCAAAAATCTCATTTTTTGTCATGTTTTCACTTGGTATTTGCTACTAATTCTATACTACAAAGCACCCATCTATCTAATCTATACTATAAAAAGAGCCGGTAATTAACCAGCTCTTCTATTTCATGTTCAAATAATAACGAAGAGTTTTATTTCTTATCCGTTTCTACTTTGGTGTCTGTTTTGGTTTCTTTTACTTTTTTATCACCATTCTTACTTGTCTTTGATTTAACAGTCTTTGTTTTAGTTTTCTTCAAATCTCCGTTATCCGTTTCAGTTGTAGTCTTAGTGGTAGTTGTAGTAGACGAATTTTTGCCAGCCGTTTTGTCCTGAGCAATTGATGCAGTTGAAATACCAAGGGTACACATAGCAAGAGCAATTCCGGTAATAGCTATTTTTTTGAGTTTCATATTATTGTTTTAGGTTAATTAATAATAGTGTAAAGGTGATTGTATTCATATATTTGACAGTTACATTTACTTACAAATACATTACATTATTCTCACTTCCCTGTTTTCTTCTTGGCTTCTTCTTTCTTCTTCTTAAAGAAACCTTTTAAAAGGAAATTATGGCTAGCGGCATTCATATTTTCTTTGAATCCACCGGCCCCTTGTTTAATATTTACCATTGCTTCATTTACATTCAACGCTAAGGTGCTGTCCATGAATAATTCTCCTATAGTACCCTTCCCGTTGCGTATATTCTGCACAATTGCCGCCAGGTTTCCACTTATGCTCGCAGAATTGTCACTGGTTGTCTTTATTTTCAATAAAATGTCATCAATGTTTATTGGTACAGTTGTTTCCACGAAATCATTACTTGCTATCTCGGACTTACCCGGTGTGCCTGGAATAATAGATATTATCTTATTGCCCATTAGCCCATCGGTGCCAATTATGGCTTTTGCATTCTTTTTCATAAACTTCCTCGTATGTTCTTCAATGAGCATATCCACCTGCACGGTAGAATCCGTGATCTGTTCTATCCCTTCAACAATACCTACATTAATACCGGAAAAGCGGACGTTATTACCTACCTGCAATCCACTTATATCTTTAAATATTCCACTTATCTGGAATGTACTGCTAAATAATTGCTGCCTCTGGCCAATAAAGTATATTGCTCCTATAAACACCAATATACTTATACTTACAAGTATTCCCAGCCTTATTTTATTCCCGGTTTCTGTTTTCATAATTCTATAAGTTATTTAAAAAATGAGCGTACCCATTCATCTTTTGATTCAGATAATTCAGTGAAGGTTCCTTCAGCAACTAATATCCCATCCCTTACCACCACCATCCTATTAGATGTTAATCGTGCGCATTCCACATCATGGGTAATTATTATGGAAGCTGTATTGTATTTTTTTTGCACGTCTAATATCAATTTGCTTATTTCTTTTGATGTTATTGGATCTAAACCTGTTGTTGGTTCATCGTAAAGTATTAATTCAGGCTTAAGCATTAATGTACGCGCCAGGCCTATCCGTTTCCGCATTCCACCGGAAAGTGCAGAGGGCATTTTATCGACCGCATCTTTCAGCCCAACACTTTTTAAAGCTTCTTCCACTGATGAATTAATTTCTTCGGGAGTTATTGGCTTCAGGTCACGCAAAGGAAATTCAAGATTTTCTCTGACCGTCATGGAGTCGTATAAAGCGGCACTTTGAAACAGAAACCCGACTCTTTTTCGTATTGAGTTTAATTCGTGCTCTTTTATGCTATTGATACTTTTCCCAAACAATGCAATATTACCATCATCGGCTTCAATAAGCCCAATTAGGCACTTTATCAATACTGATTTGCCACTACCCGATTTGCCTAAAACAACAAGATTTTCGCCTTGTTCAACATGAAGATTTATGCCATTTAATATTTGATTGCTACCAAATGACTTTTTCAGGTTCTCTATTTTTACAATTGATCCACTCATTGTCGGTTACATAAACAAACTTGTCAGTTGAACTGCTATCATGTCGATAATAAATATGGATAATGATGCAAACACAACGGCCGAATTAGCAGCCTTACCAACTCCTTCGGTGCCGCTATCAGATTTATAACCATAATAACAGCCAATTAGCCCGACGGCAAAACCAAAGAAGAATGTTTTAATTATTGCCGGGAACAGATCGGAGAAAGAGAGTGCCTGAAAAACCTGTAAGAAGAATAAATGGAAACTTATTTGGCCTTTTATATTAACCCCAACATAAGAGCCATAAATAGAAATAGCATCAGCAAGGATAACAAGAGCAGGTAACATTAAAGTTGTAGCCAGTATTTTTGTAACTACAATATATTTGAACGGATTATTCCCCGCAACTTCCATTGCATCTATTTGTTCTGTTACTTTCATAGAAGCTAGCTCAGCTCCGATGCCAGAACCAACTTTTCCAGCAAATATTAAGGCTGTAATTACAGGCCCCATTTCTCTTACAATAGACACTGATACCATTGCCGGCAGCCACGATTCTGCGCCAAATTCGGCAAGGGTAGGCCTTGATTGAATGGTTAATACCAGGCCCATAATAAACCCGGTAATAGCAATTAATGGGAACGAATTATATCCTACCAAGTAGGATTGTTTAATAAATTCACTGAACTCATATCGCGGCCTAAACACTTCCTTAAAGAAGCGTAATACAAACCTTGTTATCGAGGTTACTTCTTCAAAAAAAACCCTTACCTTTTTAAGGTAAGGGCTTGTAAGTAAGAAGGTTGATTTCTTAAGCTCAACTGATTCTCCGTTGTTTAAATTATTAGACATTTATCCAATTGGCTTAAAGGCTTTTGCCTTGTATAACACGCAGGATAACCGCAATCAGTGCAATAACGAGCAGTAGATGTATCAGTCCGCCTACCCCGTACGCGAGAAATCCTATAGCCCAACAAATAACTAGTATTACTGCGATAACATATAATAGATTTCCCATGACTTTGATTTTTATTTGATTAAATAATTCTTAATAACCATAACACTAAAAGAATAAGTGCTATTACAAGCAACACATTGATTAAACCACCAAGGCCAAAACCACCAGCTAATATTCCAATGAGCCATAATATCAATACTATTACAATAACCAGCCATAATAAACTAAGAGCGGCATGATCTCCTCTGTCGCCATCGGAAATACTTTCATTCATTTTTGGTGATTCAGAAACAATCGGACTGGCTTCGCTTGCGGGAGCAATTGTGGCTCCAAAACTATTTGCGCTACCTTGTTTCGCAATTGGCAATACATTTATCTTCGGCAAGAGTTTTTTTATATTTATTATAGTCGTAGGGGTGTTAGTTTTTATAGCTTCTCTGGAACTTGGCACTGGAGCACTCGCTACAACTGGGGCAGCAATTATTGGCGTTGTCGCCACGGATTGGCTAATTTTATTGGTAGATATTGCCTTATTCCCTTTTGAATAGTCAACATAAAAACCACTTGTATAATGGCGCTTTGTTATGGCCAGGTTTGATGAGCAAGATGAGAAGAAGGCGCTTGCAGTTAAAAGAATAGCGCTGAGTTTGATTAGATTTTTCATAGTGTTTTGTTTTTTTATTAATTAGAGTTTTTGTTAAGAATTATTTATTGCAATTTTGTTCTTGATTAAAATAAGCGGATGCCAAGTGTTCCCTGGTACCAAACGTTTTTATATCGTGGTGTAGTTGATGTTCCGTTTCCGTTATTATCCATTACATCCCAACCCACCCTGGCTCCGAAAACTACACGGCCAATATTAATATCAAATCCTCCCGTAATGCAAAATGTATTTTTTCGCACGTTGTCGTTCTCAAATACTGTCTCCTGCTGTATAGAAGTACTTTCATTAGCAAACACATCGGTTTGCTTAAGAAGATAAGAAAACTGCGGGCCGGCAAGCAGGGTTAAGAATTCACTTGGCTTCAACGCGAACAGAATAGGTATATCAAGGTAATCAGTTGTACGTGTAAGGTTGTAACTGCTGCCTATAATTGAGCCGGTTGCCTGGAAGCCTTTTTGTGAGAACAATACTTCAGGTTGTACACCTAAGTACTTTCCTATAGGGATAGTTAAAAATGCACCGCATGCAAAACCCAGTTTTGGGTTAGCCACAAAATCTTGTCCTTGTGCGTCATATACGTTTGAATAGTTTACGCCTGCCTTAACGCCAAGTGTTAGCCTGTCGCGGCTATCCATTGCATCATCTTGTGCATATATATTACCTGCTATAAGAGCAGTAGCCAATAGTGTTAATATTATCTTTTTCATGTTTCTTTTAATTTAAGTGTGAAGTAATTTTCACGTAGCAAAGGTGCGTATACAGTGCACTACGTCTATTACACAACATTGCTCATTTGTTATATGAATCACACATGTTCTTTAATACAGTTTATCAAGCATAAAAAAAGCGCTGCTGTATAAGCAACGCTTTTAAATACTAACTTGAATATTACTCTTTGGTAATAGTGCAACCGGCCATAGTTACTCCACCTATGCTTGCTAATGCCTTTCCGTTAAGCGTAGCGCCTGTATCAAATGTAATAGACTGCATTGCCATTATAGTTCCCTGGAACACAGAAGTGGTTCCGAATGTTGCAGAACTACCTACCTGCCAGAATATATTTGACGCCAGTGCACCACCTGCCAGAATAACCTGGCGGCCTGATGTAACTGTTAAGGCTGATGCAATTTGTATTATAAATACTGCGCTTGCATTCCCTTTGGCATCAAAGGTAAGGTTGCCTGATGATAGTGCAAGGGAAGAAGTTGATTTATAAAGCCCCGGGGTAAGTGTAAGCCCACCAACATTTCCCGATATTGTTACTATATCGGTGCAGGTTCTGCCTGCGGCATTATTATAAGCAGCTGTCAGATCAGTTTTTGCCTGATTGGCTGTACCATCATTAATATATAATGTTCCATTTAATATGCCGGGAGGAAAGCCTCCTACTGAAGAACCAGGGCTAAGGCCTATGTCGCCGGTTACAGTTGTAGCATCGGTATTGGTAATTGTTGAACCGGCAAGTATTGCGAAACCAGAAGTACTTGCCAATGGCACGGTTGCCTGTACCGTAGTTTGAAGCGGTATTACAACAGGGTTTGTACTCGTTGAGGTTGAAGGCGATGAGTTATCTTTTTTACAGGCAGTCATTAAACTAACTGTTACTATGGCGAAGGTTGCTATTAATTTCATTTTTTTCATTGTATTTCATTTAGGTTGCAAAAGAATTTTTGCAAGGATACAAAGGTGGGCCCTTCAGGTAGTCTAGGTGTTACACAACATTAAGGAAAGGTTGCAACATTCACATAGTGGAAGATATAATGAGTAGCTGAGGAAGGATTACATCCTTTCCATGTACCAGTTAAGTGTTTTTTCCATTTTCCGGTAACGGAAAATAGTGGTAATTATATTTTGCAATCGGGTAAAGGCGGTTTCACTTTTAATAACATAATCAAATGCCTTATGGTGCATGCAGTTAACTGCAACATCAATTTTATCTTGCGAAGACAACATTATTACCGGAATATTTGCATTGAATGCTTTTATTTTATCTAGTGTGTCAATTCCATTCATGGCATTCTTATCAATACCATTAAGATGATAGTCCAGTATTATCACATCCGGAGCCTTCGATAAACTGGCAACACATAATTCACCGGTTGCAAATGTTTCTACTGCAATATTGGCATGCTGAATGAACTTAATCTCCAAAGATTTCAAGAAGAGTGCATCATCATCCACAAGAAAAAGCTTAACATTTTTTTCGTTTTCCATTATTTCGCGTTTTTAATTGCATTAAACTCTTCTTTCAATTCTATACAGGCTTGTGTACAAATGCTTTCAAGTTGCAAAACCAAACCGGGTATTGCATCAGCCTGTTCCTGCGTACTTGCATATTCCTGTACTTTCTTTGCTATATTTTCAAAATCGGGGCTAATACCCATTATTGAAAAAGATGGAATTATTTTATGCACAGCTGCATATAACGCGCTCCAGTCTTTATCTTTCAAGCCCAGTTTCATTGCGGTAATCAACGGTGGTGTTTGTTCCAGGTAAACTGAGATCATTTCCATCATCAATTCCCGATTTGATTTTGTACAATGCATCAAATACGCCATATCAATGCATCTTATTTTTTTAACCTGTTCAATTTCTTTCTCTTTCTCCTTTTGTTCCGTAATAAGAACAGGTTTCTTTATCAGCCCTATAATTTTACTGTATAGTACACGTTCATCTATAGGCTTTGCAATATAATCATTCATTCCTACGGCTTTGCATTTCGCCAGATCAACAGTAGTTACATCGGCTGTTAAAGCAATAATAGGAATTTTAGAGTTCATTGTATTACGAATATACTCAGTAGCCTCAAACCCATTCATTTCAGGCATTTGCAGGTCCATAAGTATTATATCATAGGTTTTTGTCTTTAATTTTTCAATCGCAATTTTACCATTGGATGCAATATCACGTTCAAAACCGAAATCATCCAAAAGGGTTTTCATTAATAATTGGTTGAGTGCAATGTCTTCAACAACCAGAATTTTTATATTTTTTATTTTTTTATCCAATTCCAATAATTCCGGCACCAGTTCTTCTTCACCTTTTGTTTTTTGAAAACTAAGTGTGAAGCTGAAAGTAGAGCCTTCACCAATTTCACTTTTTACATGAATTGTTCCCCCTTGCGATTCAACCAGTTGCTTAACAATTGCAAGCCCAAGTCCGGTTCCTCCATATAGCCTTGAGGTACCGCTTGATGCCTGTTGAAAGTTTTCAAATATTTTCTTTATTTTATTTTCCGGTATCCCTATTCCCGTATCGGTAACGGCAAATTCAATAACTGCATTTTCACTGTCCTCACTTACTAAGTTAACAGCAACCACTATTTTTCCGGTGGTTGTAAACTTTACCGCATTGCTTACCAGGTTTAATATAATCTGATGCAGGCGTACAGGGTCACCTATAAGCACTTCCGGAATTTTGTTATCATATTCTTTAACTAGTTCCAGATTTCTTTCCTGAATTTTTGTTTCGAACAGGTGAAGCATGGCCGATATAGATGAAGCCATTTTAAAAGGCGCCTGTTCAAATGTCATTTTCCCCGCGTCAACTTTTGCCAGGTCAAGGATATCATTTATCAATACAATTAATGCATCGCCACTTAACTTAATTGCATTAATGTATTCTTTTTGTTTTTCCGATAGCTCTGTTTTCAATACCACTTTAGTAAACCCTATAATTGCGTTCATAGGCGTACGTATTTCATGGCTCATGTTCGACAAGAATTGTTGCTTGGCCTTTACAGCATCTTCTGCTGTACGGGTAGCGCTTTCAGCAATTTCTGTGGCACTTTCAGCCTTACTCTTAGCCTCTTCAGCAATTTCTGTTGCTAATTCAGCAACAACTTTAGCCTCAGTCAATTCCTTTTCATATTTTTTTTGTTGTGTAATATCTCTCGCAACTACAACAATACCCAGCACATTTCCCTGTTCATCCTTATAAACAGAACCATTGAATAAAACATCGGTTAGTTTATGGTCTCTGATCGTAAGCGGATAATCAGCTACAAAACCTTTTGCAAATACTTGCTTGTAGCCTTCCCTGGCCTTATCGGGTTCAGTGAAATAGTCAAAAAAATCTGTCCCGATCAGCTTTTCCCTTGCAATACCGGTAATGTTTACCGAGGCATTATTCATATCAGTAATTTTCC
>DATHNG010000042.1:0-8212 GCA_035486275.1 Bacteroidia bacterium
CATCATAATTTCTGAATATTTTATACGCTGAGCCAATGTATTGGTTAACAGGCCCCCAAACACTACACCAGTAAAGACCAAAACGCCCACAAATCCCGAGCATGTCTGCTGCTGCAATTCCGCCTGATATGTGGTTTTCGCCACCATAACCAAATTCAGTTACCCCAAGTTTTGTGCCGGGGTAATACGTATTTATTCCATACTGTAGTGTTGGAAATACGGCGACTGGGCTATAGTATTGACCTATCCAGCTATTTTCAACGTATGTAGAATCCCACAACGTTCTTGGAGCTTCCATTCTGGCAATTGCTACCCCGGTGTCATTATCTCCTCCATCAACTACCTCGAGTTTACCCGCACTATCTAAGCCCTGCGCAGAAGAATAATAGTGAATGTCATAAACGTCTAATAAGCGCCTGTTTAATGAATCAGAAGCATGTTTCATATAGTGCATGAATGCATAGGCGAATTTTCCATATGAAGAAAAAGTACTCCAGTCAGTAGCTTGTTGAAAATTCAGATATGATTCAAAGCCATAATCAGCAGGGCCAAATACCATCGCATCAGTATCCATTTCTACTTTAATAGTTGAAGCCAGGCCAACTGCTTTTTTTATAGCCTCAGCAATAGTAGGTTGATTTGGGTGCATTAACGGATCTGCACTATTCCAAATAGCCCATTCATTATCCATTTCATAGTACTTAATTCCCATGGAGGATGTCGACTTACCGAATTTACTTATGAGATTATTCATACATTCATCCACATATACATAATTATCTGCCGTATCAGGTGTCAGGGAAAATGCTGAGCCTTTTCTGTTAACTACTTGTCGCCATCTGGCTGACGGAGCAATCTGTCCCGATGAAACAACACCTCCGCCATCTCTGGCAACATAACCAGCCATGGGCAAAGTAATAAGCGAGTTGCATTTCATAGCTAGTGATGTATCATGAAAAGAACTTAATACACTATTAGGCGTAAGGTATTCTGAAACTGGGAGGCCAGCATTCCACGGAAGGTAATTATCATTATCGTTAATGTAGTCACTCCCTCCGTTAGAAAAATTATCTTCCCAGTTGTAGCTTGTCAGCCTGTTACCGCCAAGCCTTCTGCCTGTTATGTTTTCAGGCCTGTCGTTACTTTGGCCATTGGTACTATAAATATAGGGACTTATAGATTGCCTTTCTTTATTGGTATTAATCGTAAAAGTTGCGGTCAGTTGTGCCTGAAGCGACAGAGAGTAAACAATCGCAAATAGAAAAGTTGTAAAAAGCTTCATATTAGATGAAATTAAAAAGATGAATATCCTAAAATATGCCCAGAAAACAAAGTCAGCTGGAAGAAAGGCAAAAAAAAAGAGCCCGTTTGAGCTCTTTTTTGTTCCTTACAAAGTTAATTACCCTGCGTGATTCTCTAATACTTTAGAGGTAGGGGCTTTCTTCTTATCATCCAATATTTCTTTGTCAACTAAAATACGACCGCAATGTTCGCAAACCACGAGCTTTTTATGAGATGTGATTTCCGTTTGACGTTGTGGTGGTATTTTCACAAAACAACCACTGCATGATTCCCTTTCAACTGTAACAACAGCAAGGCCGTTCTTAAAGTTAGGGCGAATACGTTTATACGCCTCTAATAATGAGTGCTCAATGTTTGATTGTGCATCAGCTGATTTTTTCAGAAGCGCTTTTTCTTCTTTTTCAGTTTCTCCTACAATCTCTTCCAGTTCTTCTTTTTTCGCTTTCAGGTCTTTGTTCTTATCTTTAAGAACGGCTTCTGATTGTACTGCAAGTTCTTGCTTTGAAATAATAGCGGCTTTAAATTCTTTTACTCTCTTTTCAGAAAGCTGTATTTCAAGTTTTTGAAATTCTATTTCCTTAGCCAATGATTCGTACTCACGGTTGTTGCGTACTTTGCTTTGTTGCGACTCGTATTTTTTGATCAACGCAGTTGCATCTTTAGCAGTATTCTTCTTTTCAGTAATCATCTTTTCAAGGTTGATGATCTCTTCATTCTGCTTATCAATGCGGCCCTTCAGGTTTTCAATGGTTTGCTCAAGGTCTTGAACTTCAAGTGGCAATTCACCACGTAACGTGCGAATTTCATCAATAAGTGAATCAATGCGTTGCAACTGGTAAAGGTTTCTCAACTCTTCTTCCAGATGCTCCTGATTCATGCCGTTCAAACCTTGTAAATATGATTTTCTTGCTGCTTCGCTCTTTGTGCTTTTTCCTGCTGCCATCTTATATATAGTTTATCGGATTGGTATTAGTTTTTGAAAATAGGAGTGCAAAGGTAGTAAATCTTTCCTTTAATAGGCTATAAATTATTTCTGGGGTAAATTGTTCACTTTCATAATGGCCGATATCGGCTATAACTATCTTATTGTCAGCATCAAAAAACTGATGGTATTTAAAATCAGCCGTAACCAATATATCAGCACCTTTTGCAATGGCATCTGGCAACAAAAACGAACCTGAACCACCACAAACGGCTACTTTTTGTATTTTTTTACCCAACAAAGGGGTGTATCGTATGCAATCAGTTTTCATTGCTTTCTTTAAATGAATCAGAAAATCTTTCTCTTTCACTGGTTTTGAAAGCTCGCCAATCATCCCTGAACCTATTTTAGGATGGCTATTTTGAATAGCATATAGGTCATACGCTACTTCTTCATAGGGATGAGAATCGATTAATGCCTTTATGATAGCTGTTTCACACTCTGCCAGGTATATAGTTTCAATCCGTTCTTCTTTCTCAAAATGCCTTTTACCTTTTTGGCCTACATATGGATTCGCCTTGTCACCTGCCCTGAAAGTACCTATACCCGATGAGTTAAAGCTGCATTCATCATAATTACCTATAACACCTGACCCGGCTGAAAAAATAGCGTTACGTACTTCATCAGCCTTATCCCTTGGGCAAAATGTTACCAGCTTTTTTAATAATCCATTTTTAGGAGCAAGTATAGAAATATTAGCAAGGCCTATTTTATCAGCTATTTTATGATTAACGCCACTAAAAATATTATCAAGATTTGTATGCATAGCATAGATACAGATATCATGCTTTATGGCTTTTATAATAGTACGTTCAGAATAATTTTTACCTGTAAGTTTTTTTATGGGAGAAAACAGGATAGGGTGATGGGCGATAATTAAATTACATTTTAGCTTAATAGCCTCACTCACTACTTCTTCAGTACTGTCAAGGCAAAGCAGAACACCTTTAATGTTTTGTTGTGCATCCCCGGTTATTAACCCGCAATTATCATAACTCTCCTGGTATGCCTGAGGGCACACACTTTCAAGATAATTGAGAACTTCTTTTATTTTCAATACAGTTGGTTTTTGTGAGTGACTAAATTATAAATTATTGATTATATAACACGTACCCCATTTATGAAAAGGGTTTTGAGTGTTTTATTTTTGAAATATTTAATGGCGGCTATATATCACAAGTTACTGGTTATCAAATTTCATGTGTATGCGCCAATAAAGCCAGTATTTTTATGATTAACATAAAAAGCATGTAGTTTTAGAAATGAACAACGAAAATCAAAAAAATATTGTACTTTCGACGTCCCTAAACCATTGTAAAAATATTAATATCCCTTATTTAATCCCAAATCATGAAAAAACAATATTCGTTTGCTACCCTTTTTAATAGTATGCTGAAGGGGAAATTTCTTTTGTCTCTCGTCATAATAGTCATACTCAGTTTTAATGCAAATGCCCAGCTTTCTATTTTGGGGGTAACCGAATTCGGTGGAGGAGGCAATACGGGTATAATGTTTCAAATTGACACAACAGTTTCAGCCAATTATACAACACTTCATAATTTCTTAGCTGCTTCAGGTGATAAGCCTATGGGTAGCCTTACAGAAGGAACAGATGGCAATATTTATGGCATTACCTCTACAGGAGGGTCTGCTGGCGATTCGGGAACTATATTTAGTTTTAACTTACAAACCTTGACCTATACGGCTCTGTATAATTTGTCAAAAGCAGGTGGATTCAGCCCTTCAGGCTCACTTGTACAAGCCGGTGGTAATTTTTATGGGATGACTCACTTAGGTGGCGCCAATGATAAAGGGGCTATTTTTGAATTCAATCCTGTTACAAAAGTATATACCGACATTCATGATTTTGTATTGTCTACAGGTATCAGCCCTTATGGTTCATTAACCTTTTATAATGGGGTTTTATATGGTATGACCTACCTTGGAGGCGCAAAAGATTCGGGCGTTATTTTTTCTATAGATACAGCTACAAAAACATACAGTGACGTGGTTGACCTTAATCGCACAACAGGGGGGCTGCCATTTGGAAACATAATCATTACTCCAGCCAATAATTTCCTTGCCCTTACCAGTGCAGGAGGTGCGCACGATTCCGGTTCGGTATTATTATTCGATCCGGTTGGTAAAACAGTTACGGATGTATACGATTTCAGGAAGTCTTCAGGTAGCTCTCCATTTGGTCAACTTATTTGGGGCGGCAGTAAGCTTTATGGATTAACTGAATCTGGTGGTCTTCACGATTCAGGAACAATTTTTTCACTGGACCCCGTTTCATATGCCTATACAAAATTGTTTGACTTCACTAACTCACAAGGCTATGAGCCATTTGGAAGCCTTATGTTAGCTGAGAATGGTGATTTGTATGGAATGACAACATTCGGCGGAGCTCATAAAGATGGAGTTATATTCAGAATGGACACTACCACTCATACGTATAAAAAAATAATGGATCTCTCTGGTGGTGGTGCTACGGGAACCGGTAAAACCCCATATTTTACCCAGCTTTTTCAATTATGTGTTCCTCCTCACATTATTCAGAATGCTACTAACGCAAAAGTTTGTGCAGGAACTGATACGTCGTTCACCATTATTGCTGCTGCCGGTACGGGTGCAACAATAACATATCAATGGGAAGTAAATAAAGGCGCAGGATATAATAACATCACTAACACAGGCGTATATAGCGGAGCAACAACTCAGAGCCTGAAAGTTACAGATGCTACCTTAGCAATGAATGGCTATACCTATCGTTGCGTAACAACAACAGGTTGCATTGACAGCACACTGACTACCGTAGATACTCTTACAGTGAATGGTTTTACAGTATCTATTAGTGATAATGTAATAGGAGGTGCTTCGGTATGTACGGGAACAGCTGATACATTAACGGCAACTGCTACAGGTGGTGTAATGCCATACACATATAAATGGACTACAGGCAGTGTAAGTGATACTTCTCTTATACACGCAACTGGAACATTCAAAGTTATTATTAAAGATAAGAATGGTTGTGCAGATAGTGCCAGCCAGGCAGTCACAGTAAACCCTGATCCAGTAATTACTATTACATCAAGCCCGGTTAACGACACTGTTTGTAAAGGAAGTAATGTTACTCTGAGTGGTAATGGTGCGGTTTCATATAACTGGAACAATGGCATTACAAATGCTTTGGCATTTACCCCGGCTGCATCAAGCGAGTATGTGGTGACTGGTACCGATGCAAATGGTTGTAAAGGTAAAGACAGCGTTGAAGTTATAGTTGATACTGTAATGGTTTCTTTGACCGGAAACAAAGTAAGTGGATTCTCTATTTGTGGTGCATCTAATGATACAGTTACTGCAGTTACAACAAGTGGTATAGGCAAACTTATGTACGCATGGAGTACTACCGGTACCAAGGACTCAATTATTGTCAATTCAGCAGGCACCTATAGTGTAACAGTAACAGATGCTAAGGGATGTACGGGAATTGCAAGTGCAGTTGTTACATCTCAAAGCATTCCTACTATAACTATTACTTCCAATCCTGTTAATGATACAGTTTGCGCAGGAAGCCCTATAACATTGAGCGGTAACGGTGCATCAACATACAAATGGAATAAAGGAGTTACTGATGGGGTAGCATTTACACCTTCTGTTTCGGGTACAAATTATGTTGTAACAGGTACCGACGTTAATGGTTGCCAGGCAAAGGATAGTGTTATTGTTGGAATAAGAACACTCCCAACTGTAAGTATTGCATCTACACCTGCTAATGATACCGTTTGTAAAGGAAGTTCTGTTACACTTAACGCAACGGGTAATGCACTGGCATATACATGGAATAATGGTATAACCAATAACACTCCTTTTATTCCTGTTGCATCGGGTAAGTATATTGCAATGGGTAATGACGCGTATGGCTGTATAGGCAAGGACAGTGTTAATGTTACTGTTGATACTGTTATGGTTGTATTACATGGAAACAAAGTAGGTGGCTTTAATATTTGCGGTGGCGGCAATGATACTATTACTGCAACTACTGCAAGCAGCATTGGTAAGCTTACCTATATGTGGAGCACAACCGGAACCCAGGATTCTATTATTGAGCATGCAGCAGGTACATATAGTGTAACTATTACCGATGCAAAGGGTTGCCAGGGCATAGGTTCTGCAACGGTTGCTATTTCTTCAAATCCAACAATTACAATTACTTCGAACCCTGCCAACGATACTGTTTGTGCAGGAAGCACCATTATGCTTAGTGGTAACGGAGGCGTAAGTTATACATGGAACAATGGCGTTACCAACGGTGTAGCATTTGCACCCTCGGTTAGCGGAACCAAATATATTGTTACAGGTACTAACGCAAGCGGTTGTCAGGCTAAGGACAGTGTTTTGGTTGGAATCAGAACATTACCGGGCTTGACCATTACATCTTCTCCTGTAAATGATACAGTTTGTAAAGGAAGCCCTGTTACACTTAGCGGTAGCGGAGCCACAATAGTTTCATATAGCTGGAACAATGGTATAACTAATGGTACACCATTTTCACCGGCAGCATCTGCTAAATATATTGTAACCGGTACAGATAAATATGGCTGTAATGGTAAGGATAGCGTTAACGTTACTGTAGATACAGTTATTGTTTCGTTGACCGGAAACAAGGTAAGCGGCTACACTATTTGCGGTGGCGGTAATGATACCATTACTGCAACTACTACAAGCAGCATAGGTAAGCTTACGTACCAGTGGAACACTACAGGTACTAAGGATTCAATAATTGTGCACGGTGCAGGTACATTTAGTGTTACTGTTACCGATGCAAAGGCTTGTAAAGGAATAGCTACAGCAACTGTAATTACTTCAGCAACACCAACTATAACCGTTACTTCATCTCCTGTAAACGATACAGTTTGTAAGGGAAGCACTATTACATTAAGCGGTAATGGCGGAGTAAGTTATACCTGGAGCAATGGGGTAAGCAATGGTGTAGCATTTGCACCTGCTGTAACCGGTACAAAATATATTGTAACAGGAACCAATGCCAGCGGTTGTAAAGCAAAGGATAGTGTAGTAGTAGGAGTAAGAAACCTGCCTGCATTGAATATTACTTCAACACCTGCAGGTGATACTGTTTGTAAGAGCAGTCCTATAACATTAACCGCTACCGGTGCACTAACCTATAGCTGGACCAATGGTATAACCAACGCTGTTGCATTTACACCGCCAGCCTCTGGTAAGTATATAGTAACAGGTACCGACAAATATGGCTGTATAAACAAAGACAGCGCTAACGTGGGTATTGATACTGTAATGGTTGTTCTGAAAGGAAATAAAGTGAGCGGTTTCAGTATTTGTAACCACGGTAACGACACCATTATGGCAACTACAACAAGCAGCCTTGGCAAACTTACCTATGTATGGAACACTACAGGAACAAAAGATTCTGTTATTGCACATACAGGTGGTACATATAGTGTAACCGTTACCGATGCCAAGGGATGTAAAGGCATTGGAACTGCAACTGTTACATTGGCTGCATCACCTACTATTACGGTTACCGGTAACCCGGCTAATGATAGTATATGCGGAGGAAACTCTGTAACACTTACAGCCAATGGCGCTGTTAGCTACTCATGGAACAATGGTGTTACCAATGGAGTGCCATTCTCACCGGGCGCATCGGGTAAATACATTGTAACAGGTACCGGCGCTGACGGATGTAAGGCAACCGACACTGTTAAAGTTGGTGTAACACCTGCACCTGTAATTACAGTTACCGGTCAAAGCACTATCGTTAAGGGTACTGCCGATACACTTACTGCAAGCGGCGCTACAAGCTATGTATGGTCTACCGGCAGTAAATACGATACAACTATGGTGAAGCCAATTGTTACTACAACATATACCGTAGTAGGTACAACC
>DATHNG010000043.1:0-7678 GCA_035486275.1 Bacteroidia bacterium
TATACATAATAGCCAAAGACATTGCTCAAATATGGGGAATAATATCGGGCCTGGCATTTTGGTTATCCCCTATTCTTTTTAACCCTCAAATTTTTAATTCGACGCTTCATCAATTAAAGTATCTTAACCCAATTTCAAGTATTGTAATTAACGCCAGGCATATAATTATGGATCACGAGCTTCCCGAATGGAAGCTATTTGCATGGGGGTATCTTTATGCTACATTTTTCTTGCTCATTGGAATATATTTATTGAATAAAATTGGCTCAAAGGCTGCCGAACGATTATAATATGAAACCAGAAGCAGATAGTGATTCAGCTATATTAGTACGAAATGTGAGCAAAAGGTTTCACATTACAGAAGATAGTTACAATACTGTAAAACAAAGGCTCTTCAGGTTGTTTAATCCCCCACCTCATGCTAAAGTAGTTGATGCTTTAAAAACAATGAATTTCCAGATTAAAAAAGGAGAATGTTTTGGCATAATTGGAAGAAACGGGAGTGGAAAATCTACATTAGTACGGGTACTTGCAGGTGTTTATCCAACAGACACTGGTTATGTTAAGATTCAGGGATCAACCATGTTAATGAACCTTGGAGTTGGAATGAGTCATGAATTAACTGCACGTGAGAATATATATGTATCGGGGTCTGTATTGGGTCTGAAGATCAAAGATATTGATTTAATATTTGATAAAATTGTTGATTTTGCTGAACTTTCAGATTTTGTTGACACTAAAATAAAGTATTTCTCATCGGGAATGTTAGCACGATTAGGGTTTTCTATTGCTGTAAATGCCGGAGCCGACATTATGTTTTTAGATGAAATATTTGCAGTCGGGGATGTCAAATTTCAAGAGAAGGCCATTAAAATATTTGAAAAAAGCTGGATAGAAAATAAAACTGTTGTACTGATAAGTCATAATATGAAGGTAATCCAGGATTATTGTCAGCGTGTGGCCTACTTAAAAAATGGCAACCTTGAGTTCATTGGTGATGCCGAAACAGCCATCAATATGTATCTGGCTGATAATCAATAAGAGCCTCTTCTTTAACATCAAATATTTTTACAGAAAGCGGTAGTATAAATGCTATTATTTGCTCTCCCTGTAGTCTATCAAACATATTTTCAGTAAGCAAGCACAAACCAACACAAATAAAAACGCTTACTGCGAAATCCTGCCTGTTTGAAATAAAAACCTTTATAGGGTATGCAAAGAACAAGAACAGGAACAATAATAACCCTACTGCTCCCATACTTACTGCAATATCAAAATACTGGCAATGCAGATTTTTGTTCGTATTTAATGCATATTCAAAGTGCTTATCCGCATATTTCTCTTTCAATGAATTTCTAATATCTCCTAATCCCGTTCCAAAAATTGGGTGTTTTACAAATATCTCCCTTCCGCACGTCCATAATGCCATTCTTGTACTGCCGCTGCTCCATTTGGCTGAATCAAATCTAGTATCCAGGCTATTCTCCGCATTAGTATTCTCAAAACTAAATCCTGTTTGGGTTACTGTTTTAAATCTGTCTATCGTTTTGGGAAACACATTATCTAATATAACAATAGCAATCAGCACCCCAAAAACAAGTATGAAACCTTCCAGTACTTTCTTTTTACGGATGATATTTATAAACAATGCCGATATAAGAATTACAACTAAGCTTAGTGTACTCATTTTACTGGCTAGCATATAATTAATAAATAACAACCAAAATATACTAATGAATAGAAGAATATTTCCGGGCTTAGCTTTGTCTTTATTCTCCTTTAATAAATATACAATTGCAAGAATAGCCACATTAATATATAGGCCAAAATATGCGGCTTGTTTTCCTAGCAACAATTCTGAAATATTGTCATTATAAAAGTAGGCTGTATTATTTTCAAGTCGTGCAAGGTATGAACCATACAAGAACCCAACCATGGAAGCAATTATAGTAGCGAATACATAGAAAAACAAAATGCTTTTCCATATTTTCTGATCAAAATCAATTAAACAAAATGCTAATGGAAATATCAACAATGGTACTCTCAAGGACAAGATATTAAACCCGCTCGACTTATCAGAAGAAAAAAACACACTTAGTAACTGAAATACAAAAAACAGAATAATGCCAATATTCACTTTTTCTTTTCCGAACTGTTTAAAATAGTTTTTGCGGGAAGTATTTATTATTGCAAAGACCAGAATAAGTATCATTAGGCCGTTAGAAATAACGGGAATATTTTTAATAAAAAGAGAAACGATATATGCTAGTATGGAATAGTATATTACTGTTCCATGCTTTGCTGATGTTTTAATATCCTTAAAAAGAAAAAGGCTACCTGGCATTTGCTCACTCTCATTAACCCCTCAAATATATATGAACTTTCCTATTGGAGATTGCTTTTACCAAGCGTTGCTGCAATAGACTTTGGATTCTTCTTTCTTAATATATCAAATGCCTTAGCTCGATATATAGTACTTGGTGTTTTTTTATACTCCATACGATAACGGAATGCCGTTTCCTCGATACTAAAATAATCCCTGCATATTTCAAGCGAATTCAAACCCATTGATTCCGTAATCTCCTTGTTTAAATAAAAATATATGATATGATTTATTGCTTCTTCCTGATTGTTGAAAATTTCACCATTCACGCCTTTCTTGACAAGATCAATATTTCCTGTACAGTTTGAAAGCAAAAGGCATTTACCTAATGACATAGCTTCGATAACAGCAAATGGAAGTCCTTCAAAAAACGAAGTTGATAAGTACAAATCTGCTTTTGCAATTTCATGATTTACTCCTTCTCGACTAAGCCACCCTGTTATCCTAATATTCGGTGCAGTTAACGCCGCTGTATCTTCTCCCTGGCCTATCCACACAAATTCAAAATGTTTCAGTTCTGCAAAAGCCCATGCTATTTCATTAAAAAAGTGCGGGTTTTTTTGGTTTGCTACCCGACCCGATGTAACAATTCTGAATTTATTATAATCTTTATTGCCAATAAATGAGCTTTTGCCGATCCTTGTTCCGTTGCTTATAAATTCGGCAGACATTCCCCTCTTTTCATACTCGTCTCTTTCTGAAGCGGAAGCACATATTATCCTTCCGCCAAAGTGATATGCAATTTTTTCAAATCTCTCATATAATTTCAGGTTTATACGCTTACCTTTTTTTATTAAAAAAGGTGCACCATTTGGGGTATAAATCACATTAGTAATGCCCAGGTGCCTGCAAGCTATTCTACCTAAAAATCCTGCTTTTGAAGAATGTAGATGCACAACGTCCACATCACTGAATCTACGAAGGATACTTACCAATTCAGCATATGCTTTTAAATCTTTTATTGGGCTCAGCTCCCTTTGTACTGATTTCCAGTGAATAAACCGAATATTTTTTTTAGGAAAAACTGTTTTCACATACTTGGCATCAGCAAGTTCTTTACGTTCACCATGAATTATTATATGGTAATCATCCTTTAGTTCTTCGGTAAGCAACTTTAAAAAAGTGGCTATTCCACCCGCAAAAGGATCAACTATATGAATGATTTTCATTTGAGTGAAAAGAGGTTTTTCTTAAAAAAAAGATATGCAAATATAGGCAAATATGAAATATTTATTAGGGATTCACTGGTAATACTCATAACTCCAAAGTTTCAGATCAATAACTAATACGTATAGAAAACGTTAAGGGTTGGTAGAAATTGTATGTCTCTTTTAAACTCATTAATACCCCATAGTACCTAATTAAGCCAATATGCCTGTGGAAAAAATTGAAAAAAACATAACTTTGATGGATTACTTACGTATAATGACAGTTGATATAGTAAATTGTCATTATATTTAAACGTTATTTTCTGCCCCTGTTAGCAATCATCAGTATTATGCATTTAAAAAAACTACAATTTTTAATAATTTTAGTTGCAATTCAGTTTTCATATAGATGTGAGGCTCAGTTTATTCTTAATGGCAACGCTTCTACAACCTCTTCAGAGTGTTCTGCCGCAGTAACCACATATGAGCTAACTCCTCAACAAAAAAATCAGGGGGGGCAGATTTGGTACACCACCCAAGTCAGTTTAACTAAACAATTCGATATCCAGTTCCAAATGTTTCTGGGCAAACAGTGCTATAATTGTGGTGGTGCTGATGGAATATGCTTTGTTTTTCAGCAACAAAGCACCAATGCCGGTAGCCTTGGAGGTGGATTAGGTTATGCGGGTATAACACCATCTGTAGCTGTTGAGTTTGACACTTACCAAAATGGGTGGGATCCACCTTATTGTCATACTGCAATTGAAAAAAACGGCGATGTTAATCATACAGACGGATCTGGCAATAATTTAGCCGGCCCTGTGCAATTAGATCCTGCAAACCCATTAATTCCTGATGGTAACTGGCATAATATGGAAATAACATGGAACCCAACTACTCAGGTATTATCTGTTTATTACGATTGTAGTTTACGACTCACATATACAGGCGACTTAATAAATGGAGTTTTTGGTGGAAACCCTAATGTTTACTGGGGATTCACGGCTGGTACCGGTGGTGGAGATAATACACAGGAAGTTTGCCTTACTCACTCCTATCTTAATAACCTGCGTGACACGGTTGTTTGTAAAGGCTCGCCTGTAACTATGACTTCTTCAGGTGGCACAACTTATACATGGTCTCCGGCAACTGGCTTAAATACTGCTACAGGGGCTTCTGTAATAGCTACGCCCAACACAACAACAACCTACACCGTTTCTATAGCAAATAGTTGTGGGCTTATTATAAAAGACAGTGCAGTTATAAGAGTATCAAATACAGCATTAACTACCAGTTCTACGCCAACTACGTGTGGTAATACTGATGGGACGGCATCTGTTACACCTGCTGGTGGAATTAATCCGTACACGTATACATGGACTGGTGGGCAAACAACAACTACTGCAACTGGCTTAACTGCTGCCTCTTACACTGTAACTTCTTTAGATTCTATAGGTTGTAAGGCAACTGCAACTGTGCTAGTCGGTGGTTCTCCACCCATCCGGGATTCGATAGTATCCTTCACCAATGTATCGGTAGCCTGCGGTAATAACGGAACGGCTACAGTTGGTGTTAAAGGCGGCTCCGGCACATATACCTATTCATGGAACACAGCTCCCGTTCAAACAAATGCTATGGCTACTAACCTGCCTGCCGGTTCATATACCGTTACGGTTAATGATGCAGCGGGTGGCTGTTCAGGTACCGCTACGGTTACCATTGCACAACCCGGCGCACTCACAGCTTCTATTTCAGGCACTACTCCTACCTCGTGTTTCGCAGGTGCAGATGGTACCGCCACAGCAGGCGTTACAGGTGGAAGTGCTCCTTATACATATTCATGGAACTCTACCCCTGCACAAACAACTTCTACTGCTACGGCACTTGCTGCGGGTAGTTATACGGTTTCTGTTACTGATGCTAATAATTGTACCGTTCAGGCTACGGCTGTCATTACACAACCTCCTGCATTGCGCGATTCTATTGCTAATACGGTTGCTGTGCTCTGTAACGGTCAGAGCAATGGTACTGCTACCGATGGAGTTAAAGGCGGTACAGGCACATACACCTATTCATGGAATACGGCTCCTGTACAAACAAACTCTACAGCTACTGCACTTGCTATGGGTAGCTATACCGTTACTGTTACCGATGCCAACGGATGTAAGGACAGCACGGTGGCTACTGTTACACAACCCACACCTGTTACACTTACGGCTGCCGCTTTTGCTGCTGCCTGCAACGGGGCCTGCAATGGCTCTGCTACGGTTATTCCTAAAGGCGGCACAGGTACATTTACATATGCATGGAGTACTACTCCCGTACAAACCGGCGCTACGGCTAACGGACTTTGTGCCGGTAATTATTCCGTAGTTGTTACTGATGCCAATGGATGTGTACATGATACTAATCCGCTTACCGTTACACAACCTCCTGCATTAGCACTTACAGATAGCGTTACTTCGGCTTTCTGTAATAAGGCTGATGGCTATGCTGCAGTTACTATTACCGGTGGTACGACTCCGTATGTTTACCAGTGGAGCACGGGCCCGGTTACTACCAGCATCAGTAATGTTAAGCCGGGTACATATACGTTCGGAGTTGTTGATGCCAATAAATGTACTGCTACTATCAGTGTTACGGTACCTAATATTCCCGGTGAAACAGCCAGCATTACTTCTACCACTACCGTAACCTGTAATGGTGGCAATAATGGCACTGCGGCCGGTATGGCTACAGGAGGTGTTTTGCCATATACCTATTCATGGAACGATCCGGCAGCACAGACTTCTGACTCGGCTACCGGGCTATCGGCAGGTACATATACTTTGACAGTTACTGACTCGGCAGGCTGTGTAAGCACTGCTGTTGCTACCGTTACTCAACCTGCCCTGGTTGTCGCTACTCCACTGGCTACACCTGCTACTATTTGTGATGGTGACTCTTCTACGCTCTCCGCTACTGCTATCGGCGGTACTGCTCCGTATACATTTACATGGAATACGGGCACTACGGCTTCTTCTATTAATGTGGGGCCGGCTACTACTACTACATATACTGTAACTACTGCTGACATTAACAACTGCCCGGGGCAACCCGTTCCTGTTGTTGTTACGGTTAATCCACCATTAGCGGTTACTACAGGTACGCCCGCTGCTATGTGTCCAGGTTCTTCGGCTACTGTGCATGCTTCAGCAAGCGGCGGTAATGGTGGCCCTTATACCTATACATGGACTCCCGGTAATGTAAACGGCTCTTCTATTTCTGTTTCTCCTGCTACCAGCCAGTTCTATACCGTTACCGTTACTGATGGATGTACAAAGGTTCCGGCGGTTGATAGTATGCTCGTTATTGTTGACCCTTTACCTGCTGTTGCATTTACTACTGATACGGACAATGGATGTTATCCTGCCTGTATTCAGTTTACCAATGCTTCTACTATTGCTTTGGGGTCTATTAAATCTTGGAACTGGAGCTTCGGGGATGGACAGTCTGCTGCCATAAAGGATACCGATTATTGTTATAAAACTCCCGGACAGTATACTGTTGTATTTACGGTTACTTCTGACAGTGGATGTGTTTCAGCGCTTACACAAACTAATCTTATTACGGTATATGATCATCCGCATACCGAGTTTACGGATGCCCCACAACCTACTACGATCCTCTCTCCTGATATTACTTTTACCGATCAGACTACTGACCTATATGGGCTTACACAGTGGTTATGGTCATTTGGTGATACCGCCAGCCCGGCTAACTTCAGCATTACACAAAACACTTCGCATACATATGCCGATACGGGCACATACACTGTTACACTCAGGGATGTTAACGCTCATGGTTGTATCGATTCTGTGACACATTATATCGTTATTGATGCGCTCTTTACTTTGTATATTCCTTCTGCATTTACGCCTAATGCCGATGGCCTTAATGATGTTTTTGCTCCTAAGGGTACATACTTCTCTTCTTTTGATATGTACATCTTTGACCGTTGGGGATTACCTATTTATCATTCCACTGATATTGACAAGGGATGGAATGGTTCCGTTAACAATACTGGCAAGGCTTGCCTCGAGGATACTTATGTCTACCTCATCAATGTTACTGACTTTAAAGGTCTCTCACACTCCTATCTCGGTAA
>DATHNG010000044.1:0-6587 GCA_035486275.1 Bacteroidia bacterium
AAAGAGTAAGCACCAAGCTCTAAATCAAATAACCATGAAGATCAAACCAATGATTGCCGCAGTGCTCGTTTTGGGAGGGCGGGCATGTTTTGCGCAAACAACAACGCCAGATGTTATTGCATCAGCAGGCAGCAGTTCCGCAACACCCAATGTTTCACTAAGCTGGACCGTAGGAGAACCAATTTCTGAAACAGGCGTGTCGTCTGCCAATTACCTTACCCAGGGTTTCGAACAACCGCAGACAATAGTTGTTACCGATGTAACAAGCCCGGTTGCCGGTTCAGGAAATGTAACAGCCTATCCGAATCCCTTCACAAGCATTGTTTCCCTTCAAAACAACAATGAAGGAAAAACACTGAATGTAGAGTTAACGGATATGGATGGTAAAACTGTGTTTAAAACAACGATGGTAAACAAACAACAACAGTTCGACCTGAGTACATATTCCAGTGGTATCTATTTTTTAAGGGTATACGATACTGATAACAAATTAGTACAAACCCTGAAAATTGACAAGATCAAATAACAATTATGAATTAAAAATTACGAATTACGAAAGGCGAAGCCTTCTCGAATTCAATAAAACAAAACAATCGCATGAAAAAAATAAAAATACTTGTTGCTGCAATGCTGACACTAGGTTTGTCGTCGGGCATTTATGCGCAACAATCGCAAACGCAAGTACAAACACAAACAACCGGGGCTCCGCAGTCATTTAAGTACCAAGCCGTAGCCCGTAACGTAAATGGCGATGCTATAGCTAACCAACCGGTTTCTTTCCGCATTACTATTTTACAAGGCAGTGCCGAAGGAACAAGCGTGTACCAGGAAACCCAAACTACAACAACCAACCAATTTGGCTTGGCTAATCTTTCCATTGGTAATGGCAGTGTAGTATCAGGCACTTTTAATGCCATTGACTGGTCAACAGGCAGTTACTTTATAAAGACAGAGTTTGACCCGAAAGGAGGTGAGAATTATACAGTAATGGGGACATCACAAATGATGTCCGTTCCGTATTCACTGTATGCCGAGCATGCAAAAATTGCAGACAATATGCCGACTTTTCCAATAAAGGCAGCATTGGAAGCTACAAACCTTCAGACTCCATTCGATGCTCCTGCAACCGGTACGCTGGTATATAATACCGATTCAGCCGGTACAGGTACTTATGCGGTTGTACCTGGCTATTATTATAATGCGGGAACTGCTACTGATCCGAATTGGGTGTTGTTGTCTACATCGGATAGTTATGGCACAAATAAAAAACCATTGGTTTGTAATACAGACCAATATGGAACCTGTGCCGGAGTAGCCCCAAATAATCAACAAAATACTGCATATGGAGATCTTGCATTAGTGACAGTAAATACAAGTGGAACATTTAATGCTGCATATGGTTATCAAGCAATGCAATTAAACACATCAGGGTATAATAATACTGCAATGGGTTCAGAAGCAATGCAGGATAACACAACCGGTACAGATAATACCGCATTCGGTACGGCTGCCCTTGTAAATAACACTACTGCTAGTGCTAATACTGCAATTGGTTTTGAGGCAATGGATGCAAATACAACTGGGCAGTATAATGTTGCTTTGGGAGCAAGTACGTTAGGTACAAACTCTACAGGAAACTTTAATACTGCTATTGGGCAATATTCTATAGGAGCCAGCTCTCTTGCGAGTAACAATACTGCTGAAGGGTACAACTCATTAGCAGAAAATAAAACAGCTGGAGACAATACTGCTATTGGCACATCTGCTTTATATACCCAATCGTATAATAATACAAATACAGCCTGGAGTAGTTATAATGTTGCTGTAGGAGAAAATGCGCTGTATAGTAATCAGCCAACATCCGTATCTGACGGTATTAATAATACTGGAATCGGAACCAATTCTTTGTTTAATAACACTAAAGGAATGAATAATACTGCCTCAGGATTTAATGCCTTATATGAAGGAAGTAATGCCACTGCAAGCAGCAATACTGCCAACGGAGCATATTCCTTATATAATAATACAGGCGATGTCAATACTGCTGTTGGTGATAGTGCTTTATTTTCTAATACTTCTGGTACCGGTAACTCTGCACAAGGTTATATGGCCCTGGCAAGTAATAGTACAGGTAATTACAATGAAGCATACGGTTATAAAGCATTGTCTTCCAATACGGGAACCGGTAACGTTGCGGTTGGTACAGATGCACTGTTTGATAATACCAGTGGAACATATAACTCAGCAACAGGATACCAGGCTATGCTTGACAATACAACCGGTACGTATAATGTGGCTAACGGATACCAGGCACTTGTAAGTAATACCAGTGGTTCATTTAATACCGCATATGGTTATCTTTCATTAAAAGATAATACAACAGGGTCATATAGTACTGGCTATGGTTATAACACTTTACAACATTGTACTAGTGAATATAATACTGCTGTCGGAGCCAATGCATTGCAAGCAACAACAAGTGGTAATGAGAATGTTGGTATGGGAGAAAGTGCTTTGTTTAATAATACAACAGGTGATTATAATAGTGCTTGCGGGTTTGAGGCTCTTCAAACTAACACAACCGGAACATATAATACTGCTTTAGGTTATACTGCTGATGTTGCAAGTAATGGATTAACTAATGCTACTGCAGTTGGATATGGAGCAACAGTATGTACCAGTAATACTATGATGTTTGGTAATGGCTCAGTTACCCAATGGAATTATGGTATGGGTGCTTGTAGCGGAACTATCAGTGGTTGTACAACTCCATTTGCAGGTGTAGTAAACATTAATACAGGAACTGGAGTAGCTCAGATGTCAGCTGCAGGTGTATGGAGCAGTTGTTCTGATAGAAACAAAAAGAAAAATTTTGTTTTGGTGAACAGCGACGATATATTGAGCAAAATAGCTTCAATGCCAATTTCACGTTGGAACTATAAATGGGATTCTGCAAATGTGCAACACATAGGCCCAATGGCGCAGGATTTCTATAAGGCATTCCAATTGAATAATGATAGTTTGACCATTTCTACCATTGATGAACCAGGCGTAGCTTTGGCTGGTGTTCAGGCTTTAAATAAAAAGCTTGAAGCTGAGAATAAATCGTTGCAAGCCCAGATCAGTGACTTGAAAAATGAGTTGACTGCATTAAACAATTCTCATTCAAGTGAAGCAAAAGAAGTAGCAGAATTGAAAAAACTTGTTGATGATATGACCCAGGCTCAGGCAAGTGTAAAGAAATAAATTGTTTTTGAATTTAATAAAAAAGCCCTGCATTTGCGGGGCTTTTTTATTAAAACAAATTATACTTTAAAATACACCAAAGCGCCCTGAAGCCATCTTTCCAGTTTATTTTCTTGCCTTCGGCATAGGTTCTGCCATAATACGATATACCAACCTCATATATTCTTATGCCCTTAACCCTGGCAATTTTTGCCGTAACCTCAGGCTCAAAACCAAAGCGGTTTTCTTTTAATGTCAATTGCTTTACAATATCGGCCCTGAACAGTTTGTAACATGTTTCCATGTCAGTCAGGTTTAAATTGGTAAACATGTTCGAGGTAAAGGTAAGCACCCTGTTACCTATCGAATGCCAGAAAAACAAAATGCGGTGCGGGTTGCCGCCAATAAACCTCGACCCGTAAACTACATCGGCAAAACCTTCTATAATGGGTTTCAGCAATATATCATATTCTCTCGGGTCATATTCAAGGTCAGCATCCTGTATAATTATAAAATCGCCGGTTGCAAGTTTTATACCTGTGTGCAGGGCAGCTCCCTTTCCTGCATTTATTTCTTTATGATGAATGACAAGTTCTGTTTTGTTACCGGTGCTGTTCTGGCTTTGTGCCTGCTTTACACTATACTCATCAAGTATTTTCCTGGTGTCATCTTTCGAGCCATCGTTAACCACTATTATCTCTTTTACTACGGAATGCGATAAAGTAACTTCTGTTACCCGGTCGAGCAGTGAAGTTATGGTGGCCGCTTCATTATAAGCAGCTACCAGTATGGAAAGTTTAGGCATATTTCTGAGATGTATTGATCATCTTCGTTTTTATAATTAAACCCCGTAAAACAATTAATGAACTTGTATTAATTCCCATCAGCAGGGGTGTTGGCATCGCGCCCCAATATAAGATCAACGCGTGAGCCCTTGGCCAGTTTATCGCCTGGTTGCAATACCTTGCCTTTGTAATGAATTTCTAATACACAGCCTACACAAATATCTATCTTGGTACCAATGCTTCCAATTTTAAGGCCTTCGTGTTCAAGCACCATTTTTGCACTTGCCGCAGGTGCATCAATAACGCCGCTTGCCGGTATTTCAACCATTGGCGCAACTGCCGAGGTAATGTATAAGTAAATGTTACGGCCACTTTTAACCTTAGCGCCTACATACGGAACCTGGTTAATAACTGTGCGTGGTGGCAGTTTTTCATCGTAGGTAGAATCTATAATAACATACTTAAGCCCTTTGTTCTTTAATATGCCTTGTACTTCTGCCAATGACTTTTTACTGAAATCGGGTAATACAATAAACTCACCATGGCGGGTATATGATTCAAGGAACTTACCGGCGCCAAAAAATATTAAAGCAAACAAGGCCACAGCAATCCCCAGATTGATGTAGAATATTCTGCTTTTTAAAAACTCTTTAAACTCGCCCATCTATCAATTTTGAATGTTGAATGCTTAATGTTGAATGGTATCAGTTAATATTAAGCATTCAAAATTAAACATTAAACATTATTTTTTACTAAACCCATATTTCAAAATAGCATCAATAAACTCAAACGGGGTGTAGCCGTTAATTGCCGTTTGGTGGAATATGCATGTTGCAGGTGTCATACCAGGTAGCGAATTTACTTCAATAAACACAACTTCAACCTTTCCGTTCTTATATACCCGCACAAACGCATCTATACGGGCATATCCTTCTATATTAAGTATAAGGGCTGCACGCTTCAGTTCTGTCTTAACCTTTTCAGAAATTGCTTGCCTTTGTTTTGCATTTACCGCATACCTTGCAGGGGTTATGTTCTGTCCTTCACCGGCCAGGAACTTTTCTTCCAGCGATAACACAGCCCCTTCCGATAAGGCTTCCGATGCCTCAAACATTTCGTAGGTCTTTGTTTTTCCATTAAAATGTGTCAGCAGGCCGCCTGTAATTTCCAATAAGTGTGCTGCACCGTTTTTCTTTATCAGTTGCTCGGCTAAGAAAGCAGTTTTCTGCGGAAACTCTTCGTTGCTCTTTATCTTCAATATTTCAGCAGAGCGTTTGTCTTTCTCTTGCTTACTGCGGAAGATGAGTTTTATAAATGCTTCGAACTCTTCTTTGGTATCAATCTTACGTACGGCTGAACTGCAACCATCATCGATAGGTTTGGCAATAAAAGGTACACCAATAGATTTCTCAATATGCCTGTAAAGTCCTGCTGTATCCTTCTTGCATTCTTCGTGGGTAACCACAATATCATCAGGTACCAGTAAGCCATTCTTGCGCAAAATGTTATTCGTCTCGTACTTATTTATAGTAATAGCCGATGTTGCTGCCGACGATCCGTTAAATGGCAAGCCCACCTTGCCTAATTCTAGTTGTACCTGTCCGTCTTCACCCGGGCGGCCATGCAAGGCAATAAATGCTCCATCAACTTCCTTAGCTAATTGAGTGTATGTTAGTTTGCGTGGCGGTGTAAGGCTGTTGCCGGTAGAATATTTTTCAGTAATACCTGAACAGTTATGCTGTATGGTCTTTATGAACGGATGTACCTTATAGTTCTCGATCTTTTCCTTTATATCGTCCGCATTATCTTTCAGCAATATGTTTATTGGTATCTGGTATAAGGTATGCCCTTTAGCGCTTCCGGTAAGGAACACAGGTATAGGTTCGTACTGCGATGATGATGCCAGTTTTTCATAAATATTCCTGCCGCTTTCAACCGATATATGCCTTTCAGACGAATAGCCCCCAAGTATAACTGCTATCTTCTTTTTCTTGTGCGTGCTGTGTTTGTCCTCGTGTATTAGTTTATCGGTGTCTTTTAACAGGCCTGCATACCGCGGACTCATCGATGCCAGTTCGCGCTGATGGATGGATGTGCGTATTATATAAGTAAGGAAACGCGAAGGGTTCAAACCAATTTCAGCAGCCTGGTGAAAAAAGAACGACGAAGGCAACATGCCCGATGTGGTGTTCGGGTCGTTGAGGAATATTTTGTTGTCAGGTGTAATAAAGCCGTCGATGCGGGCATACACATTAAAGTGCATATCGTTGAACAACTGGCAACACTTATCTGCTATTTGCTTTATCTGTGCTTCGGGCAGGTCTATCGGAGTTATCTTTCTCGATAAGCCCGGTAAATACTTAGACCGGTAATCGAACAACTCCTGCCCTTTGCGAATTTCGGTAGGAGGCAGTGCAATGGGTTTGCCATTTTCATCCTGCACAACAATGCAGGAAAACTCTTTACCACGTATAAATGCTTCTATCAATACTTCGCTTTCTCCATCAAATGCCTGTAACAACACATCTTGCTTCGATGATGAGAATATAGCAGTAAGTCGTTTCAGTAATTCCTCGG
>DATHNG010000045.1:0-9405 GCA_035486275.1 Bacteroidia bacterium
ACTGTTCCACAGCCACCATAGAAATCATACGACGTTTGACCGGTTCCACCTGAATATGCTCCGGCTGAAGGAGTACAGGAAGCTGCTGCCCCCCCCGTTCCACCAGCTTCATTAGTACCACCACCACCAGTATTTGATTGCCCCCCATTACCTCCAACAGCCGCAACAACAGTAGTTGTAGCAACAGGGCCTATAAAATATGAAGTTCCTCCGATACCACCAGCCCCACCAGTATTGAGCCCTCCGGTACCACCAGCCCCTACAGTAATCGTGTAAGTTTGTCCAGCTGTTACGGCAAATGTTTTGGTAGCACAGGCACCACCACCACCACCACCACCTGCAGAACCAAAAGGGCCGGCCTTAGCACCGCCGCCGCCACCGCCGCCGCCACCCCAGCAATATACGGTAACAGTACCGCCACCACAAGGAACTGTCCAAGTTGTACTTGAACTGTATGTAGTTGTGGTTTGTGCAATATCAATGCTGACATTTAAACAGCATGCTAATACTGCAATTGCATTAAGAAATTTTATTTTGTATTTTCCCAACATCGCTTTAATTCATCGTTAACGAACTGATAAAAACCATTATCACCGCATTAACGCTACACAATGCTCGGGTTGTTGTATCGCGTTTTAATATCTACATGATCTGAATTACCTGTATAATTCGCTTTCTTTTATATTTTACGTTATTAAATTGTTAAATGTTACACTTATAAGTACCTAATTATTAATAGTTTAAAACATTGATTTATTACCAGCTTTACTACCACCCTGGAAGTAAGGATTCGGCATTACAAAACGCAATGAAAGTTCTAATCCTCCCATCCCTTTACTTGCCTGTGTAAGGTTTGATGTATTAAAATCATAGCTTACACCCATTGCATAATTGGCATATTCAAGTAACATTGCTGCTACAAAAGCATCCTGATTCCTGTAATATCCACCAAGTGATAAAGCTGCTGCCTGAAATGCACCTGTATATTTAGAATTTTGCTGAAGCATAAAACGCACAAGAGTTCCAAAATATTCTTCATTTGCCGTACCTTGCTTATAATACAACAAACCGGGAGCCAGTGCAAGATTTGATGCACCAAGGCTTATAAGCGCATTCGCATGAAAAGTATACCTCATATACAACTTCTCGCCATCATTATAAAAAGAATAATTTGGCTGGGTAAAGTGAAATATCGAAAAACCAACATCAAATTTCAATTCATGGTTATCGGTTACGTTTATTCCGCCTGAAGTATTATCGTATGTCCATTCTAAACCTGCTGCATCGTCTATATAAGAAACTGAATTATTTGCACCTGCAGGTTCACCGGTAGGTAAAGCTGCGTTATATTCCATTCCATCGTACTGGTTACCCCATTGTAATTGGGAATAATTAATGCTTCGCTGAGCATATCCACCCATAACGCCCATGCCTAACTGGCTATACTGGCCGGTAAGCACATGATATGCTGCAATAAGATTCACCTGCGTTGTAGTTAGTTGCGCATCGCCCGAATTATCGCTATAAAAATTAATACCCGCTGCCCAAAAGCCTTTTTTATTGGTCTTCGGTTTTGACAGGCGCATATCATACGAAGCAGCAATTGTTTTGTATGGAACTGCCACACTCGACCACTGGTTTTTATAATTCAGGTTTGCCTCAAGGTCATGATCAGCACCTGCCAATGCAGGGTTTTGCTGCAAAGGGTCCATATAAAATTGTGAATAATGAATATCCTGGGCGCTTACACTTACAGTGGTGATACAATAGGCGCAAACTGCAGTAAGTATCCTTCTATATTTCATCTCTCTTTTCATCCCTTTTAATTCGTTAGTTATCGTACTAGTGTTATGTTACCCTTTTGTGAAACCTTTTCTCCCGAAGTAAGCACCGCATCGAGGTAGTAAACAAATATTCCTGAATTCATTAATTGCCCTTTATATTTTCCATCCCAACAATTCTCTTTAGGGTCAACTGTTTCAAATACTTCGTTACCCCAACGGTCGAATATTCTAAAGCTAATTGTCTCTATACAATTACCATATACACACTCAAGGTCATTCTGGTTATCTCCGTTTGGAGAAAATGCATTTGGCACCCAAATCTGACCACAAGGCAATTCTACATTTACTACCATGCAGGCGCTATCAGCACAACCACTTGTATCGGTAACCAATACGCAATATGTAGTTGTTTTTGTCGGATCGGCATTTGTTGTTGCGCATGTTGAACACGTTAGTGAAGTAGCAGGCGACCAAACATACTTGCCTCCGCCTGTTGCTGTTATGGTAGCCGTTCCGTTTAACGCTATAGTTGTATCCGGACTTATTGATACAACAGGGCCTGAATTACCTGTTACTGTAACAGGTAATACCTGGGTGCAACTATCAGCATCGGTTATAGTACAAGTATACGAACCACTGGCCAGATTTGAAGCTGTAGCACTTGTTCCACCTGAAGGAGACCATTTGTATGAATAAGGGCTTGTTCCACCTACCGGCGTTATGGTTGCGGTGCCTGGTTTACCACAGGTTGCAGCAACTATTTTTACTGTAGATGCAAGTGCAGATGGTTGTGTTATTTTCACCGTATCATTTGTAATACATCCTTTATTGTCGGTTACAACACAGGTATATGTTCCCGCTGCCAGACCATTTATACTACTCGTTGTTGCACCGTTGTTCCATGAATATGCATATGGGCTGCTGCCGCCTGAAGCATTGGCTATAGCTGTACCTGTTTTATCACCAAAGCATTTTTCATTGCTTTGTGTAATAGCTAAAGTAGGAGCACCTATATTACTTATTAATGCCACTATCTGATTGCTACAGCCATTACCGTCAGTTACCGTACAAGTATAGGAACCAGCCGCGAGATTACCTAAGGTATTTGTTGTTGCACCTGAAGGAGACCAACTATAGGTTAATGCGCCCGTACCACCGGCAGCGAGTATTGTAGCAGAACCATCACTATTACCACACGAAGCATTTGTGGTGTTTGCCGATCCGGTTATAGCAGATGGCTGATTAACCCTTATAGTATCACTAGTTATACATCCATTCTTATCTGTAACGGTACATGTATATAAGCCCGCAATTAATCCGGTAGCAGTGTCCTTAGACCCGCCTGTAGGGCTCCAGCTATATGTGTATGGATTTACCCCACCTGATACTGCAGCTACTGCAATTCCCGTTTGGCCATTACATTTCGGGCTTGTTGATGTAGTATTAACTGTAGGTCCGCCAGAGTTGCTTACTGTAGCTGTAATTGCCTTAGTACATCCGTTTGCATCCGTAATGGTACACGTATATGTTCCAGCTGCAAGGCTTGTTGCAACTGCAGCTGTTCCGCCTGAAGGCGCCCAGCTATATGTAAGTGTTCCTGTTCCACCACTTGCGGTTATTGTTGCACTTCCGTTTGAACTGCCACAGCTAGCTTGGGTTGTACCACTTACACTGGAAGATATGACAACCGGTTGTGTTATTATAACTGTGTCAGTTGACTTACAACCATTTTTATCAGTAACAGTACAAGTATAGGTACCTGCGTTAAGGGCATTTACAGAAGATGTACTCTGTCCGCTGTTCCAGGAATACGTAAATGGGCTGACTCCTCCGGTAACATTAGCTGTTGCAGTGCCGGTATTAGTACCGTAACATACAACATCTGTCCTGGATATAGATGACAGAGTTGGGCCACCACTGTTACTTACTGTTACCTGTGTTGTGTCGGAGCAACCACCGCTAACAGAAACAATAACAGTATATGTACCAGCACTCAGGCTTGTGGCAGTTTGAGTAGTTTGCCCATCGGACCACTTATAAGTATATGCACCTGTTGGTGTAGGAGTTACTGTAGCCGATCCGTTGTTAGAACCACAAGATGCATTAGTAGGTGTTGTTGTTACCGAGAAGGAACCACTTGGCGGAATAACTATCGTTTGAGTTGTTGGGCATCCTGTTACAAAAGCTTTTGAGCCTATGGAAATACTATCAATAGCAAATGGTGGGTCATTTCCTTTACCCTTACCTACATTTATCCATCGGAAACCCACACGGAAATTAGCAATACCATTATAGGTAGCCGGTATTGCCACCGAAGCTTTAGTACATGTAGTAACCCCACTATATTTTGTCGGCTGGTCATTCCATGTTGTTCCACCATTGCTACTGAAACTTACAAGCCCATAATCAGCTGATGAATTACCATCACTTTCATAGGTAAATTCTAAGGTCATATTATTTTTACCAACTGTTGAAATACTTGGTGAAGAAGCGTACAGGTCAGTTGCAGAATTGTCAAAGTTAGGAACACCTGGATCATAAGTTGCACCCGGATTACAAGTGTAATATGCATTGGTGCCACTACATGCTATGTGCAAATAATACCCTCCTGTATTACATAAGGGAGTATTATTATCAACTACCCATTTATTAGGATGCGTGCCAGGTGTTCCGGTCCCGGGAATATTCAATGTCCATCCACCTAGTGCGCCTCCAGTGAAGTTTTCAGTATAAAATGGGACTACTACACTATCACCTGCAGAACTAACAGACACAGAATATGTTCCACCACATAAATTACTTTGTGAACTTGCGGTCGCTCCATTGGACCATGAGTAAGTATATGGAGCAGTTCCTCCTGAAACTGATACACTGGCTGTTCCATTACAAATACTGCATGATGCAGGAGTTTCGCTCGGCGTAACAGTAGGAGGAGTTCCTGAGGCTGTACCAATTGTAGCTGTTTGCGTTTGGGTACATCCATTTTTATCTTGTACCGTAACTGTGTATGTTCCGACTCCTAGGCCTGATGCAGTTGCATTTGTTCCGCCCGATGGAGCCCAGCTGTAAGTATACGGGCCTACACCACCCGAAACAATTGCTGCAATACTTCCATTATTACCAGAACAGGTTGGTGATATATTTGTGCCGATTTGTATTTGAGCAGGTTGGGAAATGTTTACAGTATCTACACTTATACAACCACTGCCATTTTTTACGGTAACGGTGTATGTACCCTCGCTAAGATTTGTAGCAGTTGCATTTGTTTGACCCGATGGAGACCAACTATATGTATAAGGCCCAGAGCCACCTGTAGCATTTGCAGTTGCTGTTCCTCCACCACCACCATTGCATAATGTAGCAGTCTTAGAAGTAATACTTACCGTTGGGCCGCCAGGTAAAACAAATTTAACCGATGCTGTATCTTCTCCACCTGCACCGCCACATTTTGAAGCATCGGTAACAGTTACCGAATAAATGCCCTGGCAAAGATTTGTTATACTTGAAGTAGTTGCGCCATTGCTCCATTTGTATGTATAGTTACCTGATCCGCAACTGACATTAGCCGTTGCTTTTCCATCACAAGCCGCACATGCTGAAGGCGCTGTACTTGATATTGTCACCATTTTTGAACTATACGTATTTGTATAAGCTCCCACAAATGTTTTACCACAAGCGTATACTAAACCATTACTTGCCACTTTCAAATCATAAACAGTATTGGCAACCGACACAGTTCCGAGCGATGCCAAAGTAGAATCATATACATCAATTGCACTGCCATTACCTGCATAAATATGTCCTTGACAGTCCAAATCCAAACCACCTTGTCCAAATGATTTCCCTCCTGGCAAAGCAATGGTTTTCTTTAATACACCAGTTGTAGTCCATTTTTTAACTGTGGAACCATCATAAGTAATTACAAAATACTTATTTGCTGCCAATCCGTTCAAGCCATTTCCTGCTGATCCTCCAAGTACGGGTCCAAGATAACTAATAGAACTAATTTCTTGAAATGTATAACCATCACTGACCTGGTAAGCAGTGGGGCTTAAAGAAGGAATTGGTAGTTGCATTAAAACATTATCAGCAATTGCATCATTGGCTGCCGACCCTCCGGCAGTCTGTGAGGTTGCCATATAAGCATGTCCTAGTTGATCTAACCCTAACAATGCCATATCGTGAAACGCTGAATCGGTACCTAGCACATTAACTGCGGTACTCGATGCAAATGCGGTATCAATAGTAAATGCCTGATAAGGAGGGCTACCTGCATCACCTGCACCAATAACTAAAAGGTTATGACAATAATCTAAATCCATTCTCCAGGCTTCATGAATCTTTGAATTTCCTGAGTAGTTCCTGATAAGGTTTCCTGCTGGCCCTACTTTATTTATCTGGGCTCCAGAAATAGAAAAGCCGCCATCTGTTCCTGCATTAATATAACAATCTCCGGTTCTTGTATCTGTTACTAAGTCACCATAATAATACCAAAAAGAACCACCTTCTGGCCATGTTGAGGGAGAATAAGTCCATTGCAAGGTGCCAGTACTATTATATTTTTGCAATTGGTATACAGTCGACGTTCCTCCACCAAAAATATATACATTTCCAAACACATCATATCCAATATCATATGCTGAATTAGTTGTTGTAAAACTTGTTGCAGTAACCCAAGGATCAATTGTCAATGTTTGACTCCTGTTATAAGTCCCTGTTTTAAATGACACCGTATTATTATCAAGGGAAAATGAAGTAGCTACATTGCTTCCATTTTCATCTTTTGCCGATGGGGCATGGTCAGTAAGATTAGCACAATCTGAAGTAATAAGAATATTTCCACTCTTTAATAACGTTTTTGCGCCTGTATAATTCATCTTTACAACCGAAGGATCTGCACCCGGGTGAACAATAATATCATACTCTATACCACCTTTATCAGGGTAATAAAAAACCACATCAATTCCATTGTACAAATTATGATACGTTACTTTACTCCATGCATGTGCAGTTATACCAGGTAACTTATTTTCAGTATTTGGATTTGGGTAAGTAAAATAGTCTGTCGATTCTTTATCTACAGTTACCTGTACATTGGCATTAGCACCCAACCAAGACATACTCATATATTCAGGTATCATTTTAGTAGTCTTATCACGATCGGCCTCTTTTTCATCACCATCTGCCTTTTCAAATTTACTGGTAAGGAAAGTAACTGAGGTTGGAGAGAAGAATAGGTAAACACTCCCTTTAATAGAATAATATAATATCGGTTCTTTAACCTTTCTCTCTATTTCACCTGGAATCTGGCCACGATTTTCTATAAAAACATTGTGAACGAATGGTGTTTTAACTTCCCATTTTTTTGTATAGCTTGCTGTCTGTGCTTGAATAATGGCTGCTACTAATAAACCAAAAATCAAAAAAGTAAACTTTCTATTCATCATCTCTATCTATGTGTTTTTGTTTTCTAATTTACAATTTTTTTCAAATTATCGTATCAATTCTATATATCCGTGGAAATTATAACTTGTTTTATCAAAAGCAGTAGCCTTTATAATATAATAGTACGTTCCATCTGAATCTTCCACTCCGGAATCGCTTCTTCCTGTCCAGTCTATATTTGGTGAATCAGCAATAAACACCTTTTGCCCCCAACGGTCAAATATTTCTATGTTATAAAACTGAATCCCTCCTGCTGTAACATGAAACACATCATTTTGTCCGTCGCCATTTGGGGTAAACACATTTGGTATGTATATACCCTGGGTTACATGAATAGTGTCCCAGGCAGTATCTGAACAGCCGATTGAATTTGAACCAACAAGGGTGACAATATAAATACCTTGTTCGTTATATTGCTCATACACACTACTATCTGTAGAAGTATTACCATCTCCAAAATTCCAATAGTATGATGTAGCATTTGTACTGGTATTAGTAAATGATACATATTGTCCTCCGGGCACAGTATCAGGCGTTCCTGTAAATGTAACATGTGGAGTGACAGAAATAAATACTTTACTCGAATCTTTTATGGTATCACCGCAACCATCCGTAACAGTACATACATAGTAGGTTAAAGTTGCTGGGCTTACGGTATATGGTCCTGCGCCACTTCCAAGTCCATTGTTCCATGCGTAGGTATATGAAGGTTTTCCACCACTTGCGTTTACACTTACAATAGCCTGGGCGCCGGCACAAATAGAATCCTGAGGCATTACTATATTAAATTTAGGATATACATTAACTGTAGTTATTGCAGAATCAGAACAAGTACCGTTTGATGCATATACGGTATATGTGGTTGGTGTTGTCGGGCTCACATTTATTGTACTTGTTACTGAACCATTGCTCCATATATAATTCGTTGCACTGCCATTGGCCGTCAGAATGGTCGATTGTCCCTGGCATATCGTATCGCCTCCTGCTGCACTTATTGTTACTGTTGGTGTTGGGTTTACTGTTAAAACAAACGTTGTTGTATCCTTGCATGAGCTTCCGTTGGTACCTACAACGGTAAATGTAGTTGTAGAGCCCGGATTGGCTGTAGTGCTATCACAGCTTGTACAACTTAATCCCCCTGGCGGGCTCCACATATAATTTGATGCTCCGCTGGCTATAAGCTGGGTCTTATTTCCCTGGCATATTGACGATGCGGTTGCCGACACGCTTATCGTTGGTGTCGGTGTTACGGTAAGAATAATACTGGTTGTATCTGAACAACCTGCTGTATCTATTCCTATTAACGTATAAGTAGTAGAGGAGCCCGGATTTGCCGTAGTGCTATCACAGCTCGTACAACTTAATCCCCCTGGCGGGCTCCACGTATAGTTTGTCGCTCCCGTTGCAGAAAGCACTGAACTGCTTCCTGAACATATTGTTGGCGACGATGCTGATGGTGTTACCACAGGTATATCTATGGTAACCGTAACACTGTCCTTAGATGAACATCCTGATGACGTTCCCGTTACAGTGTAAATGCTTGTGGAGCCCGGATTGGCTGTAGTGCTATCACAGCTTGTACAACTTAATCCCCCTGGCGGGCTCCACGTGTAACTGCTGGCACCACTTACTACTAAGGGTACCGATATTCCTTTACATATTGCAGGTTTTGATGGTGTTATTAATAAGGTTGGTGTCGGGGTTACAGCTAACACTACACTGTCCTTGGATGCACAACCTCCCGTTCCTTTTCCCGTTACGGTATAGGTAATTGTCGATGACGGAGATGCATTCGGATTTGAACAAAGTATACAGCTTAAACCTGAACCCGGTGACCATGAGTAATTTGTCGCCCCACTGGCATTCAATGTAACCGAATCGCCTGAACATATATTTGGACTAACCGGAGATATTGTTACCGTTGAATGCGGATATACAAGTACCACGATACTTGCCGTATCGCTACATAAACTACCATTGTAACCTGTTACCGTATAGGTTTGCGTTGTACCAGGGCTGGCTATAACATGGCTGCCGGTTGTTACATTCAGGCCTGTTGAAGGACTCCAAGTATACGTACTGGCTCCGCCAGCTAATAAGCCCATGGTGTCTCCAGGGCATATCTCTGATGCTATGCCTGTTGATAGTACTGATACTGTTGGTGATGCATTGATTG
>DATHNG010000046.1:0-21285 GCA_035486275.1 Bacteroidia bacterium
TACAGGGAAAGTGAAGATGGGAAGACCAGTATACTTGAAATGGACAAGCTGGATGACCATGTGGCTGTTAAATAACATCTACATATATCGCCAAAGCCTTTTCAATTAAGGTTTCTTCAGAAAAAACAATAAAATATTTGGCGTGTAAGCAGAAATGCTATATTTGCACTCTCATTTTTGGGAGCTTAGCTCAGCTGGTTCAGAGCATCTGCCTTACAAGCAGAGGGTCATCGGTTCGAACCCGGTAGCTCCCACAGAATAAAAAAGGGTTTCAGTTAATAACTGAAGCCCTTTGTTTTTTAAGAAGAAAACCCAGTCTTTTTATATAGACCATGTTTTATTCTTTACCTTGGAAGCCTTACAGGACTTCCGATAACCTTACGGGGTTACCCTACTTTTATTGAAACCTTACGGGGTTTCGTTTACTTGCATTCGAATTACACGTGTTTATTTACTTCAACGGTAGATTCATGGTGTATCTCTTGCCCGTTATTAGCCAACCATGACTTCTCTATATGATTTGCATCTTCTACGTTACGAGGGTGAACACCCAGTACAATATGCCCTTTTTTTACTCCTTCTTCATATATTCTTGAACGCGCTTCAGGAATACCTGCACCAATCAAAGCGCCAATAATACCGCCGGTAAGCCCTCCTGCTCCAACACCTGCAATACCAGCAGCAAGCGGGCCTGCAATAACTAATCCAAGACCCGGAATTACCAAGCTGGTTCCTACGGCAGCTAAAATACCAACTGCTGCACCAACTACACCACCTATTGCCGAACCTTTTCCGGCACCATCGGCAGCTTTTGTGCCAAGCACCGTTTCTTTTACATATCCCGAATAATACTTCTTTTTAGTTTCGTCTGACATAATCAGGCTAACCTCATCTTTTGTATAGCCTCGTTCCGAAACAGAATTGTATGCTTTTTCAGCGCTTTCTCGATCAGGAAACATTCCTGTAATCAAACCATTATCCGTTTTAACCTCTTTAGTTTCCATAATTTTAATTTAATTGTTAGATATATTTTAGATTTATAATCCAAAACTACCTTGTGACCTGGGGGAATGTTTTTTTATTCGGCTAACTTGTCTTTCTATCAGGTTGGCTTGTATAATATATGGCTAAGGCCACGTGACCTCACTGATAAAATTTAATATACAAATATAAACCCGAGTAAAAAAAAACTAAACCGTAGGCAGTGTAAAATAAAACCTACTTCCTTCACCCACTTTACTTTCTACTCCAATCTTGCCATTCTGGGCTTCTATAAATTCTTTTGATATGGCCAGGCCTAAACCTGTTCCGCTTCTTGAACTACCAGGAACCTGGAAATACCTTTGAAACAAACGGTCCTTATACTTATCCGGAATACCTATACCAAAATCTTTTACTGAGAATTCAATATCCGAGTCGTTCTGAGTGACTTGGATAATCATTTTTTCGTTCTCAGGACTATAACGAAGTGCATTCGATAGTAAATTAACCATTACCCATACTGTCTTCTCCGGATCGATCAATACTTTCTTTGTTCTTTCAGGGCAAATTATTTCAAGCGCAACGTGTTTCTGCTCTGCCTGCATTCTTATTGTATCTACTGCATAGTCTACAATCTCCTTAGGGTTGGTTTGCCTGAAGTTAAGCTGAATATTACCGGTTTCTACCTGTGTCATATTTAAAAGCTCACTTGTAATATTAAGCAAGCGTTCACTGTCTTCCTGTATGTGATTAATGAGTTGTTTTTGTTCCTCATTTGTGTTCCCAATTCTTTGATCACCCAATAGCTTTAAGCTCATTTTAATGGATGAAATAGGTGTTTTTAACGAATGAGATACAGTAGCAATGAAATTAGTCTTGGCAAGATCCAACTCTTTAAACTGGGTGATATTTTTTAATATAATAACCTCACCAATAGGTTGCTCATCAGCTGTTATTTTCAATACTTCTTTTGTAAAGTAGCTCTCCCTGTTATCGGCATATATTTTAAGCGGGGTAGCTCCTTCTTTAGTAGAAATAAGTGCTCTTAACAGATCATTCTTTAAGGCAACATCAGGTGCGTATTTACCTATAAGTTCAGATGCATTGATGCCTAATATTTTTATAGAAGATGAATTAACAAAAAGTATTTTTCTATTCTCATCAAGCCCTATAATAGGGTCTTTCATGTTATTTATAATGGTATCTATTCGTTTTTTCTGGAAGATAATTTTAGCCAGGTTGCTGTTATTATAGTCATCTAATTTTTGAGCCATTGTGTTAAAGGCTTCGGCTAATTCTCCAAACTCATCACCTTTCTCAATATGTATCCGTTGTGAATAGTTCCTGTTGGCTATTTGTTTTATACCCTCCGTAAGTTTGCTGATAGGATCTGCAATATACCCAGGGAAATTCATTAGCATAGTGAACGAAATAAGAAAAGCCACCGTTGCCAGAATAGCTAAATAAATTTTCAATTTATCTGCTGTTTGTTGCGTTTCATTATTCTTTCTTACAATGGCATTTGTGTTCAAATCGCTTATCTTATAAAGGCCTGTCCGCAACTCTTTTTCAATTTTTTCCGCTGTAACCGAATCAGCGGTTTTAAGCCTTTCAAACATTTCACGCACCGAAGCAGTTGCATCCTGCTCTCCAACTTCGGTGATATTATTTTCCTGTGCTTTTAAGTTCTTCTCGAATTTATTCAATGCTTCAGGCTCTTTTGTTTCGTAAGCATCAATGGCCTGCTGCATATTTTCAGAATACTCTATACTTTCATAATTAGCCTTCAGTATATTTTTCGATTCATCGGCAAGGCGATTAATTGCAAACAATCCAACCGCTCCTATTAAAACGATCATGATAAAGAAAAAAGTCAGCCCAAGCGATAACTTGGTTTTAATCCGCAGTTTCATTAAGAGAGAATTATCAGATCGATTTCAGACGAAGACATTTTTTGCAGCAACTGGTTGAACACGCCACCACTCATAATAAGCTGAAGTAAATTAAAATGAGGCTTGCCAATACAAATGGTAGTTATCTCTTTTTGTTCGGCGGTTTCAATAATTGCAGCAGCTATACTTTTACCATTAACCTGAATTACCTCAGCGCCAAGCTCTGTTGCCATTTTAAAATTGTTTATTAAATGGCGTTGGGCAGACAGCTCAATATTATCAGGATTTTCTTTCTCTGTCTGTACATATAGTACATACCATTTTGAATTGTAATATGAAGCCAGTCTTGCAGCTTTTCTTATTATCATTTTCGATACATCAGCATTTGAACTAACACATGCCAGAAATCGTTCCGGACGTGTTGCAATATTTCTGGGAATTTCATTTTCAATTTTCCTTTCAACCTGCGATGTAACTTCCCTCAGGGCCAGCTCCCGGAGCTGTAATATTTTTTCTGCCTGAAAGAAATTTTTCAGTGCAGTTTCCACTTTTGTTTTATCGTATATTTTGCCTTCTTTCAATCGGACTATCAGATCGTCAGCAGTCAGGTCAATATTTACAACCTCATCTGCAGCTTGCAACACCCTGTCTGGTATACGTTCGCTTACCTCTATGCCGGTTATTTTTTGGATCTCCTCATTTAAGCTTTCTATATGCTGAATATTTACCGCGCTTATAACATTTATTCCGGCATCCAACACTTCTAATACATCCTGCCAGCGTTTTTCATGTTTACTCCCTTCAATGTTCGAATGAGCTAGTTCATCAATGATCACTACTTCCGGGTGAGCATTAATAATGGCCTGGGTATCCATTTCTTCCAACTCTTTCCCTTTATAAAAAAGCTTCCGGCGTGGTATCACCGGAAGCTCTTCCAATAATTCATGCGTTTCTTTACGGTTATGAGTTTCTATATAGCCTAATTGTATATCAATACCGTTTTTCAATAAGGTATGAGCTTCTTGCAACATGCGGTATGTTTTGCCCACCCCAGCGCTCATGCCTATATAAACCTTGAACTTACCACGCTTTGATTTGCGGATAAGTTCAAGGAAGTTTTCTGCGTTTTGCTCTCTTTCTTCAGGCATAGCGCAAAGTTATTGCTATTATCAATTATATTCTGAAAAGGATAGCAATGATAATACGGTTCTCAGCTTTTACAAGGTCAGGTGTCCATCCTGAAGTAGGAACAAGGGTTCCATTAGGCAATTGTGTAAGGACTGGGTATGTATTATATCCGTTTGGTGAAGTAACGCCACCCGGGCCTGCAAAATAAGGTACATTAGCCTGACGGTGTAATAATTCCAGTTTAAATTCAATACTTTGATTAGGCATCCATGCAATATTAGTTGAACAATCCCATGCGCTAAACTGGTCACCCGGGTTTTGCGTAAAAGGATCAATCCCTTCCTGGGTAGTTGTTTGTAATATCGTTCCATTTGACATTGCTATGGCAGTTGGAGTTGGAAGATCACTAGCCTGGCCTGTTGGCTCAAGAACCAGGTAACGGCCTGGGTTTGTCATAACACCACCGCCTATCATCCAGGCCAATTTACCATGTGCAAACCATATTCTGTTGTAAAACATGGCACTGGCAAAGTACTGGGCATAACCATCTGTAGCATCACCGGTTTTGAAATCATTAAATCCATTCACTCCGTCACCAGATTCCTCGCCAATATCACCTGTTAACGAGAATGCCATTTGAGTAACACCACTTGATGTTTTTGGTCTGTGGAAATACCTTACCAAGAAACTGTTATCAGAGTGGAACCGATGCCTGCCCAATAAACCGGCATCATCTTGTCCATAATAATCATTAGTTAAAAGTTTAACATTTTCATTAGGTATCCATGTAATGTTTCCACCAAATCCAGGGTTAGAATTAAAAGTGGCATAACTCTGCCATCCGTTAATTAACCATATTTCTATCTTTAATGTATTACTTGGAAATATCTGGGTACGTATTCCATTAAAGAACCATGGTGTATTATCAGATGTATAGGAAGCCTGGTAATCCCAGTTTTCAACCTGGTAGTATGAATTAAGGCCAATGTACGACATGAATAGTCCCCCATCGACATTGATACCATGCCATACATTAAAGTGATAACCTCCGTATGCCTCGCTAATATACCGATAAGCATCTGTAAGGTCGTATTGGCCACGATACGGACTATAATCATTCCTTGGAACAACTTCATCGCGGGTTCCCAACTGGGTCATAAATCTTCCGCGTGCTCCGTTATAGTTAAAATCACCACCAAAGCCCAATTGTGAAATATCCATTTCATCATTGCGGGCAAGAGCGGTTGAACCAACAACAGTATGGTCTATTGGATTAGCACTGGTTGTGGTTATATTAGCATCCACGAAAATTTCCGGGGTGAAATATGGAATATGAAACACCGAAGAATCCCTGCGGTCATTTCCATTCACCCAAGATTGATCCATGTTGTCAAACGGAACCTGGTCAGCTATTTTTTTGACCGTATCTTTTGCAGGTGCTGTCTGCGCATTAGCTTGTTGTGTAAGCGCTAAAGCCGCTAATGCAAGTAACGCTGTTTTTCCTGTGTTCATAGTTGTGTTGATTTATATCTGTTTACTAATTTACTGATTATTATTTACTAAGCGGTTTCATTTCATCGAGCGCAATATTCAATTTCAGAACATTTACTTTTGCTGGCCCAAAAATACCTAATAATGGTTTTTCAGTATGTTCTTCTACCAGCCTCATTAAATCCTGTTCAGGAATATGGCGCAAAGCAGCCACACGCTTAACCTGAATTTTAGCTCCTTCAGGGCTAAGGTCCGGGTCTAATCCGCTGCCCGATGCCGTTACCAGTTCAGCAGGAATATCCGCTTTATTAATACCCGGGTTATGCACCATAAAAGTATCAATAGCAGCTTGTACCGATTTTAGGTAATCAGGATTTGTAGGACCTTTATTACTTGCACCTGAACCCGCTGCATTATAACCTACTGCTGATGGGCGTGGTTGAAAATATTTGTCGTTTTTAAAGCCCTGCCCGATATTTTCATAACCTACTACTTTTCCTCTATAGGAAACTGTAACACCATCTCCTCCTCCGGGAGCCAATTTGGCAACTGCTGCAATAAACAAAGGATACAATATGCAAAGCAAGACCAGCAACACGCCTGTGAGTCTTATGGATGGTAATAAATATTTTTTCATAATGTTTCTGTTTTATAATTTACATAAATAAGCCAAGTGCCATATCGATCAGTTTTATTCCGATAAATGGTATAATAATACCACCCAGGCCATAAATCAATAAGTTACGTCTCAACAAAGCGCTTGCACCAATAGGCTTGTATTCTACACCCTTTAATGCTAATGGAATGAGCAATGGAATGATGATGGCATTAAATATAACTGCAGCAAGTATTGCACTTTCAGGGCTCTTAAGCCCCATAATATTCAAGGCTTGCAATGATGGTATAGTAACAATAAACAGTGCCGGAACTATGGCAAAGTATTTAGCCACATCGTTCGCAATACTGAAGGTTGTTAAGGTACCGCGGGTCACCAGTAATTGCTTTCCTATTTCCACTATTTCAATAAGTTTGGTTGGGTCATTATCAAGGTCAACCATATTGCCTGCTTCTTTAGCTGCCTGCGTACCGCTATTCATAGCTACTCCCACATCAGCCTGAGCAAGAGCAGGTGCATCATTGGTGCCGTCACCCATCATGGCAACCAACTTACCATCTGCCTGCTCAGCACGTATATATGCCATTTTATCCTCAGGCTTAGCTTCAGCTATAAAATCATCTACGCCTGCTTTTTCGGCAATATACTTTGCGGTAAGCGGGTTGTCGCCTGTCACCATTACGGTTTTAATACCCATTTTCCTTAAACGTTCAAACCGTTCTTTAATACCGGGTTTAATAATATCCTGTAATTCTATTACGCCTATTACTTTTTTATTTTCTGATACAACAAGTGGGGTTCCTCCATTTGATGATATCGATTTTATTTTTTCAACCGTTTCAGTTGGAAATGAATTCCCGGCATCAAAAGTCATCTTTTTAATAGCATCGTAAGCACCCTTCCTTATCTGTTTACCATCCGTCAAATTTATACCACTGCTACGGGTTTCAGCAGTAAAATTGATCAGTGTAACCTTCTTAATATCAAAATCTGAAGGAACGGTTACATTCCTTTCCTTAGCCAATGTTACAATTGATTTACCTTCCGGTGTTTCATCTGCAAGTGAAGCTATCAGGCAGTTTTGTATAAACAGAAAATCATCAACTCCTGGAGCAGGATAGAAATTGGTTGCCTTGCGATTGCCAATGGTAATGGTTCCTGTTTTATCAAGCAATAGTGTATCAATATCTCCGGCAGTTTCAACTGCCTTACCCGATTTGGTAATTACATTAGCACGTAATGCCCTGTCCATACCGGCAATACCAATTGCAGAAAGAAGTCCGCCAATTGTTGTGGGTATAAGGCAAACAAATAAAGACACAAAAGCTGCAATGGTAATTGGTGTTTGTGCGTAATCACCAAATGGTTTAAGTGTAACACACACAATAATAAATACCAGTGTAAAACCTGCAAGTAATATAGTAAGTGCAATTTCATTTGGTGTTTTTTGACGCGATGCGCCTTCTACCAATGCAATCATTTTATCAAGAAAGCTTTCTCCGGGAGATGCTGTTACTTTCACCTTTATTTTATCTGACAATACTTTTGTGCCACCGGTTACTGATGATTTGTCTCCACCCGATTCCCTTATTACAGGGGCGCTTTCACCTGTTATAGCGCTTTCATCAATAGACGCAAGGCCTTCTATAATCTCCCCGTCTATAGGAATAATATCGCCTGCTTCACAAACAAATACATCTCCTTTCTGTAAGGTTGATGAATTTACCATCTGTATTTCGTCAACGTACATTTCACCAACGGCCAGTACTTTCTTGGCAGGGGTTTCTTCCCTGGTTTTACGAAGCGAATCAGCCTGAGCTTTACCACGTGCTTCAGCAAGCGCTTCAGCAAAATTCGCAAATAGTACGGTGAGTAGTAGTATTAATGTAATGATAAGATTGTACATCAATGTACCCTGGCTTTTATCATGATTGATAAAAATGTTCGCAGTTACTATGGCCATTACTACTGTACCAATTTCAACCGTGAACATTACCGGGTTATGCCATAATATCCTGGGGTCAAGCTTAACAAAAGACTGTTTTAAGGCTCCGTTTACCAGCTCTTTTTGAAAGAGTGAAGTATTTTTTTTGTTAGTAGTCATAATTCAACTATTCTGTATCGTTATTTCAAATTAAAAAGTTCTGCTAACGGGCCCAATGTAAGTGCAGGAAAAAAGGCAAGTGCTGCAATAATTATAATTACTGCCCAGGTCATTAAGCCAAATGTGCCCGTATCGGTCTTTAGTGTACCTGCTGATTCAGGTATGTATTTCTTTTGTGCCATTATACCTGCAATAGCTACCGGAGCTATTATTGGAATGAACCTTGAAAAAAGCAGTATGATCCCGGTTGTTACGTTCCAGAAAATATTATTGCCTGTTAACCCTCCCATAGCGGAACCATTATTGGCCGCTGAAGATGTATTCTGGTAAAGCATCTCAGAGAAGCCATGATACCCCGGGTTTCCAAGCCAGTTTTTTGGCTGGAAAGCCCAATGGATATCAGGATGGTAAACCAAAACATACGACGCAAGCGCTGTAAATGAAAGTATAAGGAATGGATGTAATAAAGCTGCAATAGATGCGATCTTCATTTCTTTAGCCTCAACCTTATGCCCCATAAACTCAGGCGTGCGCCCTACCATAAGGCCCGAAATAAATACGGCAATAATGATGAATATGTAATAGTTCATAAACCCTGCACCGCAACCACCATAAAAGCAATTTACCATCATAGCCATTAATTGCATAGCTGTAGTCATAGGCATATAACTATCGTGCGCGCCGTTTGCCGAACCGGTAGAAATAATTGTGGTAACCGTACTCCAATACGCGGTAGCAGGTACGCCGAACCGCACTTCTTTACCTTCCATTGCTGTGTTTTCCGGGCTAATACCCATGTGGGCAATAGCAGGATTACCATGTATCTCAGCCTGGAGTGTTGGGATGAGGAACATGAACATTCCAATAGTCATTACCCCGAATATTACATAAGCCAATTTTTTCTTTTTCAAATAAAATCCTAAGGCGAATACAAGCGCAATAGGTATAACAACCTGTGCTATCATTTCAAGCATATAGGTTAATTAGTTAGGGCATTCAAATGGGTGAGCTGAGTTAGCGCCAAACCATCCTCCGCCATTTGTCCCCAAGTGCTTAATTGCTATCATAGCAGCAGCAGGACCACGGGATACCTGAGTAGTATCGCCCTGCATAGTTATTACTGTGTCCTTTCCTTTGTAACTGGCAGGAGTGCCGTTAAATGCCAATATTATTGCAATAAGTACAGATCCCGGCAGGAGAAAACGGGTTATGCTTTTTACAAAGAAATCCCAGAAATTACCAAGGGTAGTAACACTCTTTTCTTTCATTCCTTTATAAATCACCATCATAGCGGCAATTGCAGATGCGGCACTCACAAAATGCAGAAACATCAGTACAAATAATTGTGTGAAATAGGTTGCTCCCGTTTCACCACTATAATCTTGCAGGTTACAATTCACTAAAAAGCTTATGGCTGTATTAAAAGCTAAGTCAGGTGTTTGACCCGGATTATGATCTGGGTTCAATGGTAGTTTATCCTGAAATAGAAGTGCAAAGAATGCATAAATAAGCCATAATGAACTTATGGTCAGCATTGCCTTCATATGGCCTTTCCAAGTCATCTCTTCTGTAGGATCGATACCTGAGAGGCGATAAATAAGACCTTCAAATGGCTTAAGAAAATCAGTCCACACTTTTTCCCCTGCAAATACTTTAGCTATATATCTTCCCAATGGAATGGCTAATAGTAAAGTAATGCCATATGTAACAATAATACCTGTAATCTCTGTGTTCATAACGAATAGTATAAATACGTTTTGTTGCTAAAATTTTTCCGGTTTAATAAGTGCGTAAACCAAGTAGCAGAAAACTGCTATACATAAAATAAATAGTATGATCATAGTTTTATATTTTATCGAAAAAGTTAATTGATTTAAAGAGTAACCACATTCCAACAAGGCATCCGAGAAAAAGAACTAGTGTCATCATAATATTACGTTATTTAAAATTTCAATTTTCCTTTTTGCGATATTTCTTGTTTTTCAAAAGTCATCTGATAAAGTACTGTTGCATATGACCTTCATCAGTTTGGCGTGTGATACTGGTCACTTTATTCCATTAAGGATGACTACATGTAGCTTGTTTACGGTATTCTTTCATCAGGCAGGCAGGTAAAAGTTCTTTAACCTGTTTAGAAGTTGCATGAGCCATATCGAAGAAAATGGTTATTGAAAACACATAAACGTTTTCTATAGCATTTTTCACTTCAGCACTACCTTCTTCGTGTAATTGACCTGCTGCATTAAAGCAATCACTTATAATAGCCAGGTTTCCTTTTTTTATAAGATCAATTGTGTAGTCGGCAAACCTGTCCAACATATTACACAATGTGCATTCTGCGGTTTTTTCTATATGTAATTCAGGAATACTATCTGCAAGGATTGCTTTCACATCTGCTTCCTGAATAACTGAATGATTAGTTTCCATATTTGTTTTTTATACAAGCATGTAAGCAATAACCGTGCCAATTACTTGTGCCAACAAATCAAACTGATGATATATGATTGATTATCAATACACAACTAAGATTTCCCAGTAAATCAGATTGGAATTGACCAGCAAATACCCTTCCATTTTGGTAGGGTATTTATCATTTTGGAAAGTAAAGTATAGATACTAAAAAGGAATCTTTATGTGATTTTATATTCCTCTAATTTTCGGTACAATGTTGTCAACCCAATACCTAAAAGCCTTGCCGATTCTGTTTTGTTTCCCTTGGTATACTCCAATACTTTTTGGATATGCTGCTTTTCCATTTCAGAAAGAGAGAAAGACGAGCTGCCATGCCCAGTAGCACAATTTTTAATTTCGAAAGGAAGGTCTTCAACGGTAAGAACCGGATTGCCTGAAAGAATAGCAATACGTTCCATCACATTTTTCAGTTCGCGAATATTACCTTTCCAATCATATGCTTTTAGTTTTTCAATAAAATCAGCACTCATTTCAGGAGCTCTTTTATTTACCTTTTCCGAAAACTGTTTAAGGAAGTACTGTGCTATAAGCTCTATATCTTTCTGGCGCTCTCTTAAAGAAGGTAACGGGATTTGAAAAACAGCAAGGCGATAATACAGATCGGCCCTGAAAGTTCCATTTTCTGCTTCTTTTTGTAAATCACGGTTAGTAGCCGCTATTACACGCACATTTACTTTGGTAGGTGCACTTTCTCCTACTTTCAGGAACTCGCTTGTTTCCAGTACACGCAATAGTTTCGATTGCAGGTCTTTATCCATTTCCCCTATCTCATCCAAGAAAATAGTACCTCCGTTTGCTTCTTCAAATAATCCTTTGGTATCTTTAATTGCTCCCGTAAATGCTCCTGCTTTATGCCCGAACAAAGCGCTTTCCAGTAACTCTCTGCCAAGTGCTGAACAATTTACTGCAACAAAATTCTTATTCTTTCTATTACTGGCATAGTGAATGGCTTGGGCAAAAACCTCCTTACCGGTTCCTGTTTCACCCAATAGCAGAACAGTAGCATCAGTAGCAGCTACTTTTTGGGCAATATCAATTGCATTCTTAATTTGTTTTGAAGTGCCTATTATACTTTCGAAACTATATTTTTTACCTACTTTTTTCTCAAGTTGGTAAATTCGTTGTTGTAATTGAGCTTTATCTATTGCACGATATAAAAGGGGGATGATCCTGTCATTATCATCACCTTTAACAACATAGTCAAAAGCGCCATTCTTCATAGCCTTTACCCCATCACTAATGGTTCCATAAGCTGTAATAACTATAATTTCAATTTGAGGATAAAGTGATTTTATTTTTTGAGTTAGTTCAACACCATTTCCATCTGGTAATTTAACATCGGTAATAACTACATCTATTTGTTCTTTCTCGAGTTTCTTTAACCCTTCTTTTATAGTTGAGGCTTCTATAACGCTATATCCTTCAAGGCCAATTATCCTCGACAAAAGTGAGCGGAGCTTTATTTCATCATCTATTATTAGTATGTTGCCTGTCATGAAGCTAAAGAATTTGACTCAGGGTAAACTGAATTATACGGAGGCTACCTTTTCAAATACGAATACATTATTCAATCCTAACTGAAATGTTTTATGAACTAATTGCTTAAATCCTTGTTTTTCAAAAACGGGTTGGGTCATATTAATATCATACCCGTAATGCTGTTCAAGTTCCATCCCTTCAATAAGTTTAAGGAAAAGCAACATTTTAAGAATATGGTCAACCGTTTTAGATGGAACTGTAATGACCAGTTTACCTCCTTGCTTTAATTTCCGGTTACAATTCTTTGCAAATTCAGGTATTTGATCCATAGGTATGTGTTCCAGTACCGCCAGCATTGTTATTGCATCAAAGCCTTCTTCTGTTAATTTTTGTGTGGGAAAATAGTCCTTGATAAGCGTAAACCCATTTCCGGCAGAATCGCCCTCTATATTAGGGTCTATACCGACACCTTTTATCGGTGTGTTTTTCTTCCTGTAAAACTCAAATAATTCACCGTAGTTCGATCCAATATCCAATACTTTATTTCCCGTAGTTATAAAGCTGAGGGTCTGTTCAATTCTTTTTCTTTGCAGGTATCGGTCAAAAGCTTTCATGGCATTTTTATTCTACTATTTTCTCTTTACGAATAATACCCAGTATACTAAACATAAAGCTGGAAAACAGTAATTGAATACCTACTACCATTAACACAATAGAAGTGAACAGGTACTTAAGCGTTTCCGATACATTTACAATTACTCCAAAGCCTTTGTTTTTCCAATACAAAAGAAGATATATCATTATTGCTATTCCGCCAAGAAAGAGTATGCCTCCCGCAATTAACCCTCGTTCAAGTGTCAGGTAATTGAACGTATTGTGTATTTTTTTTGAAACAGGCACGAGGCCCTGATTCATTGCATATATCCTACTCATAAAAAAGAACAGTATTATTTGAAAGCTCACAATAATACATGCTGAAGAATAGGCCATAGTATGAACATCAAGAACCACATGGCCAATAGATAAAGGCCCCATTAACAATAATGTAAAGAATGCTGATGAAATGCATAACAAAATTAAGCCCGGGTAAAGGAATAACCACTGTGGGCTATACAGAAGTAAAAAGCGTAAGTGCCTCCAGCCATCGGGCCATGTTCTTAAATGAGGTGCCCTGCTTCTGCCATCCGGAGAAAGTATGGTTGGAACCTCGCTTATTTTAAGATGGAATAATGATGCCTTTACTACCATTTCCGATGCAAATTCCATACCTGAAGTAACTAAGCCAAGGGATAATATAGATTCACGATTAAAACCTCGTAACCCGCAATGAAAATCGCCAACCGAGATCTTGAAAAACAATCTGCCAATAAATGATAATACTGGGTTTCCCAGGTATTTATGAAGAAAAGGCATAGCCCCTTCCTTAATCCCTCCTTTAAACCTGTTTCCCATAACCAGGTCGTTTCCTTCCTCCAACTTAGTAACAAACGCATTAAGGTTACTGAAATCATAACTGTCATCAGCATCACCCATTATGACATATTTGCCTTTCGATTCCTTTATTGCACCCAATAATGCTGCGCCATAACCCCTCTCAGGTATATTTACAACTCTTGCCCCTTCATTAATAGCTATTTTCTGCGAGCCGTCTGTGCTTCCATTATCTCCAACTACAATTTCGCCTGTTATGTTACTTTTTACCAAAAAATCTTTTGCTTTCCTTATGCAAATGGCAAGGGTCTCTGCTTCATTCAGGCAGGGCATTATAATACTCAAATGTATCTTCTCGTGGGACATCAGGTTAAATAATGGAACTCTCGCAAATGTAATATTAATTATTCATGAGAAGCCCTGAGCATCTTTGAATGAAGGTTATTTGTCTGAAGCGGAAACAGGTTTTGAACCAAGCATTTCCCGTAACTTGCCTATATATTCATCTGGCACATTGTAACCTGCATTTTTAGCCTTTATCGCATAGGCTAAAGCATTCGTATAGTCTATGCTCTTTTTGTATGCAATAGATAATACATACATGCATGTTACATTATTGGGGTCAATAGCCAGTGTTTTATTAAAGTCAATCAGTGCTGCTTTCATATTGCCCATATTCATTTCAACCGTACCTTTTTTCAATAATACATTTTCATCAGCCGGGTTGATTCTGCAGGCATGATTATAATCCTCTAATGCAAGATTGAACTTGGTCATTCTTGCATACACATTTGCCCTGTCAACAATACTGAAATAATAGTTACTATCAATTGCTAATGATTTATTGAATGATATTAGGGCCTCCTCATAGTCTTGCTTTTGAAGGCAAATATTGCCAAGTCTGTCAAACACATATGGGTCTCTAAAGTAAATTGTACTTAACACTTTATAATTAGTATAGGCGCTATCTAAATTTCCAGTGGCAGCATAATAATTACCCAGGCTTTCGTACGCCTCGCCTACTCTCAAAGGGTATTTACTTGCAACATCTCTCCACAACGTCTCTGTGTTATGCCACACTTTTGTTCTTGAATAACATGCAATGGAGAAGAAAAGTGTTACCCCCAACAAGGCAAATTGAACCGGCATTGAAAACGGATTTCGTTTTTCAATCAGCGTAAAGGCCATATATAATAGAATAAATAACAGCCCGAAATACGATACATAACTATAACGGTCAGCCATAATTGTTTTACCAACCGAAATAAATTGCAATACAAATACAATATTGGCTAGGTAAAAACCTACTCCAAAAACAGTTAATCTGAAGCTGTTGTTTCCTTTTTTGTAGGCCATATACAGTGGAATTGCAATCAGAGCAATTGCAATGAAAGGGGCAATAAAGAAAATGACTGGTAATGGAGGCCCGGTTAAATCGGGATAAGGATAGTAGGAAGAAAGATTAATCGGCAGAACAAATTTCAGGCAGTACATTATAAATCCGTAGGCCGGGAACATGATCCTTTCACCAAGGGTTAAAGCCTGAAATGAAGTGACAGCGCCACCATGTTGCTGCTCATAAAATGCAAGCCCGCCCATTATAAGTGAAAGTACAAACAAGGGCAATTTTTCAATGAACAATTTGGCTTCAACTTTCCTTTTAAGTAATATATCAATTGCAAGTAGTGATAATGGTAATACCACAGCCATTGGTTTTGACAGACATGAGAGAAAAAATAAGAGAAGAACCACAGCCCCTTTCGATCCTCCGAATATGTTACCGCTATTCTTTGATGGAAAGGATTTGGGTGGGGCCAGATAGACTATAAGTGCAAGTAAATAGAAGAAGTTATACAATACGTCTTTTCGCTCCGAGGCCCAAGCAACTGATTCAACATGCATTGGGTGTATACCAAACCACAAGGCACATAAACCTGCGAATAAGTATTTACCTTTAATGCCGGCATAGCCTTTCTTCACCATGTTTTCCAGTAATGACAAGGCGAGAAAAAAGACCAGGCAAACATTCAATAAATGCAGGACGAGATTTGTTGAAAAATATGCGCCGGGATTAAGTTTAGATGTGCTGTAATTCCAGGCATATGTAAGCATAGTTAAAGGTTGCCAGTTGCCAACAAATTCCTTAGTGCAAAGCGCTTTTATATTCGGTGTGAAAAAGCTGGTTATATATGGGTTTTGGGTGATGTAAGAATCATCGTCCCATGTAGTGAATTGATTATTTAATGAAGGTATAAAACAGATGAAGGTAACAAGAACAATAACAATTAAAATGAACCATTTCAATTTGCCTGAATCCTTATTCATCTTGTACTAAGATAGTTTTTGTACCGCTAAAATAGGGATGAATGTGGCTAATAGCCCAACAAGAACACTCACGGCAATATAGATGAAGGCCTGCGATAAATGCCCTTCTTCCATAAGCTTAATATTTTGATACGAAAATGCAGAAAAAGTTGTGTATCCACCACAAATACCGGTTGCCAGAAAGCCTCTCCACTCAGGCGCTATATTTACTTTAGTACTTAGGGCATAAATAAGCCCAATGGCAAAACAGCCGGTTACGTTTATAATTAATGTTCCGTAAGGGAATGAGGCCGGCTGGAATCGCCCTTCTATTTTTGTTGTTAATACAAACCTCAGGATGCTTCCTATAGCTCCTCCTAACCCTATTAATGTAATAGATTTTAACATACTTCTATATTTTTAAGGTAGGAGTTATCAGCTTTTTAAGGCGGTTTAGGGCAAACTCCATTGCCACTGTATACAAATATACAAAATTTATTTCTGTACCCTCGCCAGCCACTCGTCAACAGTGTTTTGAAATGCTTCAGGATATAGGTTATTATTGAACCCTTTGCTTAAAAACACTTTTGTAAGAGAATCTTTCAGCACGAGTTTCTTTTGTTGTTCCCATACAGCTATTTCAAGTGCTTCAAAACGCATTGCAAGGTATTCCTGTTCGGTTTGTCCGGGTGTAGGTATAAATAATGCCCTCTTCCCTCCTATCATTGCCAGATCCATAATAGTTGAATAGCCCGGCCTGCTTATAATAGCTTTACTGCTTAATATCTTTTCCAGTAATGATGTGTCATTTAAGTGCGGCACAACATCAACATTTGGGTAAGGGCTATCTACTCCTTTATTGCCAGGCAAGCCCTGTACAATTAACCCTTTTATATAGGGTAATGCACCCAGTTGCTTAAGCACTTTCTTTTCTAAAATAGTTCGTTGTGGTTCAGGGCCGGAAAGCAGAACAAGCAGGTCATATTTCATTTCTTTGCTCAAGGCAGCTGCCTTGAACCTTGAAAGCGGCCCGATATATTTTGCAGTAATATCAGCAGGCAATGGATGCGATAAATTACCTGACAAATTATCTTCACCACCATTATCAGGTATCCAGCACTCATTGAATTTTTTCACAAAGTCGCTCACCTTTTCACTGAACCTTCTGCTGCCTGCACTGGCTTGTATGTTCAACTGGTGCGTTATAAGCACGCAAGGAATAGTATCCGTATATAAGCCATACCTGTTGTCAGATATAACAGCATCAATTCTTTTCTCTTTAATGATCTTTTGTAGTTCTTTCTGTTCGCGCTTAATTGCACCCATAAGTTTTGGTACCTGCAAAAGTACTTTCATACTTGCCGGCAAAAAATATGAATACCGAACATTATAGCCCTTTAATATCACGTGCTCAATACCGGGAAACTGTTCCTGTAAAAGCTTTAACTGTGCGCCATCTGAAGCCAGTACAACTTCTACATTCTTCTCTCGTAAGTATCTTACAATGGGTATGCACCTTGTGGCATGGCCCAATCCCCAATCAAGCGGACTAACTAATATTCGCACAGTTCTCTGTTTTCAATTACAGATGCGATATTACAGAAATATGTCCGATAAAAATGGAAACGAAGAGCTAAGAAATCAACAAGAAACTGACATTGTTCTTTATTTATAGAACAGCCATTTGCCTAATTCCTTATAGGTAACTTTTTTACCATACATAAGTAGCCCAACCCTATAAATGCGGCCGGCTAACCATATTGTTCCGAATATTGATGCTATCAGTAAGCCCATTGAAAGAAACAATTCCCATGGATTTATGCCAAAAGGAATGCGTGCCATCATGGCTATTGGTGATGTAAATGGAATGATGGAGAACCAGAATGCAAGGCTGCTATGCGGGTCGCGGATAATGTTTTGCATAATTACAATAGACAGGATCAAAGGCGCTGTTACGGGAAGCATGAATTGCTGCGTGTCAGTCTCCTGATCTACGGCAGAGCCTATGGCTGCAAACAACGAACTATACAATAAATACCCACCAAGGAAGTAGAAAATAAACATACCCACCACAAGCGGCCAATTGATCGAACGAAGGTCGTCGTCTATTTCGTTAAGCTTATTTGCGGCTTTACTTTGCGTTGCATTAACATGGGTCATCATCTGAACGGCTTGTTGCTGAGGCATACCCTTTTTCATGGTTTGTTCAATTGAACTATTGGAACCATTGGGTGTTGCTAATTGGCCTTGTAAGTAATTGGAACCAATTGTAAATACGGTAAATGACATTACTATCCAAATAATGAACTGGGTAAAACCTATTAATCCGACACCGATTACTTTGCCCATCATTAGCTGGAATGGCTTAACTGATGATATTATGACTTCAACAATGCGGCTTACTTTCTCTTCCATTACTCCACGCATTACCTGCACTGAATAAATGAAAATAAACATGTAAATAAGGAACGACGCAACATAACCGAGCACCATATTAATGTCAGTGTTTGAATGCTCGTTATTTACAGAATTGCTAACCTTTATAGTGGTTTGCACCTGCTCTATCAGGTTATCCGGAAGATTTTGGGTGTGGAGTTTCGACCTTGTTATTGCAGAACCCATTTGATTTTCAATATCTGAAGTGACATCATCACCCGGGTCAACTTTAGAATGGAGGAATGCTTCATTACCCCTTATAATGTTTGACGGGATTATAAGTACCGAGACATGTTCCGAATCTTTATAGGTGTTTTTTACAGCTATAGAATCTGCACCACAATAACTGAAATCATACTGTATGTTCTTACTATTCTTAAAAGAATTATCGCCACAAAAAAGCTGGCTTCCATCAACAACAACAACTTTATGTTTTTCGCTTTTTGTATTTGCTAAAATAATAGGTGCAAATATCAATGCAGAGAATAATAATGGCCCGAGTATGGTCATTACAAGGAATGATTTCTTCCTGACACGTGTAGTATATTCTCTTTTTATTATTAATCCTATTTTGCTCATAATGCCGATGGTGTTATGTTACTGCCCTGTACGGCTGATATAAATACTTCACTCATTGATGGTAATACTTCTGAAAAACCTGTTATGGTGCTTGCAGGAATAATTGTTTTCAGCAGGTCGTTCGATAATGAACCTTCAGCTATTTTAACCCTTGCCACATTGGTATTAGCCTCTTCATTAACACTTACTAATTCGTACTTACCGGTAATAGCTGACCTAAATGCTTCAGTGCTTCCATTGAACTGAACTTCCCAAATATTTGCTTTATACTTATGCCTTAACTCGCTCACAGCGCCTTCCAGCACAGCCTTTGAGTTATTGATAAGTGTAATGAAATTGCAGATTTCTTCAACTGAACCCATGTTATGGGTTGACAGAATTATGGTTGTGCCTTGTTTGCGCATACTCAATAACTCTGTTTTTATTAGCTCAGCATTTATAGGGTCGAAACCACTGAAAGGCTCATCGAGAATAAGCAAGCGTGGTTGGTGTAACACAGTAACAATAAACTGTACTTTTTGTGCCATACCTTTCGAAAGCTCTTCTACTTTTTTATCCCACCAGGCATTTATCTCAAACTTCTTGAACCATTCTCTCAGTTTCAACTTCGCCTCTGACTCTTTCATTCCCTTTAACTGAGCGAGATATAAAGCCTGTTCACCTACTTTCATTTTTTTGTACAAACCGCGTTCTTCAGGTAAATAACCAATTTGTTCAACATGGTGCGGAGCTAACTTTTCACCATTAAACAACACCTCGCCGCTATCGGGCCCGGTAATCTGGTTAATGATACGTATCATGGATGTTTTTCCGGCGCCATTGGGGCCAAGTAAACCGTAAATGCAGCCTTCAGGCACATTTATACTTACATCGTTAAGGGCAGTATGTTTGTCATACCGCTTTACAATGTTTTTAGCAACTAAAAGATCGGACATATATACAATGTTGAATGTTTAAGGCTTAATGATTAGTGTAAGGGAATATTATCTGTTAAACATTCAAAATTAAGCATTAAACATTATTCAAAGATTTCTTTTATACGCTCGAAAAAGCTTTTATCCTTTTTACCTGGTTTCGGATTAAAGTTTTGCGACTTTTTCATGTTTTCCAATACCTTCTTCTCTTCAGAAGTCAGGCTTTGTGGTGTCCACACATTTATATTCACTAATATATCGCCCCTGCCATATTGGTTAACCCTTGGCAGTCCTTTACCTTTCAAACGAAGAATACTTCCCGCTTGCGTTCCTGCATCTATCTTAACCTTGGCTTTACCATCCAGTGTAGGTACTTCAATACTGGTACCGAGTGCTGCATCAGGAATACTTAAGTAGTGATCGTAATAAAGGTTTATTCCATTACGCTTGAGGTGTTCGTCCTCCTGTTCTTCTATAAGGATTATAAGATCTCCCGTTATTCCTCCATGCGGAGCGGCATTACCCTGGCTGCCAACTGAGAGTTGCATACCATCTTCTACTCCAGCCGGTATTTTAACCGATATTACATCTTCTCCATTTACAATTCCTTGTCCGTGGCAATGTTTGCATTTACTTATAATGATCTTTCCATCACCATGGCATGTAGGGCAAGGCGTTGTGGTTTGCATTTGCCCGATGAAAGTACGCTGTACACGGGTAACATAACCCGAGCCATGACATGTGTTACATGTATTAAACCCTGAGCCTTTTTCTGCTCCCGTACCTTTACATTCTTTGCAAGAAAGCTGTTTGTTAGCTTTTACTTTTTTATCAGCGCCAAAAGCAATTTCATGCAGGCTTAATTTCAGTTTTATGCGCAGGTTGCTACCACGATTTACTTGTCGGCCACCACCTCCGCCTCCACCAAACCCAAAATCGCCGAACACATCTCCAAAGCGGCTGAATATATCTTCCATATTCATACCGTGGAAACCCTGTCCGCCAAAACCGCCATCGCTGGCATGGCTGCTACCTACTCCGGCATGGCCAAACTGGTCGTAGCGTTGTTTTTTCTGAGGGTCACTCAATATTTCGTATGCTTCGGCAGCATCTTTAAAGTTGTCCTCAGCAGCCTTGTCTCCCGGGTTACGGTCAGGGTGGTATTGCAACGCCTTCTGGCGATATGCTTTCTTTATTTCATCTGCCGATGCGCCTTTGTTAAGGCCCAGTATTTCGTAAAAGTCTCTTTTAGCCATAATTTAAATCAACTACCAACCACAACCTTGGCGTGGCGTATTACTTTATCGTTCAGTTTATAACCTTTTTCAACTACATCAACTATCTTTCCTTTCAACTCCTCTGAAGGCATACTGGTAATAGCTTCATGTATATCGGCATCAAAGGCTTCTCCCTTTGCACCGAATGCAGTAACATTCTTGGCAGTAAGTATTTTAACCA
>DATHNG010000047.1:0-3137 GCA_035486275.1 Bacteroidia bacterium
CACATTAACAATTCTTCCTAAAATGAGGGTTGTTGATCTGGAGCAAGGAATAAGGGACACTTTTGGACTTTCCATACAGGTATTTCGCAAATCAGGTAATGCCTGGTTAGAAACAACTACCACAGTCGATTGGACCCTTGATGAACAAAATAGGATTGGCGAAGAAATGAGCAAACCTGAAGTTGAAAATGAAGGTAGCAAAGTCTTTTAATTAGCACGCAATTAATTTTAACAATTATGGCATACTCAAATATATTAATAGCCGTTGACGGAAGCGATTTTTCTACTAATGCTGCAAAAAGAGGAATTGAATTGGCTGAACAACTATCAGCTTCGGTAACTCTGTTATGTGTGATAGACCTTTCAGCTATAGTAACAAATGCTTCCGTCGGTGCTATCGATTCAGAAGTATTTACTATTTATGAAGAAGAAGCTCAAACAATATTAGATAAACTCGAAAAGAAATACCCATACAGCAAGATCAAAAAAATGATAGTGGAAGGTGTTCCGACAGAAACGATTTGGAGAACAGCCAGAAGTGACAAAGCAGATATGATAGTTATGGGCACACACGGTAGGAGGGGGCTCAACCACTTATTTATGGGTAGCGTTGCTGAATATGTAGTTCGCCATTCCAAAATACCGGTAATGGTTATACCAAGCCCGGCTATTAAATAATTGCTCGGCGCCAATTAAGTATTATATTTTTCGCGGAACAAAATAAAGGCGATCTGGTGTGTTTTCACAATAGGTTGTTGAATTGGGGAAACTTTCAATTCAATTATTCTTGTCATGTATTTTTAAAAACTATTTTGCCCTGGTTATAGAATAACCAGGGCAAAATAATCAATTAGAATCAAATGCTGCTTCCAAGAAACTATTCCATTTCTTCGGGTAGGTTATTACTGTCAATTTTTTCTTTCCCTTTTTGCCAACTTGTCTTTTTCTTTCTCATTTGTTTTTCAAGGGCATGTATTGTTTCCGTTACTGCATCTTCAAATGTTGTACATCTGCACTTTGCAAAAAGGTCTTCCTTGGGGGCGTGAATTTTTATTTCACATACCTTATTTTCATCAGTATCTGATTTGTCAAGCTTTAATAATACATTGCTCCATATAAGGCGTTCGTTAATATGCGCCAGTTTTACCACCTTTTTGTTTACATATTCCTGCAATTGACCATTTACTGTAAAATGCGGCGATTCAATTCTTATTTCCATAGTTTTGTTTTTATTAATAATTAAGCCCAATAAGACCAGTCAGAGCCTCCTGCAATTAGTTTTCCTTTAATTAACGGATGAACACTTAATACAGGAATTTGAGAGTGATTTACAATTTGCTGAACAACTGGTCCTGAAACATATTCTGAAATTGCCATTTTGTCAAGGTCTGCAACAATTGCTATCAAATCTGTCTGTTTATTTTCAGCGAAGCTAAGTATTAGTTCTGAAACGTAACCACCTGTTAAAACATCGGTTGTACATTTAACACCACAACTCTCAATTATCTCTTGTGTTTGCTTAGCCTCGAATTGCATTTTTTTCAACGCACCCGGATCAGGATCAGTATTTATTCCGAGTAAATGTACAGTACCATCATATAGCTTTGCTATTTGAACCGCATAATCTACACTTTCGCGTGAATGTGCTTTATCTTTAAAAGGTAAAAGAATACTTCTAAACTTATTTTCTTTGCCCTTATTCTGTACTGAAAGTACCGGACATGTTGCTCCTCCCACAACTCTGAAAGTATTACTGCCGATAATAAATTCCCTTAAGCCGGATACACCATGTGTCCCCATAATTACAATATTGGTTTTGGTAGATTCAGCCAGTTCTATAATTTTCTTGTATACTTTTCCTGTCTCAATATAATATTCAACATCTTTAACCCCTTGCTGAACAAGTCGTCCTTTAAGTTCTTCCAATTTCATTTTTATTGCATCATGCAATAAAACCTCGTATTCATTTCTAATGCTTTTGGAAATACCGAGGGCATCTGAATCATAAATGTAACTGGCGCCTTCTGCTATATGCGCAAGGGTAATATTGGCCCCATTGATTTTGGCCATGTTTACTGCATAATCTATTGCCTTTTCACCGGCTTCCGAAAAATCTACCGGAACTAAGATTCTTTTAATTTCAAATGTTGCCATAATGTAGGTTTTAGCTATTGTAATTATATTGAAGACAAAGTAAGCTTCAATAGCCACAAAGCTGAATGATATCAAACATATTTTGATATGATACATCTCATAAAATAACCATAAAGTTCCCGTTTTCTTCGCTTTGTCACTTTTGGCAAACATGGTGAGAATAATTATGCCTTTCAAATCACTTTAACTGTTCTTTAACGAAAACGGAGATAAATGCTGCTGTTTGCAGGTAACTTTGAGCCTATAAACTAAACAGGCCTATTCCTGTTTGAATACTAGAATACAATGAAAGCAAACGTAGGAATTAAAGTAGGAGCAGAAGCTTATAAAAAGGGATTAAGGCATAAGGTTGTTAGCCCTGCCTTGGCTGTTTTATTTGCAATGCTTATTTCTTTGTTGAGTTCTTGTGTTGTGTATCCTGTTGGTTATCATCACAGGCATTGGCATGAGGATCATTGGGAATATTATCGCTAATATTTCCTTGATTCTATAGTGTAAAAGACAGTGGTTAGTTTGATTTAACTCACCACTGTCTTTTTTATAAATGTTTATACCTTACAGAACATAACACATCCGTATGTTCTGTTTCCAAGGTTTCTTATTGGGGGTAATATCTTTATTAAGAAGCTCCAGGGAAACAGGATTGGCATTGAACGTCCTATCCTGTCGCCTTCATCCAATATTGAAATATTCTCCTTTATTTTCCAGCCCTGCTCAGAAAAGAAGCTGAAAGGTTCAGCAACATCAAAGATCAGTGGAGTATGTTTTAGTGTGTCTGCCAGTTTCTTCGATTGGTTATTTCTACGCATGGCTCCCCTGTTATAATCCATTATCCAGAATTTAAAAGCAGGAATGTTGAAAATATCCTCTTATAACTGAGCGGCATTATCATTTGATAAATGCCCTATTACGCCTTCAGTAATGATCAGAGCTGATTTTATTTCCGAACCGAATTTTGCGAAAAGCGCTTTTCTTTCAGCTCC
>DATHNG010000048.1:0-16260 GCA_035486275.1 Bacteroidia bacterium
TGGTTACCCCGGACGGTCATAGCCGCCTTGAGCTTTCCCATTACCTGGCTCCTCCTGCAATTTCAGATCACCGTATGGCACCTGTGAACTCCCTCGGCTACCTGCGCGTTATGTTTACTGTTGAAGATATTGATGAAATGGTAACCAGACTAACAAAGCTTGGGGCCAGGCTTGTTGGCGAAGTAGTTCAGTATGAAAACTCGTATAGGCTATGTTACATTCGCGGAACCGAAGGGCTTTTGGTTGGCCTTGCAGAGGAGCTTGTTAAATAAACAAGGAAGAATTAACCAATTTCTTCGGCTTGCTCATCAGAGTAGTTTTAAAACCTTTGTGGTTTCTTAATTCGGCTATGATCAAACATTTATAAAATGCTACTCCATTCTTATTTTTTCAATCATGAGGTGTTTTTTCACTTTATGTATCATTGCAGACATTTCTTTTTCCCTTATTTCCAACTCTTTAATATCATTTTCTGAGGCTTCTACTATAGGTTTTAACTTGTTAAGATTTTCTTTCATCTGAAAAAGAGCATCAGAATTAATTTGCCGGGCGGCTTCATCAAGATTCTCATCTTGTATTTTTTTCTCCATTTGATCTATGAAATGCTCTACATAAGGTATCATATCCCAGGGATTGTTGGGGCTATTCCATACAAATTCAATATTACACCTTCTGCATTTGTATTTATTGCTTTTCCAGCCTTGTGTACTTGTATTGGTCCCGGCTAATTTCAGATGAGAATTTTTAGAACATTTCGGGCAATGTGCATTGTCCTTAACAAGTTTTTTCAACTGTTCCCTTCCCGCAAGCACATTTTCTCTGTTTTTAGCATGGAAATTGAGTTGTTCAACAAGTTTGTCACAGGTTTCCAGCAGGTGAGAATATTCTTCATCAATTTTATTTTCCTGGCCAAGTTTGTCAGCACGCTTTTTAAAAAAGCTAACCAGCTTTATTAATTCCCGTTCTTCTGCTTTAAAAAGGTTATTCATATTCTTTCATATATGTTTTCAAAGATAATAATTGCCTTAGCTACTTGTATAAGTTGATCAAAAATGTAAGGTATCCTAATAAAATATTTTTTTCCTGAGTTTGCGTAACCTGTGAAAATCATCCCCAAAGTTCAATATTTGCGGCCCACAGGATACAAATTGCAGATTTCATCAGCTAATTTTCTTCTTTATTGGCTTTTGTCTTATTTTTGCGACCTTTAGTTGATTTTACTTCAATTACTTACTTAATTCTTGCATGTCACCCCCATGAATCCTGCTAAAATTAAAACATCCATCTATTTACTTATCGGGGTAATACTGGCATTGCTTATTGGCACCATGCTGTATTCATTATATACTATTCACCGTTTAAAAAGCAACCTGGCAATTCAGGTACATACTACCAAAGTAAGGCTTGCACTAAACGATGGCCTGACCTCTTTGCTTAATGCTGAAACAGGTGAGCGTGGCTACAGAAGTACGGGCGATACAAATTACCTGCAGCCATATTACCTGGGGCTCAAAAATATTACCGGCAATATGCAGCAACTTCGCATGCTTACCGCCGATAATAAGGAACAACAGAAGGATTTAGATACACTGGAGAGTTTGGCAAGCCAGAAATTTGCCCTGTTAGCGAGATTGATCTCATTAAAAAAGCAAGGCAATGAAAAAAACATAGATAGCATAATGGCTATATCCAATAAGGCAAAAAATACTATGGATAGGATAAGAAGCATTAACAGGTCTATGCAAGCGCAAGAATTGGGGCTTAGTGAAGAAAGAACTGAAAACACGGATAAGAGTATTGCACTGGCACAGTTAATTTTTACTGCTGAAGCCCTCTTTTCAATGCTTGTAACTATGTTATTAGCATTCCTTATTATTAAAGAACTGAATACGAGAAAAAAAGTTGAAATTGAATTAGCAACAACCGGTGAACGTTTTTTCAAAATATTTGATAAAAACCCGATTGCAATGACCTTTGGTGAAACCGGAAGCAACAAAGTGGTTTTTGCCAATAGCGCTTTTTACAGATCATTTGGTTATAGCAAAGATGAAGTTATCGGTCATACTTCAGAAGAATTGAAATTGATATCACCGGAAGAAAATGCAAGAATATTACCCATTTTGCTTGACTATCTTAACGACACGCGTTCTCTTGCCGAATTGCAGGCATTGTCGCCTAAAGAAGGTGAAGAGTTACTTAAAAAGTTAAAAGAAGCTATGGGCGATAAGTCCATTGAGGTTTTATATACCCGGAAAAATGGCGAGACCTTTTATGCCATTGTTTCATACGACCTGATTGAAATAAGCGGTAAAAATTATGCCATTACTTCTTACCAGGATATTAGCGAACAAAAAAACAACGAGAATAGAATTATAGCCTATTCAAAAGAATTAGAAAGGAAAAATAAAGAAATAGAACAATTTGCTTATGTAGCTTCACACGATCTGCAGGAGCCTCTCCGTACCATTTCTAATTTTTCAACACTATTGACACAAAAACAGAAGGCACATCCCGATTCCGAAGAACGGGAATATATAAACTATATACATGGAAGTGCTCAACGTATGTCTCAATTGATCTTTGATCTGCTTGAATATTCGAGAATAGGAAAAGATGCCGATAAAGTACCGGTTGATTGTGATAAGCTGGTAAGCGAAGTTTTAACCGACATATCAGCCAGCATTCAAGAAAGTAAGGCACAAATTACCGTAAAAAAACTACCTGTCGTTAAAGGTTTTACGTATTTAAAATCGCTTTTCCTGAATCTTATAAGTAATGCTATCAAATTCCAGAAAGAAGGCGCACATCCGGTTATAACCATTTCAGCAATAGATAAAGGTAACGAATACCTTTTCTCAGTAAAAGACAATGGTATTGGTATAGAAAAAACATACCACGAAAAAATATTCCAGATCTTTCAACGCCTGCATAACCGAACAGAATATGAAGGCACGGGTATAGGACTTTCGCAATGTAAAAAAATAGTTGACCTTCACGGAGGAGAAATTTGGGTTGAGTCGGAACCGGGAGAGGGAAGCACGTTTAATTTCACAATACCAAAAAAATAAACCAAACAGCATATGAGAAAAAAGTTGAACTGTATTTTATTGGTTGATGATAATTCTCACGATAATATTTATCATGAAATTATTTTAAAACAAATGGATGTGGCCAAGCGCATTGATGTGGTTTTAAATGGTGTGGAGGCATTAACTTACCTTAAAAGAGAAAATCAGCTTCCGCCGGAATTGATTTTCCTGGATATTAATATGCCACGGATGAACGGATGGGAATTTTTAGAAGAATACAAACATTTAGATGCTAAACAAAAAGCAAGAGTGGTAATTATGATCTTAACCACTTCAGCCAATCCGGACGATATTAAAAAGGCGAAGGAAATAAAAGAAGTGACTGGTTTTGAAACAAAACCATTAACCGAAGAAATGATGAAGGGAATTTTAAATCAGCATTTCCAGGATTACTTATAAAATAACAGGGCTTAATTATTAGAGCCTGAATTTGCCACGCTCATCGAATATCTATACCCATCATATATGGGTGACCTATGTTTGCGCATATGAGAAATAAGAGAGCTGCAGAGTTAGAAGAGTTACATAAAGTAATGATCGAAGAAATTCAGGACGTAGCTTTAATTTTGCTGGATCGGGATGGTACCATACTGACGTGGAATAAAGGAGCCAGGCAGATAAAAGGATATACCAAGGAAGAGATCATCGGGCAGAATTTCAATATTTTTTACCTGCCGCTTGACAGGCAAGCTAAACTAGCTGAAAGCTTATTGAATTTAGCCGCAAAAGAAGGAAGGGCAAGGCATGTTGGCAGAAGAGTGAGGAAAGACGGTACTACCTTCTGGGGGAGTATTCTTATTACGGCTTTACATAATAATGAGAATGAAGTAATTGGGTTTACCAAGCTAACACGTGAGTTACGCGATAATGAAAACGAATAACTAGTCACGTTCGTTTATATAGAGCAAATAAATATTACTATTTTTTTTGACGAAAAATAAAAAGCCACTGATACACAGTAGCTTTTTATTTAAAATCACCGGAAAGCTTGACTCGGTTATAGAACTCTTGCTGCGCTTAGTGTTTAATACAGCTGAATTTCTTTGAATAGTGACTGGTTCCATTTTGAACGGTCAACATATACACGCCCTCTGTTAACGAACTTATATCAAGATTATTAATGCCTTCTGTTTTAAATAAGCCACTTAAAACGGTTTGTCCCATTAAGTTATATACCTGGTAAGAAACTGTTTCGCCTTTCATATTATTAACTGAAACATTCAACTGAGTATTGGCAGGGTTAGGATACAGGTTAATTCCTGCGGCAACTGTTTGAGGTAATTCATTTACACCTGCATCAATTGGGTAGCAAGGCGCCTGAAGGCCTACAAAAGTACTTGCACCTTGTGAAACCTGCGCATTCTTAAAGGTAGCCACGTAAGCCTGGTAGAACAAATTTGTAATAGCAGAATCATGTATTATCATTATGTTTTCGTCATTTACAGTATTTGCCGCCGAGCTCCAGTTATGCGATCCTGTTTCCACTATGGGTTGCGCACCCCAGGTATGATTCCAGTTACAAGGGTCAACTATCATGTACTTGTTATGCATCAAAAGCTGAGGTACAATATTCTTACATGTAGGATTCGTTTTTGTTCCCTCGTTATATAACTGTACATCAGCGCCAATTGCATTACTAAGTTGTGCGTACGGCGCATCACCTGAATATCCTCCATCTATAACACAGCTTACAAAAATGCCTTTGTTATACTTTGCAATCATTGAATCAGAATTAACTGCGTAAGAAAAGGCATACATAGCAACATCTATTTCGCTCTTTGCTTTTGACATGGTTGATAATATACGGTAGTTTGTACCGTAGTTGGGGTTACCGGCACTATCCTCAGGGCTGAAATATACTTCTACAGGTATTTTATTCGTTCCGACAAGAAAATGATGGTTCCCGATGAATTTTTTTGCACTTCCCCACTTTTGATTAGCAACCACAGACGGTCCACCTTCAACTGTATCGCCCCATATCTGGTTAAATTCACCCAAATAAGCATGTGCTATACCGGAATCCTGTATAATAACTATGTTATTCAGGTCGTATGCTATTTGGCCAGGCTCAATATTCATACTTCCTCCCCAAACAATCGGGTCGTTAGGGTTAGAAGACCTTCCGTCAATTACGATAAATTTATTATGCATAACTGCGGTAGCGCTTGCCGGCCTGTTAATTTTAGGTATTGCAGCGGGGATACTATCTAAACCGTAATTAGGTGTAAATGCGTTACAAAAGCCTGAAGCAGAATCGATATTATTACTAATAAAACGAATCTTCACTCCCCTGTTATACGCAGCAGTAATAGCTCTGCTAATAGGCGGAATATAACCTTCTTCAAACCAGGCGCTATCCTGGGTAAAGTCGAAATAACAGAAATCGAGAGTATATTTTGCCCTGTTAATATACGCTATCATGGTATCTCCTGCAGTAGAATTGAGAAGGGCTATTGCCTTAGGTCCCACCGCTACCGTAGTATCTACAGGGCTGTTGAAATAAACATTGATCTTATGGGCAGGTGTAAAGACTTGTGATTTTACTGATAACTGGAAACTTATTCCCAGGATGATTAAAGTAATTGTTTTTTTCATTTTTGGAATCAATTATATGGGAGAGGGGGATTAGTATTTAATACGATAGTTTATTTTCCTCAAAAAGCAGCGTGAAAATAAAAACTATTGTTTGAGCATAAGGGCTTCAAGGCAAAACTTAACGATTTGTTAAAGTTTGAGTCTTTTTCCCTGAATAATGGAGCAGTTTGATGGTGCTTTTAGCATTTACTTCACCACGGTAACCTTGCCCAAATAAGAATGCTTATTATGCTCCATGCAATCAGTTACTTTTATAAGGTAAATGTAGGTATCTTCCTGCACACTGTTCGTACTCCCGAAAACCGTTCCATCCCATCCCTTACTTAAATCAGTTGTATAATATAACGTCATCCCCCACCTATCGAATATGTACATTTCATAATCACATATATAATCACCCTTGGGAGCAAAAACATCATTCAAACCATCTCCGTTAGGTGAAAATGCATTCGGAATATAAATCGTGAACAAGGGTTCAATATCGATACACTGTATTGCAGTATTAATACATCCATGTACATTGGTTACGGTTAATTGCGGGCAGAACTCTCCTGAATCGTGATATACGTAACTGGTATTTGAATCGTTGCTTATTGCATCGAATGGCGCCTCATTGAATCTCCATAAAGAACTAATAATTCCATACGCATCAGTGCTTTCATTTGTAAAGTATATGGTAGGCTCAACTGTTGTTACCTGTTGCGGGCTTGTTGTAAATGCAGCAGTAGGATGGCTGTATACGGTTATCATATTAGGTTGTGTGTATGATGCAGTGCAATTATCGTTACTTGTAACTGATAAGCTAACGGTATATATCGAAGAACTGTCATAGCAATATGTTACAGGCGATTTGCCTGAAACACTTCCATTGCCAAATGACCATAATACAGAAGATACGGACCCGCCTGCAACTGTACTGTTATCGGTAAAAGTTACGCACAAAGGCGAACAACCGCTCAGTGAATCAGCTGTAAACTTAACTACCGGGGTAGAAGCTATAACAATATTTACCCTGCCGGTGACTGCAGGTGTGTTACAAGCATCGGTTAACGTAACTGTAAATGAAGTATCAGTCGAAGGAGAAACACTGACAGAGTCCCCTATTATATTGCCAGCCTGCCATACATAAGTATAGGTACCATCGCCTCCACTTCCTTTGGCATTTAATACAGCTGTGGCACCAGGACAAATAGTGTCGGGTGTAATGGTAACTACTGATAATGGCGGATATACTTTAACAGTAATTGTATCAGCTATTCCGGGGCATTTATTAGAATCCAGCGTTGATATAACGGCATATGTAGTAGTTACTACCGGGTTAACTATTATACTTGAGCTTGTGACTCCCGTACTCCATACATAAGTATATGGAGGAGTTCCCCCTGTTGAAGTAGCAGATATGGTATCTGCCTGCCCGATGCAGATGGCCTTAGGTGTTGCAGCAGTAGTTACAACTCCTGCAGGTTGCGTAATACTTAATGAAAGTGTTGATATACAGCCATTGGAATCGGTAACTGTTACTGAATAATTTCCGGCTGGCAATCCTGTTGCTGTAGGTGTTGTTTGAGGAGTGAAAGAGCTCCATACATAACTATAAGGTGGAACTCCGCCGGATACGATAACTTTAGCACTGCCTGTACTATCGCCATTACATACTATCCTCGAAAGAAGAACTACTGAATCTACTACCTGGGGTGGTTGTGTTATAGTTGCTTTTGCGCTTGCCATACAACCATTCGTATCTTTAACAATAACACTATCTGTTCCGGCTACAACTGATATGCTTGAAGTGGTACTTCCATTACTCCACATATAGAAATAAGGTAATGTTCCACCAGTTGTACCGGCGGTGCTCATACTTCCATACCCATTATAGCAAAGTGCATTTGTTGAAGTAACAGTAGCAACTAATACTCCAGGTTGTACCATAGTAGTATCCGTTACCTCAGCGCAGCCCTTTGAGTCAGTTATGGTTACGCTATAAGATCCCACAAGGGTTCTTATTCCTGATGATGTATTACCGGTATTCCACAAATAGGTATAAGGGGAAGTTCCTCCTGTTAAGGTTTTTATAATAATCGATCCGCTGTCTCCATTGCAAAGTGGAGGAGTAATGATAATCTGTGGGATTATTGCGGGGGTTTGAACTACCGTTGTGTTTGCTGTGGCCAGGCAACCATCAGAATTTAATGTAACCAGTGTATATGTACCAGGATTTTTAACTGTAATAGATTGTGTATTTAAACTACCCGGCGTCCACTGATACGACGACATTCCACTATTAGCAGTAAGCACTACCGAATCGCCGGCACAAAATATTTCAGCCGGAGATGCTGTAATGGTTGCCAAAGGGGTGGATACTGAAATAGTAATGTTGCAATTGGTAACTATGCCACAGCTCGTAACACGGCATGTATATGTTCCGGCTTTAGTTACTTCAACTGAAGTATCGCTTCCGCTTAAAGGCGGTTGCCATGAAATTGTACTTCCGACAGATGAAACAACATACAACCTTGCAGAATCACCAGGGCAAATAATCTGGTTTACTGTTGAAAGATAAGGATACGAATATGCCGTAACATTAGCAGTGTTTGATAAAACCGGTGTACACAGATTTGTATCACTAAGCACGCAATAATACGCACCTGATGAAGTAACATAAATAGAAGAATCGTTTGTTCCTATTATTCCGTTTGGCCCTTGCCACTGAAATTGACCCTTCCCTGAACAGGTAAGTTGTACCGAGTCGCCCGGACAAACTACACTATTGGCAGGCGTTACATTAATAATGGGAGGCGTTTTTGCTGAAACAATAAAACTTGTTATAGCAGATGTTGAACAACCATACTGGTTGGTTACTTTTGAAGAGAGAACATAACCGCCGGTACCGACCCAAATACTGTCATTAGTGCTACCACTCGGAGACCATTTAAAATTTGTTCCTGTTGCCACCAGCAATGTTGTATCACCGGGGCAAATTAAATGATTGCCTTTTATGCTTAAATTACTGTCTACAGGATTGGGATAAATTCTTACAAACACAGAATCCTGAACAACTGAAATAATAGAATCACATAGATTTTTCCGGATAATTGTATCGGTAATAGTATACCACCCCGAATCTCTTGGAGTAAAGGAATTTGTACCGGGGCAAAATGTTGAATCGCTATAGGAAGCCGAATCAGGGCTTATATGCCATACATTTTTCACATAGCCCGAGCCGGGTGGAATACAAAAGGCTGTATTAATTCCGGGATTAGATGTTGAATCGAAAGCGAACATTGTAAATGAAAGCCCTTTACAAAAGGCAATAGAGTCGTGACTGCATTTTATGCAGGTTAAACCAGGTTTAATAGCGGGTAAAGAATCTTCAAAAGTTACATTAACGCAAACTGAATTAGTACAGCCAAGGTTGTCAGCAATTTTGAAACAGTACTGGCCACTGGTATCAGCCGATATCTTAAGCGAATCATTCGTACCTCCACCCGACCAGTAATACGTATCCGTACCAAATCCTCCCCCGGTTAATACAACCTTTTTTTCACACACTTTAATCGGCTTAGGGTTTTGTGAGTTTATATTTATACCCAGGTTATCAGTAATGTTAGGTATAGGTGGTATAGGGTTAACTACGGCATATATACTATCAGTGCTTTGAAAACAACCATCCTGAGAAGTTTGTGTTACATAGTACCATCCCGTTTTATTAACAGTAAGGCTGCCACCAGCAGCACCTGTTGACCACTGGTAATTATAATTAGGCCCTGCAATAGCGCAGGTATTTGAATAAGCCGTTACAGAACCTGAAGAACAAAATCTGACAGTATCTGTATTGATACTATCAATAACTACACCTACAACGGGTCGGGTACAACCACCTCCGGTTCTGTCATAAAAATCATACGGTTGCCGGCTCAGGTCAATAGGTGCGGCAATAAAAATATCGCTCGCCCCGGAAGTTGATACATATTGAAAAGAACCATAATAGATATCGGAACAATAAGTGGTATTACAGTGAACAGGTGAAGTGCCATAGCCAATGTAATTTACACTACCGGTCACAACCATGTCTTCATCAAAACTTCCTGCTGTATAAATATCTCCGCTGCCATCAACAGCTATAGAATAGCCCAGGTTATCTAAATGTCCTCCCATTTGTCTGCTCCATTGCCAGGCACCTGCATTAACCTCATATTCAGCAACAAAAATATCCCAGGAGCCGACTGAATTAAAAGTTCCCTGGCCATACTGATCGGCATAGCTGTTCATGCGGCATTCAAAGTTGCCAATTATATAGGCATTACCTGAAGCATCTAACGAAATGGCATTGGCAGTTACAGGGTTCGAAGAACCATCGGAAACATCCCACAGCAGCTTACCATTGCCGCTATACTTCGCCACAAAAATTCTATTGGCATACTTATTCGTAAGTGTTACTGTTGGCGCTCCAAAGAAACTCAGTGTTCCTGTAAAATTTCCTGTCAAATAAACATCCGAAGAATTATCAACAGCTATTCCATTGGCAATATTCAATGTTCCACCACCAGCCATATCAAACCATTGCTCAACCCCGGCGCTATTATATTTAACTAAAAAAATGGCATCATACAAATTACTGAAATGGGTATTTGTAAATGTTATAGTATCGGTAAATTGCCCCATTATATATACATTACCGGCCGGGTCGCAACCAACTCCAAGCCCCCTGTTCGTATGAGGCCCCGACCCCATTTCTGCCCAAAGAAAGTTACCGTTTCCATCGAGCTTGGTTGTGAAAACATTTACGCTATTAGCTGTGCTTGTAAGTGAAAAAGTTCCGAAAGTGGCAGTACCTGCAAACTGACCCGTGACTAATACATTACCACTATTATCAACAGTTATTGCATTGCCGATATCTGCCATAGGCCCGCCTGCACTTGTTACCCAAACCAAAGCGCCCGCGGTGGTATATTTGGCAATAAAAACATCCTGCTGGCCTAAAGAGGTAATTGTTTGAGTGCCAAAAGTAGCGCTGCCGTAGTAATACCCTGTAACATAAGTATTGCCTGCAGCATCAGCTTTAATAGCTAAGCCCCGACAAGAGCCAGCTCCACCTGCTTTTACAGTCCATTTAAAATTGCCATTCTTATCTGTTTTAGTAACAAAGGCATCTGAAACACCCGATGCTGTTAATACTGTCGGGCCGAAGGTGGCTGTACCAGAGAAATAACCTGTTGTATAAGTATTGCCACTTCCATCAGTTGATATGCTATATCCTTCGTCATTTGTAGACCCTCCGGCTTTCTGAAACCAATTTGGTTGTCCACCTGCGGTATTTACAAATGAGCATATCAAAACAATGCAAACACTTAGCTGAAAAACAAAAAAGTTTCTAGATGGGGTGTAATTCATTGACAACTGTGGTCTACTACCTTATTCAAATATACTAAAAAGAAACCGAAGCTCCAAAACAGTAAGCACAAAGGGCACTTCTATTAAGCAAGAAGAGTAGTTTTGCTACCAGCTTCCACTGGCACCACCGCCTCCAAAGCTACCACCACCAAATCCACCGAAGCCACCTCCACCACCGCCTCCAAAACCACTACCTGAGCCACCACCGCCCAAGAACATAAGCGGCCAGAAACCACCGCTACCATAGTGTCCGCTTTTTCCACCACCACCTGAAAAGATGGAGAAAATGATAAAAAGCAGAACCACTGCCAGGATGAAATATTTGCTGTAGTCTTTTGTATTAGCAGGTGCATCTGCTTTAAACTCGCCCCTCATGGTCTGCATTATAGCTGTAGTAGCAAGGTCAAGCCCCTGGTAATAATTTTGTTGCCTGAAATTAGGCGTAATAAACTGTTCAATTATATGTTTTGACGTTATATCGGTAACAGCTCCTTCTGCTCCTCTGCCGGTAGCTATATCTACACCATGCGGTTGCATGGAAATTGTTATAAGTATGCCGTTATCTTTCTGCTTCCTCCCAATTCCCCAATAGTCACCAAGCCGTGCGCCAAACTCTGCAATGTCATCATCAACCGAGGGCATAATAACAATAGTAATTTGTGTTGATGTAGAATCATCATACGCAACCAGCTTACTTTCCAGCATTTGAACCTGGTCGCCTGAAAGCACATTTGCAAAATCGTTCACCAACCTTGGTGGGTTTGGCTTGGCAGGCAGGTCCTTATTATTCTGGGCATAAAGGGTGCCAAAGGCAAGCCATATAAAAACAAATAATGATATTATTTTCTTTATATATGTTTTCACTTGCCGTGGTTTATAGTGTCAGTGTAACCTTGCTTATTATCAGGGTCGAATGGAAAAGATTCTTTTAATTTTTCACCAACCAGCTTTACTCCTTCACAAATTCCTTTTGTTAATTCTCCGCGCTTAAAAAATTCAGCCATTTTATCTTTTACATTCTCCCAAAAAATATCAGTAACCTTAGTGTGAATACCTTCATCACCAATAATGGCAAACTTCTTGTGATCCTTGGCAAGGTATATCAGTACTCCGTTCCTGTGGTTCTTTTCATGCAGCTTTAAGTGATGAAATACTGCAACACTTCTTTCGTATGCATCGCCTTCGCATTTCGATTCAACATAAAACCGTATTTCGCCCGATGTGGAATGCTCGGCCAGTTTAATGGCATCAATTATCTGCTTTTCCTCTGCAGCCGAAAAAAACTTCTTCTTAAAGAACAGCATTAGAAGCTAACATTAGGAACCTTGTCTGTACCCGCTTGAGCCTGGAAATAACCCTTGGATGTAAAGCCATACATATTGGCCACAATATTGTGCGGAAAGGTCATTATATAAGTATTGTAATCTTTAACAACATCATTAAAATCCTGTCTAGCCTTATTAATACGGTTCTCAGTACCTTCCTGCTGGGTTTGAAAATCCTGGAATGCAGCCGTTGTTTTCAGGTCAGGGTATTGCTCTGCAATAGCCATTAACCTACCAAATGAACTTTTAAACCCATCCTGCGCCTGTTCAAATTGCTTTACACTCTCGGGTGTAAGCTTACTCGCATCAACTGTAATACTTGTTGCTTTCGAACGCGCTTCAATAACATCCGTTAGTGTTTGTTGTTCAAATTTCGCAGAACCTTTAATGGTTGCCATTACAGTACTGTATAGATCATTCCTGCGTTGATATTGCGTTTCCACATTGCTCCACATCTGGCTTGTATTTTGGCTGCGGCTTACCATACCATTATATGGCCCAATAAATATTCCGAAAATGACTAACAATGCAAGCCCAACAACAACTAATAAAACAATCGTTCCCTGTTTCATGGTTTTTTTATTTAATAATTAAAGCAAAGATAGCTAAAGGCTTTCACTAATTAGTGATGACTACCTTACACGTGTGAACTGCTCCCTTCCCTGATGTTCTGATAAAGTATATTCCTTTTTCCGGCAAATACATATCTGACAGCTTCATACTTTGCACATTTGCTTTTTTAATAAGACGCCCTATGGCATCTATTACTTCAATTTGCTCTGTATTATCAGGTAGCTGAACGGTAAAATTACCTGTACTTGGATTAGGATAAACAAAGTAATTATCACTTGATATAATGGCTTGGTTAATGCCTGTAACAGTGTAAGGAATGCAGCGATAAAAAACAGCCGTGTCGGACATGAATGAATCTACCACCGTTTGGGTAATTGCACTTGCAGTAAAATAAACTGCTGAATTACCCGTAAGTGGATTGAATCCCGTTGAAGGAACTGTTTTGTAATTATTGTACCGTATCAGTGCATAGCTTTTACCAATAGTAAGTGAATCGGCAATTACCTGTGCTTTCATCATGCGTGGTTTTGCACCAAGACTTACGTTTGGCTCATCATTCGAATCGAGCACAATATGCACGGGCCTTGTAACATGGCCAGGGTCTTTGTTTCCGGTAACCACAACACCATAATCTACATTTTGAGGAACATAATATGGAAACGGAGCTGAATTATTAGCAACTCCGCGTGTACCATATAATGTTGAGAATATACGGGTAAAGGGCATGGTATCGAAATTACTGTTGTACGTAAGTGAATCGGTACTTGTATATGTGCCTATGCTCTTAGCATTAAAGCCAATAGCAGGAATAATATGGTCATAATCAGGATCGCCCATACCACTTACATAAACAGTAATAATTACGGGCTGCTTTTTATTCAAATATTGCTTAACCCAATCGAGGTAGCTTGAATATTGTGGCGAAGCACCATTGGGATCCCACTCAACATAATTGAATGAAAGGGTATTAAGCGCTATGGTATCATTCACATATATAAGCAACTCTCCACCTGCAACATTTCGGCAAAGCCCTTCAGAAATATAATCGCCGTAATACAATCCGCACATCTGTATTGAATTCTCCCCGCAATACCCATCATTATTGGGCCACTGTATACGCGGGGGAATGTTTAATCTTGTACTGACCTGTGCACTCATGCATAGCGACATTGCAAGCATAAGTAAGCTGAGCATAGTTTTTTTCATTGGATGCCGATAAATATATTCAGGTAAATGTAACGATTTAGATTATTGATTTACAATTTATTAACTAAAAATCTATTTCCAGCTAAAGCAGGCATTATTCTTTTGTGTAAACAACCCTTTTTCAGCAATATATCTATATTTACACCCTTAATATTACACTTTATGGGACGCGTATTTGAAAAAAGAAAATATACCATGTTTGCCCGCTTTGCGAAAATGGCAAAAGCATTTACAAAAATCGGTAAGGATATTGCCATTGCTGTAAAAGCAGGTGGGCCTGACCCTGATACAAACCCACGTTTACGTATGTGCATACAAAATGCCAGGGCCGTAAACATGCCAAAAGCAAATGTTGATGCTGCTATAAAAAGAGCATCAGACAAGGACGTTTCAAATTATGAAGAAGCCATATACGAAGGCTATGCACCGCATGGTGTACCCGTATTAGTTGAATGTACTACCGATAACCCAACCCGTACCGTTGCTAACATCCGAATGTATTTTTCACGTGCAGGGGGAAATTTGGGAACAAATGGTTCAGTAAGTTTTATGTTTGAAAGAAAAGCGCTTTTCAAAGTAGCAGCTGTTGGCCTTAATAAAGAAGAAACCGAATTTGAACTGATCGATTTCGGAGCAGAAGAATTCACCTGGGACGATGAACATAACGAACTGATCATTCAAACTCCTTTTTCTGAATTTGGCCATATGCAAAAAGCACTGGAAGAAAAGAAGTTCGAGATCAAAGAAAGCTCAAAAACATTTATTCCTACTACACACAAAGAACTGACCGATGCAGAGGAAGCAGACCTGGTTGCTCTTATTGATAAGATGGAAGAAGATGACGATGTTGTAGCCGTTTTCCATAACGCCCGTTAATTTAACCTGTTACTGCGTAATACATTTTAACCTTATTCGCACAAAGGCTGTATACCTATTTTACTACCTTTGAACTATAACGAACCCATTTAACTGTAAAATGAAAAAATATTTATCACCCCTGGCATTACTTGTTTTAATAGTGGCATTTACTTCATGTAATACCGCATCAAAAAAAGCTGATGTAATTGCTACTGACGAACTGGTTTCACATATTGACTCAACTGTAAAACCAGGCAACGATTTTTTTCTTTATGCTAATGGCAAATGGTTTAAGAATAACCCAATACCAAACAGCGAACAGCAAAACGGGTTATGGCAATTGATACAGGACACTATAAATGCTCAGATACTGAATCTTTGCAAAACATCTGCAGCGCTCAAAAATGCTGAACCTGGTTCGAACAAACAAAAAATAGGAGATTTTTATTATTCAGGTATGGATAGCGTTACCCTGAATAAAAATGGTATTTCTGGCCTTAATGAGGCATTAGCTAAAATAGATAATATAAAAGACCTTAAAGGAGTCATTCAAACTGCGGCCTACATACATACTGTTGCAGGTGCACCTTTATTCCATTTTTCAGTTCGGCAAGATGATAAGTTGAGCAGTAAAAATATGATCGCCATAGAGCAAGGCGGATTAAGCCTGCCTAACCGTGATTATTATTTTGATGCAGACAAAAGAGCTACAACCGTTCGTGAAAAGTTTCTGGTTCACCTTACTAACATGTTTATCCTAATGGGGTACGATGAAAAGAAAGCCAGGGCAGCAACTGATAATGTAATGAAGCTGGAAACTGCAATGGCTAAAACATCAAGAAAGAAAGAAGATACACGTGACCCATTAAAAAACTACAACAAAATTACCTATAAACAATTGCAGGCATTAACTCCTAATTTAGATTGGTCGGTATTTATGGATGAGGTAAACCTGCATAATGTAGATTCAGTTATGGTTGGCCAACCGGAATTCCTTACTGCACTGAATGGTGAGTTGAAAAGTTTTTCGTTGGACGATTGGAAGAACTACTTAAGATTTCATTTGGTTGATGGCCTGGCTCCATACACTGATGACAAAACGTATATGGAACATTTTAGTTTCTACGGTACCGCGCTGAGAGGAATAAAAGAACCTCAACCAAGGTGGAAGAGAGTTGTGGAATCGACCGATGATGCACTGGGAGAATTAATTGGCCAGGTGT
>DATHNG010000049.1:0-26984 GCA_035486275.1 Bacteroidia bacterium
TACTGTTACAGGAACGAATTCCGCTGGTTGCCAGAACACCCAAACAGTGTCAGTTACTGTTAATGCTTTACCAACTGTGGGTGCAAACCCTGTAAGCAACCCTATATGTAAAGGATCACCAACAACAATTACTGCTTCGGGTGCAAGCACATATACATGGGCTCCATCTACAGGCCTAAGCGTTACTACTGGTACAAATGTTTCTGCAAATCCTTCCTCCGCTATAACATATACTGTAACTGGTACTGATGTTAATGGTTGTATTTCAACCGTAACAGTAGCAATGGGTGTTAATTCGCTTCCTGTTGTTACAGCTAATGCATCACCAACATCTATTTGTGCCGGTAATAGTTCCTCTATTTCAGGCGGTGGAGCTATAAATTATGTGTGGAGCCCCGCTGCAACTTTAACATCTTCAACGGGAACAGTAGTGGGTGCCAGCCCAACAACGACAACTGCGTATACGGTTACGGGTACTGACGGAAACGGTTGTTCAAATATTGCCAATGTAGTAGTGAATGTAGATAACCCGAATATCAATTTTACACAAGCAAATGTGTCATGCAATGGTGCATGCAACGGAACATTATTAGCAAATGTAAGCGGCGGTACCCCACCATATAATTATTCCTGGAGCAATTCCCAAACCTCTGCCTTGGCAAGTAATTTGTGCCCTGCAACATATAAGCTAACCCTGACCGATAACTTTGGCTGTAGTAGTTCGAAAACGGCAACTATTACACAACCTTCGGCAATAACCCTAAATGTTAGTTCTGCGGCTACCACATGCGGCCTTGCAAACGGATCGGCTACAGCTACTCCGAGTGGCGGTTCAGCTCCGTATAATTATTCATGGAATACAAAACCTGCGCAAACAACAAGTGTTGCCAACGGGCTTGCCGCGGGAACATACAGCATTACTGTTACAGATGGTAATGGATGTACGGCTATTAAAAGTGTTACTGTTAATGGCTCAAGCGGCCCCTCAATTTCATCTACCCAAATTACCCAAAGTAGTTGCGGTGTAAACGATGGAAAAGCTACTATTACAGTTACCGGTGGAGTATTGCCTTATACTTATTCATGGAATAATGGTGACACCATAGCTACCGATAGTAACCTTGCTGCAGGAACCTATATTGCCACGGTAACTGATAAAAATGGCTGTTCAACATTCGGTGCAGTAATTATTAATGATGCAAGCGGCCCGGTTATTAGCGTGAATTCAGTAACAAACATAAATTGTTATGGGGCTTCAAGTGGTGCTATATCAACAAGCGTAACAGGAGGTCAATCACCATATTTTTACTCCTGGTCAAATTCAGCAACAACTCAAAATATAAATGGACTGACAGCAGGCCCTTACCAGTTTACTGTTTCCGATGCAAATGGTTGTACCGCTGTTCAGAATATTAATATAACCCAACCCAGTGAGTTAATTACTTCGACGAATACCAGCGCGGCAAGTTGTGGTAGTAGCGACGGAAGCGTTTCTGTAACAGTATCGGGTGGAACAACCCCGTATAGTTATTTATGGAATAACAGTACAACAAACTCTTCTATTTCTAACGTAGGCGCCGGAACATATAGCGTAACCGTTACCGATAATAATGGTTGTACTTCGGTGGCTGATGCATCAATAAGTAATGCTTCTGGCCCATTGGTTACTATAGACTCGGTTGTTGATATTAATTGTTCCAGCGGAGCTACGGGAGAAATTACCATAGCTGCAAATGGCGGTACTCCACCATATACGTATTTATGGAGTAACGGAGATACTACAGCCAATTTATACAATGTGGCTGCAGGTGAGTATGCATTAACTGTTACTGATGCTTCGGGATGTGCAGGTACGGCCAATGCTACTATAACACAGTCTCAAATATCGCCAATTGCAATTTGTATGGCTACAGTAGACCCTGCCACAAACTATAATAACCTTAGCTGGGATGCAAGTAATTTTACTGGCGGAATTGTCGCCTGTAATATTTATAAGGAAACAACAACGCCTGGTGTGTTTAATAAAATTGGTAGTGTATCAGCTGCTAAAGGATTGTATGTAGATACATTATCAGATGCAAGGAAACGTAGCTGGAGATACGAGATTTCCGAGGTTGACTCTTGTGGTGTAGAATCTCCGTTAAGCGCGCCGTTTAAAACCATGCACCTTACAATTAACCTTGGAGCCAGCAATGCAATAAACCTTATATGGGATAATTTCCAGGGTATTAATTTTAACTACTATATAGTTTACAGAGATAGTGTTGCAGGTATAGCAAGCGACAGTATTGATTATGTGACGAATAATGGAATATATACTTATACTGATTATCCACCTTTAACCGGAAGCTGGTATTATCATATGGGTATTAGCAGTTCTGGTGCGTGTGCATCTGTAATACATCCTCATTCTATTGAAGCCATAAATTATAATGCTTCCAAGTCGAATACAGGTACTGTAACTTTTGGCCCTACAGGTATTCCAAATGTTTCTTCTCCAGGTTCATTGGATATTTATCCTAACCCCACCAGGGGAGTATTTAATATGAGCCTTGTGCTAAACTCTCAGCAGAATGTGGATATTAAAATATACAATACTCTTGGCCAGGTAATTAAAGAAGAAACATACGGACAGTCGTATGGTAAAGCCATTAAGCAATTTGATATGAGTGCGTATGGGAAAGGAGTTTATTTTGTAAAAGTTACCACCAATAACGATGTACAATATCGTAAGGTAGTAATACAGTAAAAATAGTTGTAAATATTAATAGCGAAGATAAGTGAAGTTAACAGGCTGCTTAAATTATAAGTAGCCTGTTTTATAGTAACCCGATTCATATAAAGTAAAAAAGTATGCCTGTAGCTGTTATTAAAAAGGAAACCCTTGATTTTTTGAAATCACTGAAGAAGAATAATGACCGTGATTGGTTCAATAAGCATAAAGACAGGTATGTTGAAGCGCATGAAAATGTGATAGCATTTGCCGATGCTTTACTGAATGAAATGAATAAGCATGACAAAATTGAAACAACCACAGGTAAGAACAGTTTGTTCAGAATATACAGAGACGTGCGATTCTCAAAAGATAAAACACCATACAGCTGTCGTTTTAGTGGAGGATTTCAGCGGGCAACAAAAAAATTAAGGGGAGGATATTATTTTCATATTGAACCCGGGAATTCTTTTCTGGCTGGCGGCTTTTGGGGCCCCGAGCCGGAAGATTTGCAAAGAATAAGGCAAGATATTGCTTTAAGTTTTAAGGAATGGAAGAAATTACTGGCTAATAAATCACTTGTAAAAACATTTGGTAAAATGGAAGGCGAGCAAATTACATCGGCCCCTAAAGGTTATTCAAAAGACCATCCTGCCATAGAACTACTCAGATATAAACAATTTATTTTAAGGCATAGATTCACAGATAGGGAAGTATGTGAAGCAGTTTTTTTATCCAACGTAAATAAAGCATTTAAAGAAATGCGCCCTTTTCTGAATTACATGAGTGAAGTGCTTACCACCAACGCTAATGGAGAGTCTGTTATTTAATCGCACTTTACAAAAAAGAGCCTGTAATATATTATTACAGGCTCTTTTATTTATTCTGTGGTCCCGAAGGGGTTCGAACCCCTAACCTTCTGATCCGTAGTCAGATGCTCTATCCAGTTGAGCTACGGAACCATCATTATTCTACAATTGATGCCGTAATTCCTCTTTCACAAAAAGCCTCAAAAATCGGCTTGAGTTCTTTTACAGTACCTCTTTTTACATCGCATTTCCCTTTATAATGTATCAGCAAAGTACATTGTTCAGCTTGTTCAGTTGTATGCCCGCATAGTTCTTTCAATGATTCTATAACAAAATCGAATGTATTGAAATCGTCATTATGCAATACAAGAGCGTACTTGCTGGTTTTTAACGTTTTCTTAAGTATTACCTTTTCGGTTTGAATATAGGTCATATCTAAAATTGGGCTGCAAATATAATAATTTGTGTCGTTTGGCTATTTATTTATCAGCGCCTGTGCTTCTTTAAGTGAAATTTTCTTGCCATTATTGTATGCAACTACAAAACAGCCGGGGAATCCATCCTGCACTAGCTCCTCTTTTAGCATCTTTGAAGATGCATAGTCTTTATATGCGCCAACGGTGTATGATACTGTGCCGTCAGCTTCTTTATGTGTAGTAATACCTTGTGTGGCAATTTTCAGTAAATTATTAGCTACTTCAATGGGTATTTGCCCTGAATAAGCGCCAACTTGCACTGAAAAAGTAACTTTTGCCTTACCTGTATCAGTACTGTTAAAAGGAGTATTACTTACCGGAGGGGGTGAGGAAGATTTAGTTGGTTGAATTACTGCGTTTCCGCCAGGTACTATATCAAGTTTTGGATTTTTAGATAACACAGCTGTTCCATTTGCAAGCATTTGAGCTGCCTGCGGTATTCCAATTCGTTCGCCGTTATAATAGGCTACAACAAAAGCATCTTTTATTGGCGTTTTGCTCACAATAGCATCTTTTGCTGATGAAGCATTAGGTACACTACTATAAATGCCACAATTGTAACGGATATAACCATTTGAAGCATTGTATGAGAACAAAGGACTGAGGTTATAAAGTTTGCTTGATGAAACGGTTGTTTTAAAGGCACCCACCTGTACTGTGTAGAAAATTCCTTTAACCTCTGTAACCGGAGTTGATACCACAGGGTTTGCCGGATTATTGGTTTCTGTTTGATTTACAGTTGCACCCTGGGTTGTATTTGTTTGGGCTTGTGGGGTAGTGTGGGTTGAAGGATTTGGATGCGTATTAGTTACTGCTGTGGTGTTAGTACCGGGCTGATTTCCGCTTTGAATAGATGCTGCTTCTTGAATACTGATACGTTTTCCGTTATAGAATGCAACAATAAAAGCATCCTTGTAACCTATTCCACGCACCTTGGTTTGAGCTCCCTTAGCCTTATTGAATTCTTTAAATAATCCAGCAGTATATCTTGTCAATCCATTTCCGGTAACTTCTCCTGCAATTGGTTCAAGCCCCTTAAACGCTGTTTGAGATATTGGGTTTTTGAAAGCGCCGATCTGTACCTTAAACACTAATCCCTCAGGTAGCGGAGGGTTAATTGGTATTGGGTTGGCTTTGGAGTATGGAGATTTAGGTAATTGTTTTATTTCATCTAATACAATATTAGAAGAAGCAGTTGCATTATTTTCAGGTTGCGATGTTACCTGTTCATCGTGATGAACCCGTGGATTAATGTTTATTGGATTTGCTTTCTGGTTTGCATCTACTGTATCGGCAGGGTTAGTTGGAATTGAATGACTTCCATTTTGTGTGTGATCAGATGTTGGATTGTTTAAAGCTACTGAAGTAGATAACCGGTTATTGTTATGGACGGTATCAGTAGTTGCTTGCGTATTGTTAACCTGTGTAGGATGATTAACAGCAACAGGGTTTGTTTGCCTATTAGTATGAGTTGTATCGGAATTAGTATGAACAGGATTTGCAGGTACATTATTTGCTGCAACCTGAGTTGAGTTAGGCTGAGTGCTATTATTAATTGGTTGTGATGGATTTGTTTCAGGATTATTAACAGGGGTAACATTTGCGGTAGCTACATTTTCCGGTGTTACATTTTTCAGTTCCGGATTAAGTTGAAGAAGCATATCATGAGCCTGCTGTTGTTTTGCTATGGCTGTTTCTAAATATTGTTGTGCATTATCCAGGTGTATTTGTTTCAGGTACGGTACAGTTGTACTATCTGCTTTTTGTTTTTCTCTTACCGATTGGTTATAGTATCCATTAGCATCAACACTCAATAGCTCAGCGCTTGCAACCTTATCAGAGGTGCTGCTTTTCATAGCTGTTTGCCATGCCGATAATTGCTGCTGATTAGTTAAGTATTGAGATCCGTCGGCATCATTTTTATAAATGGAGGCAACAATCTTTCCTTCGCTGGCAGCATCATCCAGTGAATCAGCCCTTCGGAACAGAATTTTTGCCTGTTGCGGATCAGTGCTTTGCCTTGCCTGGTTTCTTGTGTCTTCAGCTTGGGTTGATAGTTGTGCAGATTCTTTAGTGAAGTTTGCTGCATTGGTACTTGATTGCGCCGCTGTCGGGCTAGAATAAGTTATTGCAGGTGGCTGAGTGTTGTTTACGGAAATGTTTTGTGTTGCATTAACCGGATTGTTAGACTGATTGTGTTGTGCTGTATCGGTGGTGGCCTGTATTGGATTAGTTTGTACCGGGTTTTGTACAGAGTTATTGTTTACAATTGGTTGCGTATGCTGTGCTGTATCTATATTGCTATGCACCGGGTTCGTTTGTGCCGGATTTTGCGTAGGGTTATTGCTAACTATTGATTGCGCATGCTGTGTTGTATCTGCAGTGGTATTTACCGGATTAGTTTGTATCGGATTTTGTATAGAGTTATTGCTAACTATTGGTTGTGTATGCTGTGTAGCATCTGTAGCGGTATTCACCGGATTAGTTTGTACCGGATTCTGTGTGAAATTATTGCTTACAATTGGTTGTGTGTGTTGTACAGTATCTGTAGTGGTCTGTACTGGATTAGTTTGTGTCAGATTCTGCGTGGAATTATTGCTTACAATTGGTTGTGTGTGTTGTACAGTATCTGTAATGGTCTGTACTGGATTAGCTTGTGCCGGATTTTGTGTAGGGTTATTGCTAACTATTGGTTGCGTGTGCTGTATTGTATCCGCAGGGGTATGTACTGGATTACTTTGTACCGGATTCTGTGTAGGGCTATTGCTTACGATTGGTTGAATATGTTGTGTTGTATCTGTGGAGGTATGTATTGGATTGGTTTGTACCGGATTTTGCGTAGGGTTATTGATTACAATTGGCTGTGTACGCTGAGTTGTATCTGCAGTGGTATGATTACGGCTGGTTTGTACCGGATTCTGTAACGCACCTCGTTTAGAATTGGTATCTGTAGGTTGGCCCAAATAGGTGAAGGCGTTCTCAGGCACCTTTATGCTTGAAAGCGGTACACCAGGTTGTCCAACCACAACATTTTCATTATGGTTAGTATCGGCTCTGTGTGTACTATCGGCATGAACACCATTAGTTTGAGCCGTTGGAGTATAGTTTTTGATGTCGGATTTTAAAGTGGATACATCTGTCTGATTAATTTGTAAAGACGAAGGGTTATTCTTTGCAATGCTATCCAGTTGCTTTGACTGAGTCTGCATGTCATTGTATTGATTATGCAGATCGATCAAGGTTTTCTGATTATCCTGTATCTCATTTTCTTTTTCCTTTTTACTGTTCGTTAAATCTCTTGCCTGTTCCAATAACGCAACTTTCTCGTTCGGGTCTTTTGTTTTTTGAGCTTCGCTTACATAGTCATCCGATTCCTTTTGCAGGCGGTCAGCTTCTTTCTGAAGGTCTTCGTTGTGCTTTACAACCTCAATAGAATCCTGTTTTGCATTCTGTGCCTGTAAACGAACCAGGTCTGCAGCCGTTGGTGAAGTAGGGGCATTCAATATGTCCTGTTTTTGCAAGCTATCACGTTGCGCTTGTAACTTCTTTATTGATTTCTCCTTGTTTGGTGACTTTAATGCAGAGTCTAAACTGGTTGTATATTGATTTGCCTGGTCAGCTTCTTTCTGCTTAACTATCGCCTGTATTTCTAACTGTGATGCATATTGAAAGGCTTCATCGGCTTTTTTCTGTACATCCTGTGCTTGTTGCTTTAATTGCAGCGCGAGTTTAAGGGTATCATTCCTTTGCTGCTGGTCGGTAAGCATATCGGCGCGTGCAGCAACTTCTCCTGCATGTCTTGAAATATTTTGCGATTCAATAAGTTTATTTGCAGCATATTGAATAGCTCTGTTAGCATCATCTTTCTGGCTATTAGCATCATCCTGCTGTTGCTTGGCATCATTCTGGGCTATTTGTATAAGTTGGTTATTGTTTACGCCATTTTTTCCTGTAGAATCAATTGCAATGTCAGATGTTGTGTCTGCACCAGAGGTGTCACTTGGTTGAACTGTACCTGAATTATTTAAAGCAAGCGGGTTATTGGTTTGTGTAACAATTGGTTTTCGTGGTGCTGTGGTATCAACATTCACATCCATATCAGCTCTTTTCTGAATCATGTCAAGAGCGAGCAGGTAATTGGAATCGCTGACAGTACCATTGGTAATATTCCTGATAATTAATCTATCCGTTGATGCTTCATAACTGATCTGTTGTTGAATGGGGTTTAGCCCGTTTTGCATTGGCAGGGTAACCGATTCTGATTGGGTTTTATGATTCCCGGTTTCAACAGTGAAATTAAAATGTCCGCCATTAACCAGGTTTAAAACATAACTTCCGTTATCCGCACTCGAGTTGAATACTCCCACAGTTTCATTTGTCTGATAGTCCTTTACAGTAATCCTTGACGAAGTTGTTGCACTTCCGGCATCATTGTACGAGGTTCCTTTAACTACAACATATTCCGGTGGGTGCGGTTGAATATTGATCTTATACACTGCAATTCTTCCATTGGGTGAAGAACGGGTAGAAGAGAAGAAAGCTGTTTCATTCATGGTATCGGCAATGAACAATATATCATCTCCGGGCGTGTTGATAGGGAAATCCATATTAACCGGTTGAGACCAGCTATTATTAGCTTCGTTATAGGTTGATTTAAAAATATCGTAACCGCCCATACTATTATGCCCCATAGAGCAAAAATAGAGGGTTTGAGTAGGGGCATCATAAAAAGGATAATCCTCGTCATACGGTGTGTTGATCACTGTCCCAAGGTTTGTCGGTTTCCCCCAGGCTCCGTTCGGTAAGCGATAAGCTATATAAATATCCTTGCCATTTTTATCATCATCGCCATAGCTGGCAAAGAATAATTTTTTTCTGTCTGGCGATAAATAAATTATTGAAGTCAGGTTTTTCTTTTTATCCGTCTTGGTTTTAAAATCATCGGGTTCTGTAAGCAGCGTTCCGCCATTTTCACTCAGGTCGTATGCCTGGTAATAATCGGCTGAGCCTAGTTCCTTTTTTCTCAGTACATCGAGGTCATGCAGGTTGCCTAATAACTGTTTGCCATTATTACACATTTCAATTAACCTGTCTACAGGGTGTTTTTTTAAGTCCGATCCTGACGCATTTTGTTTGAAATGCTGGTAGGCCCTGATCGCATCATCGAATCTATAGTTCAGGTGATATGCTCTGCCAAGGTAGAAATAGGCAAGGTTCTCAACTGTGCTTTGCTTTACAGCTGTTTCAATATAATCAATCGGTTTCTTTTTGTCGGCTTGCGAAAAAAGCATGCAGGCACCAAACCTGTAATTGTAGTTTGGGTCTTGCGGGTAAAGGCTGAGAAGCTGCGAGTATTGAAGATATGCATTTGCATAATCTTCGTCCTCAAAGTAATTATTGGCTTGTTTCTTTAATTGTGATTCATTAACCGGGGCTTTTTGAGGATATGCTTTCGGCATGATTATCAATGACAAAGCCATAATTGAAATGATTATGGCTTGTCTTAAATTTGTCTGCATACTATCTTTCATTGCCAAAGCTCGGGGCACTATATACTGTAACCTTTGTTTGATTTTAGCTAAAACAGCAAAGTTAATGATTTTGGTGGGGTGGTAGGTCACAATTTTTGGCTTACTGTCCCTTTTTCTTGAAAACGTTAAGTTCCGATTCCTGCTTGTTAAACAGGCGAACTATATTTTTTCGGTGCATAATTATTACCAGCATGGGTAATAACAGTGAAAATGCAATAAGCCATGAGTATACAAATCCTGAATAATCGTTTTTAAATACAGTAGCTATCCAGAATGGAAAACTGCTAATGGCCAGTATTGATGCAAGAGACACATAATGAGAAACGATAAGAACCAAGGCAAAAACCAGTACACAAAGCAGTGCTATTATTGGAGAAATTCCTATGATTATCCCCATGGTAGTGGCAACTCCTTTACCCCCTTTAAAACCAACATAAATGGGGAAAATATGGCCTATTATTGCGGCAAATGCACAGGCGACCTCTAAATGTATGCGTGCTCCTGAACCTGCCGGGTATGTGCTTAGCACGGCAAGTGCTACGGCCAGCCAGCCTTTGAAAATGTCAATAAGTAAAACAACAACACCAACGCCTTTTCCTAAAACTCTTAACGTATTAGTTGCTCCTGCGTTACCACTTCCATGCTCCCTTACGTCAGTTGAATAGAACCGTCTTCCAATCCATACCGATGTAGGAATAGAACCAATAAGGTAAGCAGCTACACAAAATAGAACGTCCTGTAGTTCAATCATAAACAAGGTTTTGCTTATACAAAGTTAAGCAAATATTAAAAACCTTGCAAATTTGCCTTATCCAAGATAGGTTTTAAGTATCTTGCTTCTTGAGTTATGGCGTAACCTTCTGATTGCCTTATCCTTTATCTGGCGTACCCGTTCCGGAGAAATATCGAGCCTTCTTGCAATTTCCTCAATTAGCATGGGTTGCTGAAGGTTTCCGAGCCCGAAGTAGAACTTAAGTACATCTGCTTCTCGTGGAGGAATAGTAGACAACGTACGGGTAACCTCTGTTTTCAATGACTCCTTAAGTAGTTCATTTTCAGGGCTAACTGCCGATTTGTCTTCTGTTACATCATACATATTGCCATCATCATCTTCTCCACCTAAAGGCGCATCCATCGAAACTGTACGTGCATAGTTCTGAATTGACATTTTTACATCCTCTTCAGTAAGTTTGGTTATTTCACCAACCTCCTCGGCTGTCGGTTCCCGGCCATACTGTTGTTCAAGCCGCGATGTTGCCTGGGTTATTTTATGCATGGTATTTATCTTGTTCACCGGTAAGCGAACTAACCTCGAATTTTCAGCTAATGCCTGGTGTATTGTTTGTCGTATCCACCAAACTGCGTACGATATAAATTTGAACCCTTTAGAAGGGTCAAATCTTTTGCCGGCTTTTAACAGCCCTAAATTTCCTTCATTGATAACGTCCTGTAAGCTGAGTCCCCTGTTTTGGTATTGCTTGGCAACCGATACAACAAAACGCAAATTAGCTTTGGTAAGCTTTTCAAGCGCATCCATATCACCTTGCTGTATTTTCTTGGCAAGCTCAACCTCTTCGTCAGGGGTGATCATGTCTACGCGACTAATATCGTGCAAGTATTTATCTAATCCAGGTGTATCTCGATTAGTTACTTTTTGTGATATCTTCAACTGTCTCATGACTCATGTTTTATTTCAAGTTTATTATACGTATAGCAAATGTCTTTAGTTACAATTTTTGTTTGCCTGCCGTTGAAATAGTTTTGAACAGGTTCGCTCAGAATAAGCAGTATATCAAATCTCTTACCTTTGTTAAAAATTGTTAAGAGATTAAGCACTGATATGCCCAATAAGAAGAGTGTAAAGAAGCATAGGCCGCAGATATTGATAGTGAATGATGATGGTATAACATCACGAGGGATCAAAATTCTTATTGAGGTGGCATCACAGTTTGGCGACGTGCACGTGGTGGCACCCGATAAGCCCCAATCGGGCATGGGTCATGCTATCACTGTTCATGCCGGTATTACAGTTTCTCCATTCCATTATGAAGGAACGAAAAGCGCATATAGTTGCACAGGTACGCCAGCCGATTGTGTTAAAATAGCCATATATCATTTGCTTAAAGAAAAGCCTGATCTGTGCCTTTCGGGTATTAATCACGGTTCAAATGCTTCACTTAATGTTATTTACTCCGGAACTATGTCGGCTGCATTAGAAGGGTCATTAGAAGGTATTCCATCCGCAGGTATTTCATTTTGCAATAACCATGTTGATGCTGATATGAAGGCCTCAGCCAAAACGGCCCGAACTATTATAGAAATGATGTTAAGTAATAAGACAGATGAGAATCTTTGTCTGGACGTTAACATTCCGGATATACCGATTGAAAAAGTAAGAGGCATAAAATTCTGTAGGCAGGCAAAGGGAAACTGGCATGAGTCGTATGAGCCACATAAGGATAAAGAAGGTAATGAATTTTTATGGCTGAGTGGTGAGTTTGAAAATCTTGAAAAAAGTAAAAAAGACACTGACCTTTGGGCGCTCGATAATGGCTATGTATCTATAGTACCTATCAATGCTGATATGACAGCCTATAATGAATTAGATAAGATCAAAGGTTGGAAAACCATTTGGAAATAATCCTTGCTTTTCATTTTCAAATTTATTTACATTTGTCACGCAATGGTTCTCCAATAGACCTTAAGAAGTCCGAGGGGTGAAAAGGGAATCGGGTGTAAATCCCGAACAGTTCCCGCTGCTGTAAGCTCTTTAAAGAGTTTTTGAATTCAATAGCCACTGTTCTGATTTCATCAGAACGGGAAGGCTTCAAAAACCGAGCGAGTCAGAAGACCTGCCAATGCAAAATTTATAATTCAACGCTTTCGGGTAAAAAGCGAAGAGTAGAAGAACATCTGTTTGTCTTTCTATTCCTCAACAATCCGTTAAGCGTGTTAAAAACAATTAAATGTTTAACACACTTAAAACAATTCAAATGAAAAAAGGCGCAACGCTCTTTTCATGCATTGGCATTTCATTATGTATGCATGCGCAACAAACAATGCAAGCTGACAGCCTCAGCAAATTGCAGGATTCCATTAAAATGGTTACTGTTACAGCCACACGAACAAGTAAAGATGTTATGGATGTGGGCAGAGATGTAACTGTAATATCTTCGGAACAAATTAAAAACTCGCCGTGCAACACGCTAGCCGAGTTACTTGCTATGCAGGCAGGAATATTTATTGTAGGCCAGGGTCAAAACCCGGGAAATAACCAGAATATTTTTCTGCGTGGAGCAGATGATAATCACACTACTATAATGATAGATGGAGTTCCTGTCACAGACCCTTCAAGCGATAATGGTGCGGTAGAGTTATCGCAGCTTACGCTGGCAGATGTGGACAGAATTGAGATAGTAAGGGGTTCACATAGTACACTATACGGTTCATCATCTATTGGTGGGGTAATTAATATTATAACAAGCAAGAATGCCATGCCGGGTTTCCATGCTAACGTTGGCGAAACGGCAGGTGAGTTTGGTGCCGGTACTAATGTGTTTGAAGAAAACCTGGCAATGGATTACACTTTTAAAAATGGACTGTATATTGACGGAGGATATTATAGGTGGGATGATAGAGGCTTAAGCGCAGCTGTAGATACTCTCAAGAATCCATTGCCATACCAGCAAAACCCACATAACGATTTTCATAAGGGAGATGTTTCTTCGAAGATCGGATATAAAGATTCAAAACTTGATGCTTTCCTGGAATACAGATATTCTGACCAAACTTTTGGAATACCGGAAGGGGCTTTTTCGCCGGCTAATAATTACATGGGTAAGGTTGAACGGCATACGTATACCGGATTCATAAATTACACTATATCTCCTCAAATTCATATTCAATATATTGGAGGTATAGCTAATGTAATCAGAAGTTATTTGCAGGACACAACTGTTATGGATACATATAACGACAAACAATATCAATCGCAGTATTTTACGGGTAACACCATAACAAATGATTTGCAACTAACGTACGACATTAAAACATCGCATTTGATAGTAGGAGTAGGGAGCAATTATGAAACGATGGATGTCAACACGGTGTATTGGTATACGGGTTATACCCCTGAATTATCAAGCCTTGACAGCCTTAGGCCACATCAGGATATTTATAATGCATTTGCCCAGATCGATTTGAATGGGGCGACATTTAACCCGAACTGGAAAGCTTTTTCATTATTGCTTGGTACAAGGTGTAGTTCAAACTCTACGTTTGGTAATAATGTTAGTTATGAGATTAACCCCTATGTGAATATCAATAAAAACTCAGTATTGTTCTTTAATTATGCAACCGGGTTTAATGCGCCTTCTTTGTACCAGTTATATGCGCCCAATGATATTTCAGGTGACCCGATAACATTGGGGAACAATAGCCTTACTCCTGAAACATCTTCTTCCTATGAGTTCGGTATAAAACACAAAGTAGCTAACGTTTCATTTACCCTATCGTATTTCAATACAGTAGTCAGTAATTATATTGATTATGTGTACCTATGGAATAAGAATAAGCCGATAGATTCTTTAAGTTATACCGATTTTAAAGGCGACACATACCTGAATGTAGGGAAAGAAACCACAAAGGGCATTGAAATGAATGTTGCTGTGCAACTTGACCCCAAATTTGTTGTTTCCGGTAATGTTAGCATACTCAGCAGCAGCCTTGAGTATTCAGATTCAACCATCAGTACAAAACATACACAAGGTAATTATGTGCAGCTTTTTTATGGCGGAGATTTTCTGTCGAATGGAAATGTGCAAAGCACAGGATTACTGCGCAGACCAGGTACACTCGCCAATATAATCCTTACTTATATGCCAATTAAAAAACTAAGCCTATCGGCCCAGGTTAAATATGTGGGAGCAAGAACAGATGCACAGTATAATTATACATTCGGCCCTGACGGAGCCGATGCGTATACCAATTTGCCTGATTATACCTTGCTCGACCTCTATGCATCATATAAAATAAGTAAAGCATTTTCTGCGACTCTAAGGGTAGAAAATGTGCTGAATACTACTTATTATGAAATTTTAGGGTACAGTACCCTCGGAAGGGCAGTTTATTTAAATCTCAACTACGCTTTTTAATCAATTTAGTATATTTACAATCTTAAACAATTCAGAGTATGAAGACGATCATGAAACCAAGAACAGGAGTATTAGCCGCAATGATTTTAACTGCGGGTTTGTGGAGGCTTATTTTTTCCGGCGATCATACACCATTAACTAACTTTACGCCTATAGGCGCAATGGCTCTTTTCGGGGGCTGCTATTTTTCCGATAAGTGGAAAGCTTATTTGGTTCCATTACTAACACTCTGGTTGACAGATATGGTTATAAACACTTTTATGTATAACATGCCATTTACACTGTTTTATTCAGGTTTTTATTGGACATACGGCGCATTTGCCCTTATGGTAATGGTAGGAACTTTCATGAAAAAAGTAAATATTGGAAACGTAGTATTAGTTAGTATAATAGCTGCTTTATTGCATTATGTAATAACTGACCTCGGTACTTGGTTAGATGGCAGAATGTATCCTTTAACATGGGCAGGTTTTACAGCTTGCTATGTGGCTGCCATACCATTCCTTAAGAACCTTTTAATTGCTAACCTTGTATTTGGTGGAGCAATGTTTGGTGCTTTTGAATGGGCTCAAAAGAAGTATGCTGTATTAGCTGCTTAAGCAATGGCGTTAAAGGCCTGCTCTTTTCTTCCGGCTGCAACAAGTATGATTCAGCATATGGGGCTTGATGAGTTCCTGTATGGTGTAACATTTGAATGTCATTCCGATAAGCCTAAAATAGTGCGTTCCTTTATTGAAGGCAATAACTACACAAGCCTTGAAATTGATAAGATAGTATCAGAGTCAAAGCAAATGGGCAAAAGCCTGTATTACGTTGATGAAGAATTACTAGCTGAAATTGCACCTGACATTATTTTTACCCAGGATGTTTGCGATGTTTGTCAGATTGGTACAAGTTATGCGGAAAGGGCAATTCATAAGCTGAAGAAACAACCTTTGGTGATACCTCTTACTCCGCGAAGCCTTAATGATGTATATGACAATGCCATTACTATAGCAAAGGCCTTGGGTAAAGAAGAAGTTGCTTACAATGCACTTGCATTGTTAAAGAAAAGAACTGATTCTATTCTTGATACCTTACGGAAGAATAATGCTCCCTTAAAAAGAGTAATGGTAATGGAATGGATAGAGCCTATTTACAATTGTGGCCATTGGATTCCTTACCAGGTATCTCAGGCTGGCGGAGTAGATATGCTTTCAAATCCTGCAGGATATTCTATTGTAACGCCCTGGGATAGGGTCAGGCAATATAATCCGGAAGTATTGGTTATTGCCCCTTGTGGTTTTAATGTTGAAAGAGCATCTAAAGAAATCAATAAGCTGGAAGAACTGGAAGGATGGGAAGAACTAACTGCAGTAAAGAATAACGCAGTGTTTATTGCCGATGCTGACCTGTTTACATGCCCTAGCGTACAATTGGTAGATGGAATTGAAATGCTTTCGCATTTATTCCACCCTGAGATATTTGAACCGCAGGAAAAGTTCAGAACCAGGTGCAAGCAATTGTATACAGGAAAAAAATGTGAGAAATGTGCTAAGGACTTTACATGTTCATCCGCAAATTGCTGGTGCAATAATATGCCTCAAATAATGCCGATGAATCCTGAGAAAGGGTGTCTTTGCCCCGATTGCCTGAAAGAGGCTATTGATGGGAAAGTAAAAGAGTATCAAGCAAAATAAGATGGTTTACTATATTACAGGTGGCGAACGTTCGGGTAAAAGTGGTTATGCACAAAAACTTGCCCTTGAACTATCGGCTAACCCAATGTATCTGGCTACAGCTAGGAAGTGGGATAAAGATTTTGAGAAACGTATTGAGCGCCACCAGAGTGAACGTGATAATAGATGGACAAGCGTAGAAGAAGAAAAACACTTAAGCAAAGTACTGATAAAAGACAGGGTAACAGTTATTGATTGTGTAACGCTATGGCTTACAAATTTTTATAGCGATACCAAGTACAATGTTGAGGAGTCATTAAAACTGGCAAAAGAAGAATTCGATAAGGCTACAGCGGTAGGTGCAATCATTATAATTATTTCAAATGAAATAGGAATGGGGATGCACGCCGATACTGAAATAGGCCGTAAATTTGTTGAACTACAGGGATGGGTAAATCAATACATTGCATCTAAGGCAGATAAAGCAATATTTATGGTTTCAGGTATACCGGTTAGTATTAAATAAGAATGGCACAGAAACTTTTCAGCGAAGAAGAAGCAAGGATACTCGAAGACATTATGCTCCACAGGCGTGATGTGCGAGGTAACCGTTTCTTACCCGATCCTGTTGAAGATAGTGTTGTGGAGAAAATAGTGAAGTCTGCATTAGTTGCTCCATCGGTAGGGTTTTCCCAGCCCTGGGAATTTGTTATCATAAAGGATAAAGCAACAAAGGAAAAGGTATTTAATACTTTTAGTGAAGAGAATGATCTGGCTAAAGGTAAGTTTGATGGAGAGAAATCTAAAGAATATGCCCAAATGAAATTAGAGGGCATAATGGAGTCTCCACTGAACATTGCTGTCTTATATAAACCATCTAAATCGACTGTACTTGGCCAAACAACTATGAAAGAAGTTGGCATATACAGTGTAGTGTGTGCGGTACAGAATATGTGGTTAATGGCAAGGGCGTATAATGTGGGAATAGGATGGGTAAGTATATTAAACCCTGATAAAGTAAAACAAGTATTAAATACCCCACCGGATAACAGATTGGTAGCTTACTTATGTGTTGGTTACGTAAAAGAGTTTTTAGATAAACCGGAATTGGAGTTGCTGGAATGGGAAAAAAGAAAGATACCTGATGAAATTATTCATTATGAACGATATGCCCACGAACCATTAAGGACATTTGATATAAGGCAGGTTTCTAAAAATATTGAAGCAGACCTGCAACATAAAATAGATTTTAAAACTAAACCTACAGGCGCACTGGGTGAGTTAGAAAGAACGGCATTGAAAATAGGAAAGATCCAGAATACACTTTCACCGGAATTAAGAAACCCACATATAGTTGTTTTTGCTGCTGATCATGGTATAGCAAAAGAAGGTGTAAGCGCATACCCGCAGGAAGTAACTTTCCAGATGGTGATGAATTTTTTGGGTGGGGGAGCGGCTATAAATGTATTCTGCAGGCAGAATAATATTAAAATAAAGATTGTTGATGCAGGTGTGAATTTTTCTTTCCCTCCCGGTACAGATCTGGTAAATGCTAAAGTAGGAATGGGTACCAGGAGTTTCCTGAAAGAACCTGCCATGACAATTGATGAAACCCACAAGGCAATTAATGCAGGTGCTGATATTGTAAATGAAATATACAGTGAAGGTTGTAATATAATTGGCTTCGGAGAAATGGGAATTGGAAATACATCATCGGCTAGTGTATTGATGAGCCTGCTTTGTAATATACCAATACAGGAGTGTGTTGGCAAAGGAACCGGTGTTACTTCTGATGCACTAAAGAAAAAAATAGAAATACTTGCAACTGCTATTGAAAAGCAGGGCAGGCCATCTGATATAATAAAGGTACTAGCTACATACGGCGGTTTTGAAATAGCTCAAATGTGTGGAGCTATGTTACAGGCTGCACAAAATAAAATGATAGTAATGGTCGATGGGTTTATTGCTACCTCTGCATTTTTGGTGGCGTATTATATAAATCCATTTGTTATAGAATACGCTATTTTCTGCCATCAATCCGAAGAAAACGGCCACGGTAAAATGCTGAAACATTTAGGAGCAAGGCCGTTACTTAATCTTGATATGCGTTTGGGCGAAGGTACAGGCGCAGCAGTTGCATACCCTGTGATAAAATCAGCGGTAAACTTTCTGAACCAGATGGCAAGCTTTGAAAGCGCCGGTGTTTCCAATAAGGAATAGTGATGAAAAAGGAGATACGGATATTCTTTACCGCCATTATGTTCTTTACCCGTATTCCCTGCCCAAAGTGGATTGATCATTCTGAAGAATACCTGAATAAATCGTCTCGATATTTCCCATTAATGGGATGGATAGCGGGTGGATTCAGTGCCATTGTGTATTTTCTTTCTGCATATATTCTGCCGATTCCAATTGCTGTACTGTTAAGTATGGTGGCTTCAATATGGATAACAGGGGCTTTTCATGAAGACGGACTCGCCGATGTATGCGATGGGTTTGGCGGTGGCTGGACAAAGGAGAAGATAATGGATATAATGAAAGATTCCCGCGTAGGCGCTTTTGGAGTAATTGGTATCGTACTCGTATTGCTTATGAAATACACTTCGCTTGTATCAGTCACCGTTCCTGCAAAATCAATCATCCCATTTTTACTTATTTCAGCGCATAGCCTTAGCCGGTTTATGGCATCGACATTTTTAGTTACACATGAATATGCGAGAACAGAAGGCGGAAAATCGAAACCTTTAGCTACAAAAATGAGTGCGGGAAGTTTTGTAGTCGCATTCATAACAGGTGTTCTACCATTAGTATTATTCAGTATTCATTTCAGGAAATATGAATTGCTATTACTGATAGTCCCGGCATATATCACTAAGGTATTATTGGGCAGGTTCTTTAAAAAATGGATTGGTGGTTATACAGGTGACTGCCTTGGTGCTACGCAACAAATTTGTGAAGTTGTATTTTACATTAGTTTTCTAGTGTTATGGAAGTATATTTAATACGCCACACTCAGCCTAAGATAGGTAAGGGGATCTGTTATGGACAATCAGACATTCCAATAATGGAATCTTTTATGACTGAGGCTGAACAACTGAAAAAACATTTACCTGCAAAATTTGATGTGATATACACCAGCCCCTTAAGCAGATGTAAGGCACTCGCTCAGCTATTAGTTTCAGAAAAGATAAATGAGGATAAAAGGCTTATGGAAATGAATTTTGGCGATTGGGAAATGAAGAACTGGGATAACATAGAGCAGGATATACTTAATAACTGGATGCAAGACTTTGTGAATGTGAAGGTACCTAATGGCGAGAATTTTATTGACCTATATTCCCGCATATGTGCTTTTGCTGATGAGCTTACTTCCTATTCTCATAAAACAGTAGCTATTGTAACACATGCAGGGGCGATCAGATCATTTGTTGCGAAAGTGCTTGAAATTCCCCTAAGAAATGCTTTTAAAATTCCTGTAGCCTATTCTTCGGTAACCAAACTAACTATTTCAGGTGATAATTGCTTTAGCAATATTGAATTTTTAAACAAGGTCTGAAACTCAGTATATTTGCAAAATGATAGTTGTAACCGGTGCAGCAGGTTTTATTGGAAGTTGTTTAGTGCGTAAGCTGAACGATGAACGTTTTTTCGATATCGTTGTTGTTGATGATTTTTCAAATAAGTCCAAGGCTGATAACCTGGAAGGGAAAAAGTTTGTTCAACAAGTGCATAGGGATGAATTAGCTAACTGGCTTAAACAGAACCACCGCTTTGTGCAATTTGTATTTCATATAGGTGCACGCACAGATACTACTGAAATGAGTGTTGAGATATTCAATAAGCTCAATCTTAATTATACAAAGGAAGTTTGGAAGTTATGTGCTGAGTTTGGCCTGCCATTGGTGTATGCATCATCTGCCGCAACATACGGTGGTGGTGAGCATGGGTATGATGATGATATTACCAAGATAGATAAGTTGAAGCCGTTGAATCCTTATGGTGATTCAAAAAATGAGTTTGATAAATGGGCATTAAAAGAAAAGACTGCCCCATATTTCTGGGCTGGGCTTAAGTTCTTTAATGTGTATGGCCCAAATGAGTACCATAAGGCCAGGATGGCATCGGTTATATTTCACGCATATAACCAGATAAAGAGTGGAGGAGAAGTGAAGTTATTCCACTCGCATAGGCCCGATTACAAGGATGGTGAACAAATGCGCGATTTTGTATACGTAAAAGATGTGGTTGATATATGCTATTTTTTATTGCATCATCGCCGCGATTCAGGTATATATAACTTGGGTTCGGGTAAGGCTCGCACTTTCCTTGATCTTGTGAAGAATATCTTTTACGCACTCGATAAAGAACCCCAGATAAAATTTATTGATACCCCAATAGATATTCGTGATAAGTACCAATATTTTACCGAGGCCAATATGAACAAGATACGTTCTATTGGTTATGATCAACCTTTTCAAACCCTTGAACAGGGTGTGAATGATTACGTAAAGAATTACCTGATCCCCGGAAGATATTATTGATTACTGAACTTTCTTTTTCAAGGCAATCAATTCAGACTTTATTTTCTCAAGTGATTTAAAGAGGGCCTCCTTATCATTAGCTTCTTTACGGTTATCTTTTTCTTTCAGGTGCTTTTTTGCGCCCTCTAAGGTAAAGCCCTGAACTTTTATGAGGTCGTGTAGTATCCGGAGTTTTGAAATATCCTGTTGTGTAAATTGACGGTTGCCACGGGTATCTTTTGAGAATTGAAGCAATGAGGTAAATTCTTTCTCCCAAAAACGAATAAGCGAAGCATTAACATTAAACATCTCAGCTACCTCACCAATGGAGTAAAATAATTTCGATGTTTCCTGTTCCTTATATGGCACGTGAATGAGTTGAAAGTTTTAAATACATGTTGTCCTTCATTAAAAATTAAGCATTCAACATTTAAAATTATCTGGCACCTTGTTTAAACTTACTTATAAAATTCTTCGTGAATTCTGATAGTACAAGCTTACCGCTCATCTCAGCACGTTCACTTAGTAAGGTATCCCATTCTTCTGTTCCCTTCCAGAATACTTTCTTAAGCATAGCCATAGCCTCAGGGTTACTTTGAGCAAGCTTTCCTGCTAATTCATCTACGGCTTTGTCCAATTCTGCTATGGTTGGGTAAATATTCACGTACATTCCTTTTTCTTTAGCCCATTCAGCACTCATCCACTCGCTTGCATTAATGGACATGGATGAAAAGGCCGATGTACCAATTTTTCTTTCTACCGCAGGGCCAACCACAAATGGGCCAATGCCTACATTTAATTCGCTAAGCTTTACCAAAGCATCTGCCGTAGCCAGTGTATAATCAGCTGCCGATGCAAGTCCAACTCCACCACCAACTGCCTTGCCCTGCACACGTGCTATTACAAATTTTGGCGCTTTGCGCATAGCATTTATAACCGCAGCAAAGCCCGAAAAGAATTTTTTACCGGTTGCAAGATCAGCAATAGAAATTAATTCATCAAAAGAAGCGCCTGCGCAAAATGTTTTTTCGCCTTCGCTTTTTAAAATAATAACCCTGGCATCTTTATTATTGCCAGCTTTCTCAATTTCCGCCGCCAGACTCATTAATAACGTACCCGGTAACGAGTTGCTTTGCGGGTGCATGAATTGAACCGTTGCTATACCATTACTTATTGTGGTTTCTACTTTTCCTTCACTCATATTGTTAAACTGTTGGTGCAGATTTTGTCTGTATACTATCATCCGTTACTTCACCCTTTTCGCAGCGCAAGGTACGTGCCGGAAAGCGCTGGGTAAGTAATATATTATGGGTTGCTACTATAATGGAACGGCCCGTTTTACTTATGTCGATCAGTAAACGCATTATATCTTCAGAAGTATCAGGGTCAAGGTTACCAGTTGGCTCATCTGCTAATATAATTTCAGGGTCGTTAAGCAATGCACGCGCAATTGCTACCCTTTGCTGTTCCCCGCCCGATAGTTCATGCGGCATTTTAAAGCCTTTAGTTTGCAAGCCTACTTTATCAAGCACATCGTTTACTCTTTCTGTCATTTTATCTTTATCGGTCCAGCCTGTTGCACCTAATACAAACAACAGGTTATCTTTAACAGTACGGTCCATAAGCAATTGAAAATCCTGGAAAATAATCCCCAGTTTTCTGCGTAGTGCAGGTATCTGTTTCTTTTTAAGTGTTTTTAAGTCAAATTCAGCTATGCGGCCTTCACCATCGGTAAGTGGAAGCTCAGCATAAAGGGTTTCAAGTAAACTGCTTTTGCCGCTGCCTGTTTTCCCCATCATATAAAGGAATTCACCTTTCTTTACTTCAAAATTAACGCGACTTAATATCATTGCGTTATCCTGAAATATGGAAACATCTTTTAAACTTATGGTTACATCTAAATGCATAGCAGTAAATTAATTACGATAAACAATTTTACGAAAAATAGTAGCAGGAAAAAGGGTGATCAGAACATCTTTTTTAACACTCTGAGTGAATGGGTGTATCGTTTCTGTGTATCGCTGTAAATACCCAGGTGGTCAAACTTATCCACATGTACTTTACCGGAAGCATGTATTATCTGTCCTTTATCAAGCACAATACCTACATGAGTAATATTACCTTCTTCGTTATCAAAGAAGGCTAAGTCACCCGATTCAGCCTCTTCAGGAAAACTTAAAGCAGTGCCTTGTTCAACTTGTTGTGATGCATCCCTTTTCAGTGCGAAGCCATTTATTCTGTATACCAGTTGGGTAAAACCGGAACAATCTATACCCAGTGGGGTACGCCCTCCCCATAAATAAGGAGAATTGAGGAAAGTAAATGCATCTTCAACCAGTTTGCTGCGTTTTATTTTGCCCGATGGGCTTAAGGTATTACCCTGGTATGAATACTTTTTATTTTCTATAGTTATATCCTTCCCTTTTGAAAAATGAAGTAAACTGCCAATAGTAACAGGGAATGAAACATTGTCTGTTTCATCGGTCATTACTCCCATAATATCTGCAACATAAGTTGGTGTTTGCTTTTTAAGGCTCTGAAAAGTGTCTTTCATGATGGGTTGATATTGTTTGAAATCGATCCATCCTTCATAGCCATCGAGCCCGGAGCGAACACGCACCCAGCTTTTGAATTCCTCAATAACTTCAAAATATTCCCCGAACAAAAGCTGAGTTACTATCTCACTTTTGTCAGATGTATCCTTTCGGCAGGGTATTACGCTAAGATTGCAAAAACCGAAAGAACTCATTGGGTTTGGAATTACATATTTTCGATAATGATAGCACTTGCACCACCACCGCCATTGCAAATAGCAGCAGCGCCGTATTTGCCTTTGTGCTGTTTAAGTACATTTATTAGAGTAACTACTATGCGCGAACCCGATGAACCTAATGGGTGACCTAATGAAACTGCACCGCCATGTACATTTAATTTATCGTGACTTATCTTAAGTTCCTTCATATTAGCCAAGGCAACTACTGAAAATGCTTCGTTTATTTCAAAAAAGTCAATGTCTTCAATTTTAAGATTTGCCAATGCAAGTGCTTTAGGCAATGCTTTAGCAGGCGCAATAGTAAACCATTCCGGTGCTAATGAAGCATCGGCAAAAGCTACTATCCGGGCTAATGGCTTGAGACCTAATTTTTCCATCTTTTCCTTGCTCATAACTACCACTGCAGAAGCTCCATCATTTAATGTAGAAGCATTTGCTGCAGTAACTGAGCCATCTTTTTGGAACACAGGTGGTAGAGACGGTATTTTTTCAAAATTCACATTCTTATACTCTTCATCCTCCGCAAAAACTATAGGATTCCCCTTACGTTGAGGAACTTCAACAGGTATAACTTCGTCCTTAAAATAACCCTTCTGCCAAGCTTCAGCTGAACGCTTGTATGAAGCTACGGCATAAGCATCCTGTTCCTGGCGGGTAATTTTAAACTCCTTAGCGCATAATTCCCCCGCATTACCCATGTGTAAATGGTTAAACGGATCAGTCAGGCCATCATATACCATACCATCCAGTAAGGTGCCATTACCCAATCTGTACCCCTTACGGGCCTTGTCTAAGTAATACGGAGCCAGTGACATGTTTTCCATACCACCTGCCACAATTACATCAGCTGCACCCAGCATGATTGTTTGAGCAGCAAGCATAATTGATTTCATACCTGATGCACATACTTTATTAACAGTAGTACCAGGAACGGTATTAGGGATACCTGCTTTTATGGCTGCCTGTGTTACAGGCGCTTGGCCAACACCGGCTTGTAAAACATTGCCATAATATACCTCATTAACTTCCGAAGGGTCAAGTTTTATTTTTTCTAATGCTGCTTTTATAGCAGTTGCACCCAATACGGGAGCCGGTATATCAGATAATCCTCCTGCAAAACTTCCTATTGGAGTTCTAACCGCTGAAACTATGTAAACCTCTTTTGACATAAACTTTTGTTATTTAGGGAGTTCAAAAGTAATCTTTTTGCTGTGATAGGTTATTCAAAATAAACTCTAATTTTGAACAAACCAGATAGAATACTGCTATAGTAAGTATGGCTAATAAAAAAGCTGCTCCTTCTTCCAAATTATCTGCCGGAAAAGCAACCCCTAAAGGCCCCTTTCATTTTAAAGGAAGACGGTTTAATTTGGTTTTTACTTTAATTGTAATTGCTGGTTGCTTTATACTATATGGTAATAGCGCATACAACGGATACTCTCTGGATGATGAGTTTGTATTACATGGTGATTCTACTGTGCAAAAGGGTGTTAAAGGAATACCTACTCTCTTTAAAAGCCGTTATGCCTGGGACCAAAAGGGCGCATACGGATACAGGCCTGTAGCAAAAGTTACATTTGCTATTGAAGACCAGTTTTTTGGCCTTGCTCCGGGTGCCGGTCATGTAATAAACGTAATTATATATGCATGTATAGTAATATTCCTGTTTTATTTTCTGCGGAGGATATTATATGGGCTGGTAAGCGATTACTTCCTTTTTATTGTTATTGCGCTTTTCTTGACACACCCGCTTCACACGGAAGTGGTAGATAGCTTGAAAAACAGAGATGCCATGCTCTCCTTTTTCTTCGGACTATTATGCTCATATTCATTTGTGAGGTCATTTGAAACGCAACAAACCGGTAAGCGGATAGCATGGATAGTACTGGGTTGCATTGCAATTGATATGGGTGCTCTGGCCAAGCTCGATACGTTACTTTTTGGTGCCATAACTCCGTTGGTACTTTATTTCTTCACCACCAAAAATTTAAAATCATGTGGCTTGGCAGTTCTGTATATGTTAATAGGCGGAATAATAGGCACCATGTTAAAGAAAATGGTGTTGCCGCATTCTGACTATCACCGCACATTTTTGTTTTTTGAAGATCCACTAATAGGTACTCATTGGTACCAGAGGATTCAATTGGGTTTTGCTTCTCTGTGGTTCTATGTCAGTAAGTTTGTGTTCCCTAAGGACCTGGTATCGTATTATGGTTATGATGCATTTCATGCTTTTCCAAAATGGACGGACATTAGTGTGATTTGTGGAATAATAACCGCCGGAATAATAGCCTGGTATACATATATAAATAGAAAAGAAAGAGGGATCTGGCTGTTTTCACTTTTACTGTTTACAGGTACAATGGCTGCATTTATAAATGTGGTTAAGGTAGGGCCCGGTATTGTTGCTGAAAGGTTTATGTTCATTCCTTCCATTGGTTTTGTGTTAATTGCTAGTCTGCTGTTATTTAAGGTGTTTAAGGTGTCATTAAAGGATGAATTGTCGTTGAAAAGTTCAGGAAATTTGTTTGCCTGTGCAGCTATAATTGTATGTGTGTATTCTGTAAGGGTAATTATCCGAAACCCGGACTGGAAGACTCATTTAACTATATATGAACATGATGCTAAATTGGCACCACGTTCAGCAAAGCTTCAGTCATTGTTAGCTGCAGCATACATTGATGAAATAAAAAAGAATAAAACACTGAGCTCAGATCAAATAGGGAATTACTATCAGTTGGCTGAAAAGGCTTTTCTCGCAGCTATTGACGTGTATCCGGGTTATTATACGTCATTGAATAATTTAGGTATGATAGAATATCTTTATTATAAAGATATGAATGCAGCCCTGGGTTATTTCAGTAAAGCGCTTGCTATTGACAGCACATATACCGAAGCCTGGTTTAATTCAGGTTCAGCTTACCGCGAATTAAAGAATTACCCAATGGCTGAAAAGTGTTTTCTGCGTACTATAGAGGTGAACCCTAAATACGATATGGCTTATATATACCTGTCGAAGTTATATGAATCGGAAGGTAAATATGATGAAGTACTTAAACTTAATGAAAACGCTGTGAAAAATGGCCATGCCACCGATGCTGTATATGTAAGTATCGGAAAGGTTTATTTGATAATGGGTGATACGGTTACAGCTATAAGCAATTTTGACAAGGCTCTGCAATACTTTAGTAAAAATGAGAAGCTATGCGAATGGCTTGCTCATTACTATTTTACTAAAAAAGATACTGCAAAGGCTCAGTACTATATTAGAATGAGGGAAAATGCGGTTAAATACGGCGAGGAAGCCGTTAAACGACAATAAAAAGCAATTGTCTAAGTAATGTATTATAT
>DATHNG010000050.1:0-5726 GCA_035486275.1 Bacteroidia bacterium
AAACAGAAATTTATTAAAACATCTTCACCACCCAGAAACAGGCAGCGGCAATAAGCGCTGAAATGGGAATGGTAAGAACCCATGCCCACACAATATTAAGGGTAACCCCCCAGCGCACTGCAGAGAATCGTTTACGGGCACCTACGCCAATAACTGCACCGGTGATTGTGTGTGTAGTACTTACAGGTATACCAAATAGTATAGTTGCATATAATGTAAGCGCGCCTGATGTTTCAGCACAAAACCCTTCAAAAGGACGCAACTTTGTAATGCGTTGACCCATGGTTTTTACAATTCTCCATCCGCCAAATAATGTACCGAGCCCCATAGCTATCTGGCAGGCAATAACAACCCAATAAGGCAATGAAGCCCCCTGCGGAAGTGTATTACTCACCAATAAAGCCATCCATATTATCCCCATGGTTTTTTGTGCATCGCTTCCGCCATGGCCCAAGCTGAATGCAGCTGAAGAAACAAACTGCAATTTCCTGAACAACTTATCAATTTTATACGGATGCTTACGCCTTACAATTATTTCGACCAGTGAAGAGATGATGAATGCCAGTAATAAGCCTACTACCGGAGATACAACAATGAATATTAATATTTTATAAATGCCCGATGATATTATAGCTGCAGGGCCACCTGCCACTAATGCAACTCCTAAAAGGCCGCCTACTAACGCGTGCGATGAACTGGTAGGCAAGCCCCATATCCAGGTAACAATATCTATTATTATAGCACCCACCAATGCACAGGCAACAGCTGTAAGTGTCATAAAATGCGGATCGACCACGCCTTTACCCACCATTGCCGCTACCTTAGGGCCAAACACTAAAAATGAAAGAAAATTAAATAACGCGGCCCAGGCAACTGCCTTAGCCGGCGTGAGCACTTTTGTTGAAACTACAGTTGCAATAGAATTAGCGGCATCGTGAAAGCCGTTCAAAAAATCGAACCCAAGCGCTAATATTACTATAACTACCAGCAATGACATTGAACCACAGATTTTTTAAACGTTCTTTACAATAATTGTTTCAAGCACATTCGCCGCATCTTCACATTTGTCTGTGGCTGTTTCAAGTACCGATAGTACTTCTTTGATCTTTATAACCTCAATAGCGTCGGTCTTTTCTTCAAAAAGACGAGCTATGGCATTATCAAAAATATCGTCGGCATGATTTTCAATACTATTAATGCGAACACATGCGGCACGTATAGAATCTACATTCTTCAGGTCGCGCAGGCCAAGTATTGCTTTATGTAGTTCTTCGCTACCTTTTTCAATAAGCTCAGCAAACTTGCTTATGTTGGTATCGGGCACCTTTATCTTGTATAGTTCTATGCGCTTTGCTGAACCATGTATAAAATCAACCACATCATCCACCGCCGATGTAAGTGCGTGAATATCTTCTCTGTCAAACGGCGTAATAAATGTAGTACTTAGCTCAGTAAAAATATCGTGTGTAACAGTATCACCAACATGTTCCAGCCTTTCTATTTCCCTTAGTAATTCCTTCCTTTTATCTCCATCGGTAGTGTTCACCATTTTGGTTAGTACTATTGAAGTCTCAAGAAGATTGCTTGACGCCTTTTCAAAAAGGTCGAAGAATTTTTTTTCCTGGGGTACTAAAAAACTAAAAAGATTAGCCATATCAGTATTAGTGTAAGCTGTTATTTGGGCGCTGCAAAGAAAGAAAAAAAAACTTATATGCAACTTGTTGCGTTAAGGGTTAAAGAAAATTTTATCTTTGCGCCCTCAAATTATACGGTGGGTGTAGCTCAGTTGGTTAGAGCATCAGATTGTGGTTCTGAGGGTCGTGGGTTCGAGACCCATCATCCACCCTTAATTGAGAAGCCTTCCGGGCAAGTGTTCCTGATCACCAATTCTTGTGTTTTTTCCCGCAAAACGTTATTAACAGCATTCAGGTATTAATATAAAGCAGCCTGCTTTTCACCTCTCACAGATTTTATATCTTTGTGCCAAAATCGCCCATTTCGAGCAGTGAGAAAATTATATGTAGTTTTTTCTTTTCTTTTATTGCTAAGCGCCAATGCTTTTGGGCAGGTTGAACAAGCCGTTGCGCATACAAAAGTCATTTTCATTTATAACTTCTCAAAGTTTTTTGAATGGCCGCAAGATTACCGCCAGGGCGATTTTGTGATAGGAGTGATAAATGCCAGCCCTACCATGCTTGCTGAATTAAACAAGCTGGCATCACAAAAAACATCTGGAAATCAGAAGTTTGTAATAAAAAACTATAAATCGGTTGAAGAGATCGATAAATGCAACATATTATATATACCCGAAAGCAGTAACAATCTGCTGGCAGAGGTCGTAAAAAAAATACACGGAGCCAGCACATTGCTGATCACAGATGCTGAAGGCGATGCAAGAAAAGGCGCCGCTATAAATTTTATATGGAAAGATAACAAACAAGCTTTTGAACTAAACAAGTCCAATGCCGATAAGAGTCACTTGAACATGAGTTCAAGCCTTAAGTCGTTGGCTGCAGTAAACATTGAATAAAATGAAACAAATACGGCACATATTCTGTGGTATACTTCTGCTGTTAAGCAGTGTATACGGCTATGCACAGAGCAGCTTCCTTGAAAAAGCACAAGACTGTGAGGGTAGACACAGTATTGACAGCGCCCGTATTTTCATTGATAAAGCAATGACTGATGCTAATGTGCGTAAAGTACCTGAGGCATGGTACCTGAGAGGATATATTTACAAGGACCTTTTCAAGAAATACGAACCCAATAACCTAAGGTCAGCTTACAGGGATACCGCGGTTAATGACCTGTTCATTTCATATAACCTTGATCCTGCAAACAAAGAGAATAAAGAAGGTGCATTCGGCACACTGAAATTCCTGGCTGCAACCTATTATAACAATGCCGAAATGGTTATGGATTCTGTAGGCTTCCATTGGGCTATATATGGTTATAATAAGTATAAGTTTATTATGAAGAAAATGAACCCTTCAGAGAACTTCAATGTTTTTGATATACGATTCTATGATATAATAGGAAATATTTACTCAGGCTACTTCTTTAGTGTGAACGATTTCTCTAAAAAGAGAAACTACCTCGATTCGGCACGTAAAGCGTATGATGCTGTTCTGGCTATTTCGCCTGATGATTACAGCGCAGTATATGGAATAGGAAGATTGTACTACAACCAGGCTGTAAACATTATAAACAACCTGCCTTTTGATGCCAGTATTGATAATGTAAATAAAGCACAGGACACCTGCATTCACCTGGCTAAGCTATCGTTACCATATATGCAAAAAGCGCATTTACTGGAACCCCTGAAAATAGAGCCTATAAAAGGCTTGCAGGGCGATGCGGTTATGCTTCATGAACCCGATAACTACAAGATGTATTCGGACATGGAGAAAAAGCTCAACGAGCAACAAGCCCCCAAGAAATAATATTATCTTTGTAGCTGTACCCTTTCAGCTACAGACATATATGAAATTGCGTTTTACTATAGGTAGAAGAATAGGAACCGGTTTTGGTGTTCTTATTGTTCTTACACTGGCTGCCTTTGTGGCAACCAATCTTACCCTTAGTAATGGCCGAAAAAAAACCAATGAGGTTACAGCTGTTTACACACCCTCTGTTTCGTACCTAAAGGAGTTAGATCTACTTGTTGTACAGGCCCGAATGTATATTACCAACTGGGTATACTTTCAAAGTGCTGATGATGAGCCACCAAAACCTGATATGCGCAAGCTGCTTAAGGATGACTACCCTGACCTTAAAGCAAAAATTCAGCAAAAGGAATTAAAGTGGACCAATGCAAGCGCCAAGTTTACAGTAGATAGCTTATTCAAGCAGATAGACATATTGCTTGATACAGACAGGTTTATAATGAACAAGCTAAACTCGTTCATTAGTTATGAAGATGTTTCAGTAAACTTTTTCATGCGCCCCCTGGTTGATGAAGATGGGTATGTAACCCAGCAATCAATTTCCATTAAACATAAGCTCGATGATGTTATAGATGAGGAACAAAATGATGCATCACAGGTAACATCGCAAATGTTAAGTTCATTTAATATACTTAATAATATAGTTCAGATACTTGGTCTTACATTGCTGGTGGGAGGTATTATAATTGCTTTTTTCACAGTCCGAAGCATTGTTGCGCCTGTCCGGCAACTGCGCGATATGCTTTTATCTATGGCACGGGGTATATTGCCTAATTCTATTACTAAAGCAAGCACCGACGAAATTGGCGAAATGTCTGCCGCTATGAACAATATGGTGCTCGGCTTAAAACGAACTACAGAGTTTGCCAACGAGGTGGGGCGTGGAAATTTTTCATCGGTATATGAACCATTAAGTGACGAGGATACCTTAGGGCAAGCCTTGTTAAAGATGAGAACAGACCTTTATGAGAACGAGCAGGTGCTCGAACGAAAGGTTGTGGAAAGAACTGAAGAGGTAGTGCGCCAAAAGGTAGAAATTGAAGTAAAGAATAAAGAGCTTGAAATTCTGTATAAACACGTAACAGATAGTATTCGCTATGCAAAGCGAATTCAGGATTCCATATTGCCACCTGAAAGCATGATCAAAAAAATGCTTCCCGATTCATTTGTGTTGTTTAAACCTAAGGATATAGTAAGTGGCGATTTTTACTGGGTAAGTGAAAAGGAAGGAAAGGTAATATTTTCGGCTATTGATTGTACCGGCCATGGTGTACCTGGTGCATTTATGTCGCTTGTAGGGTATAACCTGCTGAAAGAAATTACTGACATGGGCACTAATTTACAGCCGGCCAAAATACTTGACCAGCTTAGCGAAGGAGTAAGAAATTCACTCCACCAGTTCGACAATAAATCGTCGGCGAAGGATGGAATGGATATTGCAATATGCATACTCGATTATAACAAAATGGAACTTCAGTATTCAGGAGCAATGAACTCACTGTATTTAATCCGCAATAAAAACCTGCAGGAAATAAAGGCAGACAAGGTATTTATTGGTTACTCATACAGCGATGAACAAAAGACCTATACAAACCATACCGTAAAGCTTCAAAAAGGCGATTGCATATACATATCATCTGACGGATATGCCGATCAGTTTGGAGGACCCAAGGGTAAAAAATTCATGGTTAATAATTTCAAACAACTATTGCTTGAAATTCACACCAGGTCGCTTGAAAACCAGAAAGAGATCCTTGATGCCCGTTTTGAGTCCTGGAAAGGAAACCTTGACCAGGTTGACGACATTTGTGTAATGGGTGTAAGGGTTTAAGTATAGCTACACCCTAACCCCTATAATAAGCATATCATCCAACTGCAAGTTATTTCCCCGCCAGTTATCAATACATAATTCCAGTTCTTTTTGCTGTTTGGCCATTGGCATTTTGTGTACAGAGGTAAGTATTTCATTCAATCGCCTGAGGCCAAACTTACGGTCGAGCTCGCCACCAAACTGGTCAATATAACCATCCGTAAAAAGGTAAAAAACATCACCTTTCTTTAAATGAATTATATACGTTGGGTATTCCTGGTCAACAGGTGTAAACCCACCAATAGTTCCTGACGTTGGTGTTATTTCCTCCATTTCATTACTTCCTTCGCGCATTATCCATAAAGGACGTAAGGCACCGGAAAAACTGAGCTTCATGCCATTTACAACAGGGCTTATAACACATAAGGCAATATCCATGCCATCATACATAGAATCTTCACTGCCCGATT
>DATHNG010000051.1:0-10473 GCA_035486275.1 Bacteroidia bacterium
ACGACCGTTATAATTCATTAGCCGGTAAGCATTTGCAAATGCTGGCTTTGGCAGGGTTTGAATATGACAAAAAAGCATTTGAAGAAAACCAGAAGAAATGGATGGAATGCGTTGCATTTATCCGTACCATGCAATGTATCGATACTGAGTATTACCTTAATGATGAGCTGAAAAAAGGCAAACGTATTTTGGCTGAAGGTGCACAGGGTTCATTGCTCGATATCGATTTTGGCTCTTATCCATTTGTAACATCTTCATCTACCACCTGTGCAGGTGCATGCATTGGCTTAGGCCTTGCTCCGTCAACACTGGGTGAGGTAGAAGGTATATTTAAAGCGTATTGCACACGTGTAGGTTCAGGCCCGTTCCCAACCGAACTGCATGACGATATTGGAGAGAAAATGGCGCAGATAGGCCGTGAATTTGGTTCTACTACCGGCAGAAAAAGAAGATGCGGTTGGTTAGACCTCCCTGCTTTGAAGCGTGCAATTATGCTTAACGGAGTAACCCGTTTGGATATGATGAAAGCAGACGTGTTAAACGAATTCGGAGAAGTGAAGGTTTGTACACATTATATGGTTGACGGAAAAGAAACTGACCAGATGCCATACAACCTGCATACTGAAATAAAACCGGTATATAAATCGTTTAAAGGATGGGGCAAATTACCTGAAACCACATCATTCGATAAAATGCCTGCTGAGTTAAAAGACTATATTACCTATATAGAAATAGCGGTCGGGGTTCCTATAAAACTGGTATCTGTTGGCCCTGAGCGCAGCCAAACAATGGTACGCTGAACCATACTAACAACATGAAACGCACACTGTTCTTTACTTCATATATTACCAGAAGTATCTTAACCCTGTGCCTGTTTTTGTATTCTGCAATTGCGTTTAGCCAGGTTAAAAAAAGCGTAAAAGATAAGGATGGTGCCAAACCCTCTGCAAAAAAATCTGAGAACACACCCATACATATTATACATGCCAACACGCTTCAGTTCGACAAACGATTTGGTGAAGGTGCAGAACGCCTGATAGGTAATGTGCAATTAGAGGATAATGGCGTACTTATGAATTGCGACAGCGCCTACATTTTCCCCGATAATTCTATGCGGGCATTCAGTAACGTGCACTTAAGCAAGCCCGATACTATGGACCTGTATGGAGATTCCATTCACTACCATGGTGATACGAAGAAAGCAGAGGTATTTGGCAAGATCCGTTTCATCAGACAAACACTTACCCTTACAACGCAACACATGATGTATATTGTTGATTCATCGCGTGTGAATTACTGGGATGGAGGTACTATTGTTGATAGTTCTACTACCCTGGTCAGTAAAAAAGGCACCTACTTTATGAAGATGAGAATATGCTGCTTTAAAGACAGTGTGCACCTTACAAATCCTACTTATAATATTACCTGCGATACAATGAGCTATGAGCCCGATGCGAAAACAGCCCATTTCTCAAAGCCTACTTATATTACCAGTAAGACCACCAAAATGTATTGCATTGATGGGTACTACAACAGCAAAACTGCTATTTCTGAATTCTTTCAATATGCATATATAAAAAGCAAAAAAGGGCAAACCCTTTGGGGGCAGCATATTTATTACGATAAAGAAAAAGATTTCGGAGAGGTGCATGATGATGTTACCCTTAGCGACAGTTCAGATAACATAACTATAAAAGGTAACTACGCGCTCTACACGGGCTCTGCTAAAACCATAATGGTTACTAATCATGCTGAGATGTTGCAGGCTGATGAAAAAGATACGTTGCACCTGCATGGGGATACCTTGTATGGATACAATATTTCAATGAACGATTCAAATAAAGAAACACGTGCACCGAAATTATTGCTGGCATATCATCATGTTAAATTTTACAGGAAAGATATGCAGGGTAAATGCGATTCACTTACCTACGATGAAAAAGATTCAGTAATGCGCATGTTCTATAACCCTGTATTATGGGCAAATGAGAACCAGTTAACGGCCGACACTATGAGGCTTTACCTGCAGAACAAGAAAATAAATATGCTCGACATGAAGCAGAATTCATTCATCATTTCGAAGGATACATTGGCTTCAAAAAATGATACGCTGCAATTCAACCAGATAAAGGGACGAAACATGAAAGGTTATTTCAGGAACAATAAAATATATAAGGTGAACGTAACGGGTAATGCGCAGACAATATATTACGTATATACGGATAATAACACCACTATATTAGGCCCTAACCGGGCTGTAAGCAGCAACATGCTTGTGTATATTGATAGCAACAAAGTGCGCAGCATAACATACCTGCAAAAGCCTGATGCAACTATTTACCCGATAAAAGATATTAAACCCGCAGAGTTTCTGTTAGGTGATTTTAAATGGCGCATAACCGAACGCCCCTTAAGAAGAGAAGATATTTTTAAGTGGTGATCAGCTTTGGCTGATAACAAACAGGAACAATAGCGTAACTATAAAAATTATTGCTGCAAATATCTTCCAGGTACCTTTAAAGTAGTTAGGGTCGCGCTTCCTGTCTTTGCCGTATAAAAATATCATAAGCGCACCAAAACCTGCCATAGCAAACAGGAAAAATAAAGCCTGGCCTTTTGATATTAACGCATTGAGAAGCATACAGGATAATTTTATTGGGCAAATGTATGGAAAACCTAACCACTAAAAACTATTAGGTAAACTTAAGTGTTCTTGCGTCCGGGTAGTAAATACATTTTCAACACCCAGTGTTGAATACACGTCGATAATTTTTGTAAAACCCATTACTTTCACCCTAACTTTGTGTTGTAATGAAAGCGAAATTTGTTGTTCTGGGTATATTAATGCTATTGCATACGGTTGTTTTTGCCGGAGCTATAAAGAACGCCTTTGCTGCTCTATCTATATCCGATTACTTTAAAGCACGTACGCTTTTTATAAAGGGCATGAAGCATGATACCGTTGCTTCCTGTTACGGATTAAGCATTATTACATCTCGCAACGACAACCACTTTTATAATGTTGATACTGCTTACAAGTATATATTGAAGGCACAACATTCATTTGCAACATCTACTAATAAACAACGCACAAATTGGCTCCCTTTTGGCATAGATTCTGCTTCTATAAAACACTTGAAAGACACTATTGAACTCAAAGCATTCAAGCTATCCACCAGCATAAATACAATTGATGGGTACAACCATTTCATTCAAACATACCCGATGGCAAAACGTGTAGTAAGCGCTATGGATCTGCGTGACATAATTGCTTTTACTGATGCTGAAAAAGAAAACACCTACCAGGCCTACAAAGCATTTATGGATACCTACCCCGATGCAACCGAATTCGCCGATGCCAAAAAAAGGTATGAGATAGCTTTATTCAAATCATCCACGTCCGACCATAAAATTTCAAGCTTTATTAATTTCATACAAGAATATCCAAAAAGTCCATACTTAGCTGCTGCCGACGATTCTGTATATAACCTCGCCACGCCCCACCGCTTTATAAGGGAGTATTATGGATTTATAAAAGCGTACCCGAAAAACCGCAATGTAAACAATGCGTGGCATAAACTCTATGCCCGTTATACAATGGATGGCAAGCCCGAAACATTCACCAATTTTCATACCGATTATCCTGATTATCCTTACGCACAACATGCCGATACAGACCTTATCCTGGCTCAAACACGTTTTTACCCGGCAAGGCAAGGCAACGTTTGGGGTTACGTAGATAGTCTTGGCAAAACACGCATTCCATTTAAATATGAATGGGTAGACACCAATTTTTTTGATGGGCTGGCAGAGGTTGCTATGAATGACAAAATTGGGTTTATTAATAAACGCGGTGAGCTCGTAATACCTTGTATATATGATGAAGCTGAGCATTTCCATCAAACCACATCGGTTGTAAAAAAAGGCGGAATGTGTGGTATTATATCTACACTTGGGCAAACCATTGTACCGTTCGAGTACCAGGAAATAATGAATTTCTCTGAAGGTATGGCAGTGATAGAGAAGGATAATAAATATGGTTATATCAGTCAGCTTGGTGAGGAAGTTGTACCTGCCCAATACCAGGATGCAGCAGATTTTTCAGAAGAACTAGCCTACGTACAGAATACTGAGGGGAAATATGGTTTTATAAATATTGCCGGTGCAGAAGTAATTCCTTGTAAGTATGATTGGGTAAGTAAATTCAAAAATGGTTTAGCGAAAGTACGTTCAAACTCAAAATTCGGATTGATAGGCAGAGGAGGTGATACAATACTTAATTGTGACTACGATAACATTGGTGATTTTGATGACACTATTGCCATGGTTGTGCAAGGTAACAAGGTAGGTTATATAAACAGGCATGGCGATATTATTATTCCACTTAAATACGAATATGCATCGGACCTGCTTACAGGAGGCATGTTTCATAATGGTATAGCCAAAGTGCAATTACACAGAAAGCGCGGCTTTATAAACGCAGGCGGCAAGGTTGTCGTAAAACTTGAATATGATGACGTAATGCCATTCAGCCAGGAATTGGCTCCGGTATTATTAGAAAAGAAATGGGGATACATAAATAAAAAAGGTGATTTAGTTATTCATCATAAATACGATAATGCAGGCAATTTTTCTGATAGTCTTGCCCATGTTACTATAAAAGGGCAAACCGGTTTTATTGACCTGAAAGGTAAAACAGTAATTGATTTGCAATACGATGCAGCAACCGACTTCAGCAATGGTATGTCGCAGGTTAAACAGGCGCAACACTTATGCCTTATAGATAAAACGGGCACTGCAATTATTCCATGTCAGCTAAGCAGCATACAATGGCTTGGCAATGTGTTTCAGGTAGAATTAAACGGTAAAATGGCCCTGTTCAATCTGCAGACAAAAGCTTATTTCTGGCAGGAAACAGGGTTTGGAGGCCCCACGCCTAACCCTTCCCACCAGGAAGGGAGATAAGTAAGATTTAAGTCCTCCCTGATGGGGAGGATTCAGGAGGGGCTGGTACCCTGTTCAGGAAAATAAACCCGAGTACAAAGAACACAAGAAGGAATACAACTGAGTTTCTCATACTGCCCGTGAGTTGTATAACCCATCCGCAAAGAAATAAACCAAGTACACTGCCAACGTTTTCAAGCACATCATAAAAACTGAAGAAGGAAGCATGGTCTTCTGTTTCAGGTAATAGTTTGGAATAGGTAGAACGCGACAGCGCCTGTATACCGCCCATTACCACGCCTACCACAAATGCAAGCGCATAAAAGTGAAGAGCAGTATATGTAAAGTACGCACCAATACATGCACCTATCCATATAAACGTTGCTATTTTCAACATATATATGTCGCCCTTCTTTTTCGCAATAAATGAGAAAAGAAATGCACCACCTACTGCTACAAACTGTATAATTAAAATAGTTCCGATTAATTCAGCAGTTTTTAAATGAAGCGTATCCGAACCAAAAAGATTAGCAACCAGCATAATAGTTCTTACACCGGTATTATATACAAAAAATGCAATAAGGAATCTTCTGAGTCGTTTGGTTTCCCTGAGCAAATTCCACACTTTGCGCAATTCCTGGTAGCCGTGCCAAATGCTATGGCCCTCATTTTTTCGTACCTCACCAAAAGGGTTTGTTGGTAAATAATAAAAAGTTATTTGTGCAAACAGTATCCACCAAACACCTACTGTAATGAATGACCATCTTGTAGCGGCGCCAACTGCATCAGGGCCTGATAACCCTATTAATGAAGGCTTTAACACCATTACCAGGTTTGCAATTAATAAAATAGAGCTTCCTATGTATCCCAGCGAAAAGCCCTTTGCGCTTACCCTGTTTTGCTCTTGTGGCTCAACAATTTCAGGTAAATACGCATTATAAAAAACTATACTGCCGGCATAACCAATGCATGCAAATATTACCAATAAAATACCCAGCCATAAATTTGTTGCATTGAAAAAAAACATGGCACTGCACGATAATGCACCCATGTAGCAGAAAAATTTCATGAACGATTTTTTATTTCCACGATAATCAGCAATACCTGAAAGGAATGGCGAAATGGCCGCTATTACCAGGAATGCAAAAGAAAGCGCATCAACATATAATGCATCGGGAACAAAATCAAAACCAAAGAAATTTACCTTGCCTGAAGCTGTAGTGGTAACACTGGTATAATAAATAGGAAAAATTGTTGAAGTAATAACAAGATGATATACTGAATTGGCCCAATCGTACATGGCCCATGCATTCTCAACTTTTTTATCTCCTTTTTTAAATACCCCCATTGTTCAGCAAAGGTAAATTTTTATAGAATTACTTTTTCTTTGCCATCCGGGCTTTATACATTTCTAAATACACAGGAGCTGCTTTTGCTGAATCTTTCATGAATTCAATTACAATATCCAAAGGCATTTGTTCAGCATTTTTAAAGTTTGCGCAGCCTTTTTGAAATTTTGCCTTGCCTAACAATTTTGAATACTTGGCATAAAGCGGTGCATGACTATACATTACAATATTATGCAGGCTCATGTGGGTTTTTACACTTGCCAGGGCATACATAAAAGCACCATCTATTTCGTATAGTATCATTTCTTTCCCCATCATGTCACTCACCCTTGCTTTCAATTTAGGATGACTATCAGTAATAATTTTGTGTATCGAGGTCAGTATCTTTTGGCGATCTGCTTCTTGTTTCTTTAAATATTCCGAGGGTGTCATTACGGTAATAGTTTCATCAAAAATAACAATTTGCTGTTACCTTTTTATTAAGGAAGTTTTAATTGAATGCAGGCTATTATATCCAGCCTTTATTGACATTATATAACAGATTATCAGCAACAACTGTTAATACTTTACACAAGCTAAAAAAGCTGCATTTTTCAATAAATCCTAAAACGAGTCAGTTTTACCGATATTTCAATTTCTTTTTCTTAGATTTGCCACCTATCATACATCTTATTAAACATGCAGCATTTTTACCGTATTGTTCGTTTTACCCTGGCTTCTATATTTTTTCTATCGTTTAACACATTAACTGCACAGGTAATTTATACAGTTGTCGGTGGAGGTACAGGTGATGGTGGCCCGGCTACCGGTGCTGCATTAAGTTATCCTTTTTCGGTTGCAACCGATGCTGCCGGTAACATATATTTAGCAGATGCGGGGCATAATTCTATTCGCAAAATTACTACTGCTGGGATTATTTCTACCATAGCAGGTAATGGCAAAGCAGGTTTTATGGGTGATGGTGGACCGGCTACTGCCGCAGAATTGAATGGACCCATCAGCATTGCTTTTGATGGCGCAGGCAATATGTATATCAGTGATTATGGTAATAACCGCATTCGTATGGTAAATACAACAGGCATTATTTCTACGTTTGCCGGAAATGGAAATTATGGAGGATTGGGCGATGGTGGTCCCGCTACCGCTGCACAGTTTAACACTCCGCAACAAATAGCGTTCGATCATACAGGTAATTTCCTTTACATAGCTGATTATTCAAACGATGTTATCCGCATGGTTGACAGGAATACCGGAATAATATCTACCGTTATTGGCACTATGGGTGTTGCCGGATTTTATGGTGATGGTAAAGCGGCATCAGGTGCTCAATTAAATTTCCCGACCGGTGTAGCACTTGATCCCATGGGAAACATTTATATAGCCGATAGAAGTAATTACCGTATTCGCGTGGTTGGTACAAATGGCATTATTTCAACATACGCAGGAACTTCAACATCAGGCTATAATGGTGATGGTGGTAATGCAGACACTACTGAGTTCGGCTATCCGAATCAATTAGTGGCAGATAGCAGCGGGAACATTTATATAGCCGACCAGAACAACAATGATATTCGCTTGGTAAATACATTAGGTATCGTTTCTACTATTGCCGGTAATGTTTCATTGGGAGGAGGGTATAGTGGTGACGGAGCAGCAGCTACTCTTGCGCAATTAAATGGTCCTGAAGGAGTAAGTGTTGATCCGGCAGGTAACGTTTATATTGCCGATTATAATAATGGTGTTATTAGAAAAATAAATACCGGAGGAATCATATCAACCATGGCAGGTTCAAATAATTCAGTTTCATTTTCAGGCGATGGTGGCCTTGGAACAAATGCTATAATTTCTAACCCTACCGGCGTAGTTCGTGATAAATTAGGTAATGTTTATTTTGCCGATCAGAGTAACATGCGTATCCGCGAATTAAATGTTTCAACACATATAATTACAACAATAGCAGGTAATGGTACAAGTGGGTTTTCAGGTGATGGTGGTGCAGCCACTGCCTCTGAATTAGGCTCTCCTCAGGCATTGGCTATTGATGATTCAGGTAATATATATATAGCTGACGTAAGTAATTACCGTATACGGAAAATAACCAGTGCAACAGGAATAATATCTACCTACGCAGGGTTTGGAAATTCAGGTTATAATGGAGAGAACATAAACGCTGATACTTTACGAATGGGCAATGTTAACGGCCTTGCTGTAGACACAGCTGGTAATGTTTATTTCTCCGACGAGGATAATTCGATATTACGTAAAATAAACAAAGCCACCAATTTAGTAACAACAATTGCAGGATTACCTTCAAACGGAGGATATAATGGTGATGGATTAGCCTCAGCAACTCAACTGTATTTCCCTATGGGGCTGGGTGTAGATAAGCATGGCAATGTATATTTTGTTGATGCAGGAAATGTTCTTTTACGAAAACTTGTTCTTTCATCTGATAGTATTATAACTATTGGTGGCCAATATGATAATTATGGTACACCCCAGGTCGGCAGCCCTGTTATAGCTACTTCTATTGCAGCTTTTTATAGCCCACAGGGATTAACATTAGATACGGCCGGCAATATTTATGTAACAGACCAAAGTAATGGTAATATTGTTAAGATAACCAAAAATGATAGCCTGACGGTTCTATCAGGTGTTGGAGGTGTGGAAGGCCCCGGATATAACGGAGATAATATAATGGCTAACACAGCTTACCTGTCTAATCCGAATGGTGTTGCAGTTGATGATTCGGGCAATGTATTTTTAGCAGATGCAGGGAATAACAGGGTTAGGGAAATACGCATGACCGGCCCCCAAATTACCAGCCAACCTGTTTCAACCTTAACAACATGTAGTGGTGGCTATGGCAATGAAATTGGAATTGGTGTAAGTGGTACCGGCATAACATACCAATGGTTAGTTGATTCTACCGGTAGCGGAAATAATTTCCAACCCATTACAAATGGTGCGGAATTTTCTGGAGCAACTACTGATTCCTTGACTATTACCGCCATAAATACTTATTCTTTAGCTTTTGAATGCTCTGTAAATAACGGCTATATTTATTCAATTATTGTTAATAGTACTCTTACCCCGCCACCTGTTCCTAATCTTTCAGGCCCAACTGATAGCATTTGCCCGGGAACACTGGCCTCATTAGATGCAGTAGATTATGGCTCGGGAAATACCATTAAACCCTTGAAAGGTGGACATAAGCCAATTCCACAATATAACGGAGATATTATTACCTGGAGTACAGGTGAAATTGATACTACAAGCAACAGTAATATTAACGTTTATCCGGGTGTGACCACTACTTATACAGCATCCATAAATAATGGTGGATGTACAGTAAGTTCAAGTATAACCGTTTTGGTACATAACCATACCCTAAAGGCCAATGCATTGCCTTCAACAGAATTATGTAAAGGTACTTCGGTAACCCTTTATGGTACAGGAGGTTCAGCAGGTAGTTATTTCTGGTCTGGTAATAACGTTTATAATGGTTCTAATCCATTTACGTTTACTGCAGACTCATCAGTTTCTTATTATGTAAGTGGTTACGATGCTTCTTCCGGTTGCAGTGATTCATCATTAATAAGACTCACCATAGTTCCAACCCCTACAGTTACAGCGTCAGCTACAACCGATTCAATTTGCCCGGGTGGCAGTGTAACATTAAATGGCAGTGGTGCAGTTACCTATGCATGGTCAAATGGGGTGACAAATAATGTTGCGTTCTCTCCCTCTTCTTCAGCTGTTTATCATTTAACAGGCACTGATGCTAACGGATGCGTTGGGTACGCTTCTGTCCCAGTAATTGTTAATCCGCTTCCTGTAATAACCGTTTCACCTTCATCAGATCCTATATGTCAGGGTGCACAAGAAACATTGACCGCAACCGGAGGAGTATCTTATACATGGAGCAATGGTGTAACTAACGGAGTTCCTTTCGTTCCGGTTTCTTCAGCTACATATTCTGTTACCGGTACCGACAAGAATGGTTGTACGAACAATACTTCTGTTTCAATTACTGTTAATTCTTTGCCTGCTATCACAGCTACAGCGTTCCCTTCGGCTGCACTATGCCAGGGTTCTTCACTCGCCCTGTTCGGTTCAGGTGGCTCTTCATACGCATGGTCGGGCGGTGTTAATAATGGTGTATCATTCACTCCTTCGT
>DATHNG010000052.1:0-9856 GCA_035486275.1 Bacteroidia bacterium
CTCCGTTCAAATCCAGGTCAATATTACTTGCATCCGATTCTTTAATTTTTAGTTCAGAAACATTTAATGTGTTCTGCGATTTTACTATAGCTGCATCATGTGCTGAGATCGATTTAAGGTTCTTGATTCGTACATCGCAGGTAACACCACCCGATGAACGTATCTTTAACACACCATCTTCAACTTTAGTAGTTATAAGATGCAGATCGTTTTTTGAATGAAGGGTTATGTCATTAGTATCTGATTGAATAAGGGTAACAGATCCGGCATCTCTTACATCGATACCTGTAAATTCACCTAGTTTTCTGTTCTCGGTATTTTGCGCGTATAATGTTGCAGTAAGTGCAAACATGGTTGTAATGGAGAGGAATGTTTTCATAATATTAATAGTTAGTTAGCTTTATTTGACGTATGACGGACAGTCTGCCTGATTTGTTACATCAGTATGAATTATTTCTTAGCGGAACATTGAAACGGTTGTCGCCAAGCACTATCTGGTAGGCGATTACCTTGTCTGTTTCCTTGTCGTAGTAGCGGTTAACACCGAAACTATATTTGAAAAAATTCCGTATCCCTTTAACTGTATTTGATGCAAATGTAAAAACTGATCTGTTCTTTGCATCAGGGTTAATATAGTTTGGAACATTTTGCACAACTTGTTGCACGATTTTATGTGCTGAGGTATCAGGGTGCTGAACAGAAGCTAAATCATTTGGAGTGCTTTGTATAATTGAATCATTCTTGATAATTACAGTGTTGTGCTGAACAGCAATTGCAACATTGCTATCATGTTTGCTGATATTAACAACAGTATTATAATTATAAGAATGCCTAATTACATGATGCGCTGAATGAAGGACAGCATTTTTTTCGCTGCTAACAGCCGAAGCGTTGTTTTGGGCAACGGTATTCGTGTTGGAATTATTAGTTACAGGCAGAACAGGTTGGGTGGCATGATGCACAGTATCTGTCTTGTGGATAAGTGAAACTATATTCACTGCAGGTTGATCATTGCTCTTGTTTATTAAGAAATAAGCACCAATAAGCAAAGCAACTGATGCCGCTGCTGACCAATAATACCATGCTACAGGGTGCTGACGTGAATTTCTCTTTAACGATTCTTTATCCTCAAAAGCAATCACCTCAGGAACAAGTTTCGTTTTCAGGTATGTGGCCAATTCTCTTCCGTACTTCGGATTTTGTTTGGCAAATTTCAAAAGCTCTTCTGTAAGTACCGGGTTTAAATTACCTTCAACATATTCAATAGCCATATCATCAAAGCTTGCTGCATTTACAGGTGCAACATTCTTTTTCAGCGATTCCTTGTTTTCAAATTTTATTTCTTCCAGGTCATTCAATGAAACTGATTCAAAGTTTTCAAATTCATGTTTCAGTTCAGGGTGGCGGGCCAAAAAATCCATAAGCTCCTTTGTGCCAGTCTCGTCCATCCGTCCCTCGTGGTAATCGAGAAAGAATGCTTCGTAATTATATTCGCTTATGTAGTTCATTATATTACTGCTTCAATTGAGCCTATATAGCTCTTTAAAAATTTCCTTGCCCTGAAAATGTACACCTTAACCTGCGATTCATTTAAGCCTGTTATTTCTCCGATCTCATCGTATGCATATCCTTCATAATCCCTTAGCATAATAACAGTACGTTGCAGTTCAGGTAATTTATTCAGTGCTTCATTCAATACTTCTTTAGCGTCGCTGTATGTTTTAGTATGGCTCACTGCAAATAAATGCGATTCCTCTAATCGTTCCTGTTTCTTATCTCTTCTCACTGTGTCAATAAATGTACGATACGCAGTAGTGAACATATAACTTTTGGCATTTGTACTTTCCACATCATTTACTTTCAGCCACAGTTTTTCATAGGTATCCTGTACAATGTCCTTGGCCTTGTGGACATCCTTTACATTCTTAAGTATAAAACGGTACAGGTTATCTGCGTAAAGATCGACGCACCCGTTAAACTCGTCAACTGTCATGAATACCGTAATTTTTTATAATACTAAGCTAGTAATTTGTCGTAAGACGAATGAACTTACTGGAAAGTTACAAGGAATTTAAAGAATGTGTTTAATATATTGATATTCAATACATTAATATACTACGAAGCCTCCCTGTTGTCTCCCGAAAGGGTAGAATGAAACTGGCTCTTTGCGGTTATATAGTGGCGTTGTAAATTGCCAAGTGTTTCGGCAGTTGGGTGTATAATTGCATTGGCAACGGCATGCCAAGCTTCCCAGCCTTGTATGGTACCTTGTTTTGAATATTGTAATGGCACTTTCAATTCATGTTCATCAAATAAGCCAAAACGTTGTTCCATACCCCATGCCCATTCCAGGTTATTCACCATCGACCACAAAAGGATTCCCTTTACCGGTATGCCTTGTTTCATGGCTTCAAAAATATAACGTACTGTTTCCATACTCAGGTATGGCCTCATCTGGTCGCGGGTTTCAGAAAAACCAAATTCTGAAATAAATATTTCTTTATTTGGGTATTGAGCATGCATTTTTTTCAGGTTCTCTAAAATGCCCATAGGGTAAACATCGCTGAAGTAAGGATGTTCACCATATAATTTATTTGAGCGGCTGAAGTTAGGAACCGACATTCTGAAATAATATTGAAGTGCAAGAAAATCGGTATGCTCGCCTTTTCGTTCAAATTTATTGGCAATGCCCGAATTAATTATAGAATGTGCAACATCGCCCAGCAAGCCATCGAAGTAAGGCCATGCATGCGCCACACCCACTTTTGGGCTCGGATTGCCCATCCTCCATAAAGTTTCTTTAATGCAGTTATAGGTAATATCATGTGCTTCAACCAATCGGTTAAGCACTTTCATAATAAGATCGAGCCGGCCTTTTTTATAGGGAGGGAAAACGCCGCCAAGATAACCGGGTAGCAATACGCTCTCAGGTTCGTTCACTGAAAGAAAATATTGAACCAGGCCCGTAGCAATAATTTTATCGCAGAATTTTTTATCGAAACTTTCTTCCGTCAACACCTTTTTTACCCAGGTTTCATCAGCAAGGAAACTTACTACATTCTCTACATAAAAGCGATAATGCTTTAATACATGGGGGTTTTCCCAACCCCCGGCTTCGATCTTTCCATCGGCTGCTGTTTTAAGCAAAAAACAAGGCATTGGCCAGTGATAAATAGTAAGCATAGGTTCCTGCCCGTCAGCTTTAATATGTGCAAGTATCTTTACATATTCAGCCATCAAGGCCGAATTAAACTCACCTTCTTTAGGGCAAAGGCGGCCAAAATCGAGTGAAAAACGGAACATATTCTGTCCGATTTCCTTTGAGCGTGTGGTATATAATTTTTTATGTGCAAAAAAGTGCGGCAGATCTTCCTTTACTTGCTGTATCTGTATTCCTGATTCCTTACCTTCAAGGTTCCTGAGTAGTTCGTATTCCCAATCGTTCGTAACCAAGGGTTCGCCGTTCTCATCATATGTAAAGGGCTCCGACTGAAAATCAGATGTAGCGGTGCCTACAAACTCAATTCGTTTGCGTTGCAATAACTCAAGAATTTCGGGAGAAGAAAAATCAAAATCGTGAGATGCATTTTCCCCGGAGAAGATAAATTTTCCTTCCATAATTGAAATGATAAAAATCTATGATTCTAACAAAGATAGCAGAATAGTCCAATTATGCAATGTTAAGTTTTCAACTTACCACAAAATTTAACATTGGAATTATTTCCCGCTGGCCTTTTTAATGGTAACCCTTTGCTTGCCTTTAAATGCAACCACAAAAGCATCTTTGTAGCCTTTGTCACGCAATTTGCTTTGCAGGTCAATTGCATCTTTCAACTCTGTGAATTTGCCCGCCGTGTATTTATATACCTTATCTACCATATAAAAATCAACATCTGGCAGATCGGCAAATCGCTTATCTGTTTTAGGTAATTCATGATCTGATAAGGCAAATTGCACTTTGTAATAAACTGTGCTAGTATCGGCATCTATAATCTTTTTATGCGGTGGCTCTGTTTTTTTAATTGCTGCAGTATCAGTATGCTTTTTAGGAGGAATAACAGAATCAGTTACCTTTTTGTGAGGCGGTTCCTGCTTTTTAATTGCTGCAGTATCAATATGTTTTTTAGGCGGAATAATTATTGTGTCTGCAGCTTTTTTTGCTGGCATAACCGTGTCGGGGTGCAGGCCTTTTACAGCATCCTTCATTTTGTTCACTTTCGCACGAGAAGTGTCAGGATGAACTACTGCCGTTTTTTTAGTAGTGTCTTTATATTTTGGCGGTTGCGGAATTCTTCTGTGCCAGTTGCTGTCAGGGCTGGAGTGTATTGTTTTTGGTTTTGTAGTGTCCTTAACCGTTTCATGTTTTACTTCAACATGTGTGGTATCTTTCATTACTTTGTTTTGTGAAGCAGTATCGGCTGGCGATGAGGTAGTGTCGGCAGTTTGTATTACATATTCCTTAAAATTAAATGTCTTAGGGTCGTATGTTGAGTTTTCTTTCTCTGATTTGTATTGTTCAAAGGCAAGGAATATTGATTTAGCAATTTCATCTTCGCCTTTTTGCGACCCCATGAATTTTTCCTCATCAGGATTAGTAAGGAACCCTATTTCAGTAAGTAAACTTGGCATAGCGGTTTTCCATAATACAAGGAACCCGGCCTGTTTTACACCATTATCTTTACGTTTTTCAACATGCGAATATTCCTCCTGTATTTTTGATGAAAGGTCGAGACTTTGTGTCAGGTATAGGTTCTGATACATATTGAAAATGATATTTGCCTCCTTCGAATTAGGATCGAAACCGGCGTAAGTGGTTTTATAGTCCTTTTCATACAAAATAGCAGAGTTCTCCTGCTTTTCCACCTCAAGGTTACCGCCTGATTTCCGTTCGGCCATAACATAGGTAGCAGACCCACTGGCATCGTGGTTTGGCGAGGCGTTTAAGTGAACGCAAATGAAAACATCGGCATGGTTCTTGTTAGCAATATCGGCTCTTTCGTTCAGGGGTACAAAAACATCAGTGGTACGCGTATATACTACTTTCACGTTTTTGTCGTTATCTTCCAGATAATGACCCAATTTAAGCGATACCGCCAAGGCTATATTTTTCTCCTTGAATTTTTCTCCGTGGCAACCCGGATCCTTTCCACCATGGCCGGGGTCTATCACTATTACCCATTGTTTCTTGTCGCCCTGGCTGCGCGGAGGGCCAAAACCCAATGTCAGCAAAACCGTGCAAAAAATGAATATGTAAGTGGCCTTTTTATACATCAGAAACCATAATTTTGTCGCACTTTAGACAAAAATATAATATAGAATTGCGCCATTACGGGCTTTTTATTCTTTTTCTTCTCTTTGGCTTGTTAATAACGCGCTCATCTTCAGGCGTTGTGCTTGTAAATCACCGGGCTGCCGTTACCGACACAATTCATGATACCGGCAAAGTAAAAAAGCAAGACTCGGCAGCAGTAAAACATAAAAAAAAGCCACCCCTCGACGCTAAAGTCGATTACCATGCAAGAGACTCCATTCGGTTAGATGCCAAGATACGTAAGGTATACCTGTATGGAGACGCCGATGTAAAATACGAAAACCTCGAATTAAAGGCTGCCTATATCGACATATTACTCGATAGCAATATTGCCTATGCTGTTGGAATAAAAGATAGCGGAAAAATAATTGGCCGGCCTGAATTTCACCAGGGTAGTGATGTGTTTCATGCCGATGAGATAAGGTACAACTTTAAAACAAAAAAAGGAAGAATAAACCAGATAGATACAAAAGAGGGTGAGGGTTATATACATGGTGCTATTGTAAAGAAGGATAGCAGCAATGTGTATTATATGAAAAACGGCAGGTACACTACATGTGATAAAGAAGCGGATCCTCATTTTTTTATTGCAGCATATAAACTGAAAGTTATACCAAACGACCAGGTAATTACAGGACCCGCTATGCTTTACCTGGAGGGTGTTCCAACCCCTCTGGCAATTCCTTTTGGTTTTTTTCCGCTTACTAATGGCAGGCACTCGGGCATTGTTATTCCCAGCTATGGCGAATCTCAAACCCAGGGTTTCTTTCTTGATAAGGGTGGCTATTACCTTGGACTGAACGACAATTTTGGTACCGAGATGCTTGGTGATATTTATACAAATGGCAGTTGGGCGCTAAGAGATGAAATTGATTATAATAACAGGTACCACTACCAGGGATCGTTTAACCTGGTATGGGAACAAACCATTACTCCTATTTCAGGTACTGCAAATAATTCAAGCATACACGATTACCAGATAAACTGGCAAAACACACAGGATAGTAAAGCAAGACCTAACAGTACATTTTATGCCAGCGTAAATATGGCCAGTTCAACATTTAATCAGAATTCTTCCTACGATCCTACAACTATTCTGCAAAATACATTGGCATCTAATATCAGGTTTAGTGAAGATTTTCCGCGTACCCCTTTTCACATGTCATTGAGCGCAACTAATAATGAAAACACACAGAATAATTCAGTTGCCATTGACCTTCCGCAATTAGTAGTAACAGCCGATAGGGTATACCCAGCCAAATGGTTTGAAACAAACCCATCAAGTAAACAATGGTATAATAATATTTCTGTTGGGTTCACTTCAAATGCCGACAACCGTATAAATACTACTCAAGCTGATTTGTTTACACCAAACACGTTAAAGCAAATGCAAAACGGTATTAGCAATTCTGTCCCTATATCGGGCAATTTTACATTCTTACGATATTTCACTTTTACTCCTGCTGTTACATATACCCCGAACATTTTCTTTCAAACCATACATGAATCATGGATCAACATGAAGAGTAAATTAAACCCTGAAGTTGACAGTGCCGGGGTAAAGACAGATACAGTTCAAAAACTACAAACATCGAATACCTTTAATACTTCGGCATCACTTACCACAACCGTTTATGGTATGTACAGCCTTGGTCGTAAAAAAGCTATTATACTTAGAGAGGTGTTCTTTCCTTCTATTTCCTTCAGTTATCATCCTGACTATAGCCAGGCTATGTATAATTATTACCGCACAATTGATAACCTTCCATCAAACGTAATTTTACCGAGGTATTCAATTTTCCAGAACGAAGCAATAGCCTCCGGCCCTGGGCCAGGTAAGTATGGAACGCTGGGGTTTAACCTGTCTACTAACCTGGAGATGAAAGTACGGGTGCATACAGATTCCGGTACTATCTATAAAAAAATAAAATTGCTGGAGCGTTTTGGAATAAGCACAGGTTATAATATGATGGCTGATAGTTTAAAATGGCAGCAAATAGCAATAAGCGGTAACACATCTTTATTTAAAAACAAACTAGGCATTAACTTCAGTGGAAATATTGACCCGTATTATGCAGGCGCGAATGGAGCAGATATAAATCGTTTTATCTGGAGCCCTGATAACCATAGTATTGGCAGGCTTACAAGTGCTGAGCTATCGTTAAACACTACACTAACAAGTGCAAAAGCAAGTGGTCAGAATAAGGGGCAAACGAGCACAACCTCCGTAACGCCTGCCACTCCCGGCACAACACCTCAGAATAATCCCTCAGGGAATAGTTCCGGATTGCAGTTGACTTCTCCCAGCGATTACTTTCAGTATGAGCAAATGAGGCCAATGTACTGGGCTCCTATAGAAATAGCACCATGGTCGTTGAGTATGATATATACCTATTCTTACACAGTGGTTAATTTTCAACCTACCTTTGGTCAAAGTGTTACATTCAATGGAAGTATGCAGCTTTCCAAGTTCTGGTATGTGGCTGTTGTATCGGGTTTCGATCTTAAAGCAGACCAGTTTACGCAAACCTCTTTATCTGCAACCAGAGATATGCACTGCTGGCAACTTACGTTTACTTCTGTTCCTTTCGGTTATCGCCAAAGCTTTATGCTGAATGTGCACGTAAAAGCATCGGTTCTACAAGATCTTAAGTTACAACGTACCCGCTCATGGCAGGATACACAGGAATTCAGTCAATAAAAAAGCAGGAACCTTTTTCAAAGTTCCTGCTAAGTATATTAGCTTAACAGCAATAAACTATTCCTGAGATTCTACGTACTTCTGGCGAAGAATAGCTTTAAGCTTCTTTTGTCTGCGGACAATAGATGGCTTATTGTAAACCTTTCTGGCACGTAATTGCTTAACAATGCCGATACGGTCAAACTTCTTCTTAAAAGCCTTTAATGACTTTTCTAAATTCTCGCCTTCTTTAATCTGAACAATTATCATAGTGAATCTTATTTTTATAAGGGGTGCAAATATATCACTTTTTTCAATAAATAAACAAAATCACCGTTTATTTTAATAATTAGTACATCCTATGCTTTTTAGTAATTTTGGCTCGTTATTCACCAAAAAAGCACGAATGGCCAAATCAGACAGGCAAAGATTTAAAAAATATCTTCTTATTTTCTGGGGTATTGTGCTCATTCCCATATGCTTACTGCTATTTTGCGTGTTCAGCGCTTCGTCAGGTTTCTTTGGTAAATTACCAACCTTCGAAGAACTTGAAAACCCTCAAACCTACCTTGCATCAGAGGTTATTTCAACCGATGGGCAGGTTATGGGGAAGTATTACGTTCAGAACCGTTCCAATATTCAGTTTAAAGATATAAGCCCATATATGATAAATGGTCTTATTGCTACTGAAGATGCCCGTTTTTACGACCATTCAGGCATTGATCTTCGTAGTTTGTTCAGGGTATTCTTTAAAACCGTATTGGGCCGTAAGTCTTCTGCCGGTGGTGGTAGCACTATTACACAGCAATTGGCTAAGATGCTTTTCCCCAGGGATACTAAAATGGGTAAGTTCCAGATAATGTTCCGGAAATTTAAGGAATGGGTTATTGCAGCAAGGCTTGAAAGGCAGTATACCAAGGAAGAGATAATAACCATGTACCTAAATAAGTTCGATTTTATTAATAATGCAGTTGGTGTGCAATCTGCTGCACGTATTTATTTCAGCACCACACCTGATTCATTAAAGATTGAACAGGCAGCCATGCTGGTAGGTATGGAAAAGAACCCATCTTTATTCAACCCCAAGAACCGCCCCAAAAATGCGGTGGAAAGAAGAAATGTGGTGCTTTCACAAATGCAGAAATATGAATACCTCAGTCAGAAGAAATTCGATTCTCTGAAACAAATACCACTTGTAATAAAGTTCAGGCCTGAAAATCCGGATGAAGGACTTGCATCATACTTTAGAGAATATTTGCGTGATAATTTTTTACGAAAGTGGTGTGAAACCCATTTGAAACCCGATGGAACTAAATACGATATTTACAAAGACGGCCTGAAAATTTATACCACTATTGATTCGCGCATGCAGAAATATGCTGAAGAGGCAGCAGAACAGAATTGTAAATTTTTGCAACCATACTTTTTTAAAGAACTTGCTCATCGAAAAAATGCCCCGTTTGATTTTCGTGTAACAAAAGATCAGATAGAGGATCTGATGAATTCATCTATGCGCAGATCAGACAGGTATAGAAGTCTGAAGCTGGCCGGCGCATCAGAGTCGGAGATATATAAGAACTTCAACACACCTACAGCTATGTCGGTATTTACCTGGAAGAATAAAGAACACCAGTTAGATACTACTATGACACCAATGGATTCTATTCGTTGGACCAAAAGTTTTTTACAATGCGGTTTTTGTTCTATTGATCCGCATACGGGTTATATAAAAGCCTGGGTAGGTGGTATCGATCACAGGTTTTATAAGTACGACCACGTGATGGTGGGCAAACGACAAGTTGGCTCAACCTTTAAGCCATTTATTTATACCATGGCTGTGCAGAACGGATATTCTCCTTGCTATG
>DATHNG010000053.1:0-11514 GCA_035486275.1 Bacteroidia bacterium
CTCCATCTCCTTTATTTTTACTATAGTAAGCATATTGTTTAAATTTGTAGAACCACTTATAAGCTGAACAATACCCACAATTAACAATACAATGGAAGAAACAAACACAAACGAGCTTGCGTTTGCCAACGAAATGGTACAAAACCTGTCGGCTGAAAATTTATTGCAATTAGAGAATTTTGTATGCGCCGCAGCCCAAAGTGAAACTAAGGGCGGGTTACAAAATGAGCAAAAAACGCTGGAAATTACTGCTGAAAATCAGGATGTTGACGGGTTACAAAATGAAAAAGTGTAACCCGTGTTTTAATTACACGCCCCTCCAACCTCCCCAATGCGGGGAGACTTAAATACATAGGGACTGTAACGCTTTCCCCGCTTGGGGAAAGTAAGGAATGGGGTAAAGAATGCTTAGTGAACCTTTGTGTCTTCGTGTCTTAGTGGCAAAAAGAAGATACTTCGATCCATCCCGAGGGAGCAAGAGCCGCTCCCCATTAATTAAGAATTAACAGAGTATACGAAGAAATTATTTTACTGAAGATCAAACGCATTCAGCATTCCATTTGCAGCAGAGTCTCTTTTGCTTAATGGAGGCATATCATACATGGTTTCCAATAGTTTTAGTACTGACACACTTTCATACTGTGTAGTATCAACGTAATTCTTTTTAGCATAAGGAGATATTACTATGGTAGGAACACGGGAACCCGGCCCCCAACGGTCTATCTTAGGAGGTGCAACATGATCATAGCGGCCGCCATGTTCATCATACGTAATTATAATAACAGTATTCTCCCAATACTTGCTTTTCATAACCTGTTGTACAATTGAGTCAACATGTTTCTGTCCACGAAGCAAATTAGCATAACCGGGATGTTCGTTGTTTATTCCCAATGGCTTGATGAACGATACTGCCGGAAGGCTATCAGTATGAAGGGCAGCGAAAAAATCTACTTCATCTTTTAAATGTTTCTTTTTGTTCTCTGAGCCGTCTTTATAGTTCTCATAATATACAAAGGGTTGATGGTGGTATTGGAAATATCCATGCTGATCATCTCCTTTCAAGGCTGCATTCCACCCACCGGAATACCATGCCCATGTTTGGCCGACATCATTTAACCTGTCGCCTATGTTTGGCGCTGTTATGTTGGGTAGCAATAGCGAATCTGCTACTTCTTTCGGATGCGGCTGATTAACCGAATAGATAGTGTTTATAGCGTATCCATCAGGGGTATACTGATTGTCATACTTTTTCAGTTTGTCAGATTGTATATCACTTCGCTTGCTGATCGGTGCATTTTTCCAATAGGGAGTAGCCGCTGAAATAAACCATTGATGGTTAAGGAATGAGCCGCCAAAAGCTGAATGGAAGAAATTATCGCACAAGGTATATTTGGCTGCAAGTCGTTCTTCAGGCAATGTAGTATCGTTATAATAACTCATTACAAGCCCTCCGTTATCGCTCCATGCTACAAACTTGTCCATTTTGCCGCCATCCACCTGAAGCAGTTCAGTATAGTAACGGTGCACTATATCTCCGGTAACTGTATCAGCCATTGCTGAAACAAATTCGTTAAGGTCGTACGAAACTGCATCCGGATGTTTTTTGTTTAAATCCGAAAAGCGTTTATCAGGGCCTTGTTCGCCATCATCTTCACCTATTGTTGGTATAGGAACTGTATCTAACGGTAATCCTTTGCGGCTCACCTGCGCCAGAATTTTGCCTCTGGGGTGTAAAAGATTGTTTACACGTTTGTCAGGGTAAAAACCAAACAGGCCATCAAAGCTCCAGTTCTCCTGGTAAATAATAATTACATGCTTTATCTTTTCCCTGAGTTTTATAATCTTGGCTCCATCGGGGCCATTGGCATAATTAACTGTTTTGTGATTACAGGAAGCTAATATGATACAAACGAGCAGTACAGGTGTAAATAGGTTCTTTTTCATAATGGGATTTTTCAACCCACGAGTATAGGAAAAATATGTGAGGTGAATGTTAATTTACTCGTCCGGCAGATTTGCTTTTCAAACCCTATTTCATAGCTTTGTTAAAAATATGCTCTCTTGAAAAAAGTGTTTTCCTGTATAGGCTTTATAGCGGTTTTATTGTTGAATGCATCAGGGCAAACCGGTATTATTTTTAAGATAACAAAGGTTTCATTGCCAATGTTTGTGCAGCGTAATAAACCTGTTACACTTTCAGGTGCTATTCATAATTACAGTTCTGAACCTATCACTTCTTTGCAGCTTAACTACTCCATTAATAATGGAACTACGGTATCAGATGTTGTTAATAGCCTGATTATAGCACCTCAAACCGAGTATCATTTTATACATAGCCAATCGTGGATTCCGGCGCATAATGGAATATATGTAATAAAGATTTGGGCTGATATGATAAATGGCAATAAAGGTACTGGCTCTTTACAAGATACTCTGGTTCTATCACCACAATCGGTAGACTCAGTTGCTGTTAAAGAACCATTGTTCGAAGATTTTTCTCAAGCATCATGCCATAATTGCTTTTTGACAGGGCCGAACATTGATTCAGTTTTTACAAAGAATAATGGCATTTGCAATTTGATCGATTACCATACAAACTTTCCGGGGCTTGATTTTATGAATGATGTTACCAATAAACCATTCGAAAACACACGTATGGTTTACTATAACGTTAATAATGTTCCCAATGGTCAGTTAGATGGAACAAAAACAACGAATAATGTTTCGCCAGACACCCTTTCTTCTGCTTTTATTCAGAAGGAAGTGGCCCTAGGCTCTCCTTTTGTAATAAGTGCAAATGCCACCTACAACCTTGCTACTAACACGTATTCTCTAAATGCAATTGTAAAGTCGTATATAAATACATTTTCGACCATGAAGCTGAGGTTACGCGGTGTGCTTACCATAGACACTCTGAAATACAATCAGGATCAAAGCACTGAAGACCCTGTTTCGGCATTTCAGCCACCATTGGGGACAACGCCTGCAACGAAGGGTGGTGATGCGGATAGTGCGTTTAAATATGTGTTAGTATACCATTCAGTTGCAGAGGATATGTTGCCAGATTCATTAGGGCAAAAATTGCAACCATTTACAGCAGGTAGTTCTCAATCATTCAATTTTAATTGGAAGAAGAATCATACCTGGGGCTTTTGTCCGCAAGGTAATTGCATAGATAATGGAACAGGGCTTGGTTCCAATACAGGAACAAAATCTATTTACGACTCAGTGAATAACGCCGTGCATATTGTGTTGTTTGTACAGAGTGATAGTTCACTGTATGTTTACCAGAGTGCGTCAATAGTGCCAAGTGTTGTTTCAGGCATTGCTGAAGTAAGCGAAGAGCAAAACATAAATATTTACCCTAATCCTGCAAATGGAAAAGTGAATGTGGCGTTTAGCCTGAAAGAGTTGCAAAACTTAACGATAGAAGTATTTAATGTTGTCGGACAAAAAGTTTACGAAAATTGTTTCGGTAAACTATCGGCAGGGCAACATAATATAGCTATTGATACCAAGAATTTTGTTTCTGGCCTATACCTGGTTAAACTTACCACTACTACCGGATCTGTTACAAAAAAGATAGCTGTACAATGATCTTAATGTTTCAATACAAAACTTTTATTGATCTTGCTACCGTCCTTTCTTTGAATTGATATCATATAAACTCCATCAGGCTTCGACGAAATATCAAAATTCATTGTAGGTTTATCCACTAACGTACTACTTAGCTTTTGCCCTGTATAATCATATATGTCCACCAATTGGCCTTGTGTAAGCCCTGTTAAAGTAAAACAACCAGAACCGGGATTTGGATAAGCAATAATAGAAGAAACTGAATTGGCAAGTGAATTGATGCCTGTAAATAGATTCACAGTAACACATGAATTGGCAGGGCAATTATTACCATCGGTTATATAACAACAATATTTACCTGCACATAGTGATTTAATAGTATCAGTTGTTTGCACTGGAGCAGTATTCCATGAATAGGTATAAGGCATTGTTCCGCCGCTTACAGTTACTGCTGCCAGGCCATTGCAACTGCCATTTTCATTAACCGAATCGGTAGTAATTGTTATAGCAGTTGGTGCTGTAACTGCAACAGTTGCAGTTGCAGGGCAACCGTTACCATTGTCAACAGTAACAGTATAATTTCCTATACCTAAGTGAGCTACTGAATCGGATGTTTGCACTGGAGCAGTATTCCATGAATAGGTAAAGGGCCCTGTTCCTGAAGTTACTGTTGCAACTGCATAGGCATTGTTAGAATCGGAACAGGATTCATTATGGGTTGAGGTACTTACAGTTATAGCCTGAGGGATACAGTAAGATATAACCATATATCCATTACCGCCTGTATCACTTGCAATACCACCTTCGCCTAGCCCGGCTAATCCAGAATAAGTACTATCACCAACTGAGCGACCTTTTCCATTGATAATAATTGCACCAAGGCTATTTCCGCCACCACCACCACCGCCACCTTTATCAGTACTTGAGTCGGCTTTTCCACCACCACCGCCATTATAACCGCCGCCACCGCCGCCACCACCGCCTGCGTCTGTAGCACCACTTACTTTTGAAGGAGTGAAACCAGCTAAACCTACTGAATCAGGACTGATGCCTACAATGCCGCCATCAGCGGAGGTTGTGGATGCACTACCACTTAACCCACCTGCACCGCCACCACCGCCAGCACTTTTATTTCCACCGCCAGCACCGCCACCGCCGCCAGCTGCAACCATTACAAATGTTCCATTGCTTAGTAATGCTGTAGCACCACCACCACCGCCGCCAGCACCTGAAGTACCTGCTGCACCGGCATTGCCTCCCTTACCACCGTTACCAGCACCAAAACCACCTGTTCCGCCTCCTGTATCACCAACATGATTTAAACCAGGTGCGCCGCCTTGCCCAACTATAATTGTAAATACCTGCCCTTGGGTTACTTTAAGTGTGTCGGAAGCATAGGCACCGCCGCCGCCTGAACCTCCTTGATGTGTATCTGTTCCACCACCACCACCACCTGCACCCCATGCTCTTACTACAATTGATGTTACACATGAAGGTACGGTAAATGATTGAGCGCTTCCGGTATATTTATATACCATTGAATCAGGGGTACATGCAGAGGTCAAGTGTTTGTTCTGTGCATTTATATTAATTACGAGGCTATTGCAACATACAAAAACTATAAAGTACAAATACTGTTTGTGTATAGTAATATTCATGTAAAATGGTTTTATCGGTTTGGCTCTTTTTGAAAATGGTCGTACTAAATTAATCTTTATTTAGAATAAACAGAAGGGCCACTTTAAAGAACCGGTCATCAGCCGATTTATTTCCACTTCTTTTTACTCTTCTCAGGTAAAAATTTCATAAAGGTATCGCCACGTAAGCCAAGGCGAAGGGTTTCGAGAGGTATAATATCTTCCGGTGGAATATTACCTAAGTTAACATTAGAACCCAGCATACTTATAAACCAAGCCTGTTGTTGTTTTTTGGGAGCCTCCCACATTATCTTTTCTCCAGGAACTTTCTGTAATATTTTATTAATAAGGGTAACGTGGGCATTGCCGTTTGGCCTGTAAATACCTACCGTACCGCTTTCGCGTGCTTCGGCAATTACCTTCCAGGCACCACATTCAAGTTCCTTATTCATCATCGATATCCATTTGCCGGGGTGAATAATAACTCCGGCTTCTTTAGAACCAACTTCTGACAGAACTATGTAATCCTTTGCAAACTTCTCGATCAGTTTGCATTTTTCATCGTGTTCCATTTTAATTGAACCATCGGACACTTCTACATATTCCATCTTATACTTATCGAGGTAGCGGCGATAATCATCCATCATATCGCGCACCAGAAAAGCTTCGAACAGCGTTCCACCAAAATAGGTCTTAATATCCGCGTCCTTATAAATCTGTAATTTCTTGTTCAGGTCTTTCGTTAACAACGAAGTACCAAAGCCCAGTTTAACAATATCGGTATACTCACCGCATACACTCACAAGGTCAAGGGCTTGCCTGAGGCTAAGGCCCTTATCCATAACCATTGTTATGCCATTTTTACGTGGCTTAGCTGTTCTTTCAGGGAGGTCTGTAAGGTTAAAGTTCATCGTACCATTCTTTGTTTCGGTCGCAAATATAAAATCTTCTACCCATAGATGGGGCGATTAATATGTGCAAACACTTTAAATTATTAACAAAATAAGCTATATGCCTTGCAATAAAAGATATACACGCTTGTTAATAAATAGGATATATTTTCTTGAATAAAACAATTAATTTTGCCGCCCCATTACAGGAAGAAAGATATGACACTTATTAAATCGATTTCAGGCATAAGAGGTACCATTGGTGGCAACGGAGAAGGGCTAACACCTACAGAGATAGTAAAATATACAGCTGCATTCGGAAGCTGGATCAAAAGAAACCAAAAGGCTAAAGACAAAAAAGCAAGGATAGTTATTGGTCGCGACGCACGTATCTCAGGCCCAATGGTGCGCGATATTGTTGTGGGCACATTGCAGGCCTTAGGTATTGATATTACAGATATTGGCCTTGCTACAACCCCTACAGTTGAAATAGCTGTAACCGTTGAAAAAGCCGATGGTGGAATAATTATTACCGCAAGCCATAACCCTAAGAACTGGAACGCACTAAAGCTCCTCAACTCACGTGGAGAATTTATTTCAGAAGCTGATGGTAAGGATGTATTGACTATTGCTGAAAAAGGCGAGTTCCAGTTCGTGCAGGTAAGTGGCCTTGGAGAGGTGAAAAAAGACGAGACATATGCCCAGAAGCATATTGATATGATATTGAAACTACCATTGGTAGATGTAAAGGCTATAAAAGCTAAGAAGTTTAAAGTTGTTGTAGACGCAGTTAACTCAGTTGGCGGAATTATTGTGCCGCAGTTATTGCAACAATTGGGAGTAGAAACAGTATTTCCATTGTTTTGTGAGCCAACCGGCAATTTTTCGCATGAAGCAGAGCCTTTACCTGAAAACCTGATCGAGCTTTCAAAGACTGTTGTAAAGAAAAATGCTAACCTTGGTTTTGCTGTGGACCCTGATGTAGACAGGCTTGCCATTGTTTGCGAAGACGGTGAAATGTTTGGAGAAGAATATACATTGGTGGCAGTGGCTGATTATATATTGAAGAATAAAAAAGGTGCAACCGTATCTAACCTTTCATCTACGCAAGCCTTAAAGGTTGTTACTCAAAAAGCAGGTTGCGAGTATTTTGCATCGGCAGTAGGAGAGGTGAATGTAGTGGAGGCAATGAAAAAGAATAACGCTGTTATAGGCGGCGAAGGCAATGGTGGAATTATTTACCCTGAATTACATTATGGCCGTGATGCTTTGGTGGGTATTGCCTTATTCCTTACTCATTTAGCTACATTCGGAAAAAGTTGCTCACTGTTAAGGTCGAAATATCCTAGTTATTTTACTTCCAAGAATAAGATAGAGCTACGCCCTGATCTGGATATTGATAAGGTATTGAAAGATATTAAGGAAAAATATAAGAAATACCCATCAAATACGGTTGATGGCCTTAAAATAGAGTTTGATGGCGATTGGGTTCACCTGCGTCGTTCTAATACTGAGCCTATTATCCGTATTTATGCTGAAAGCGCTCACCAGACCACGGCAGATAACCTTGCAGAGAAATTAATGCGCGACATTAGCGAGGTTATGAAACAGCAGAAGATGGCTGTAAATAATTGATTTGATAATTTGATGATGAGCAGATTTGATGATGAGCAGATTTGATGATTTCAATCATCAAATTATCAAATCGCCAAATCATCAAATTATTCTGAAAATACCCTTCTTTAGGTAGCCCCCCTTTCTGTGAGGTTGTTAAATTTGCCAATTGTATATGGCTAAAGAAATTGTAACACTCGATAAACTTAAACCCGGAGAAGTGGGAATAGTAATGTCGTTCAACGATGAAGAGAACGCGCTGAAATTCATGGAGATGGGTTGTACACCAGGCCAAAGGATTAAGATGGATAGTATTGCACCGCTAGGTGACCCAATAGCGGTTATAGTATCAGGATATAAGCTAAGTATGCGTAAAACAGAAGCGGCATTAATTAATGTAGATCGTATTAAGTAGAATGTTCAGGAAAATAAAGTTGAAAATAGGCAGAGAGCAGGCACAAAAGTCGCTCAAAGTGGCTGTATTGGGTAATCCCAATAGCGGCAAGTCGACTTTATTCAATGCTCTCACCGGTCTTAACCAACAAACCGGTAACTATCCGGGTGTTACGGTTGAAAAGCATAGTGGTGATGCGCTGATCGAGAACGAAAAGACGCATGAAAAGATATATATAACATACTTAGATCTACCTGGTACATATAGTATTTATCCTAAAACACTTGACGAAGAAGTGTGCTTTAAGGTAATGTGTGATGAGACCAACGAAGATCATCCGGATGTAGCTATTATAGTGGCCGATGCATCAAACATACGCCGAAGCCTTTTCCTGGCAACGCAGATAATTGACCTTCGTATACCTTGCATTTTTGTAATGAACATGATGGACATTGCACGTGTCCGTGGCGTTCAAATAGATACAGATGAATTATCAAAGTTCCTTGGTGTGCCGGTGGTAGCTGCCAATGCCCGTAAAAGACATGGCATTGATAATATTAAAAAGCTGTTGGCTGAAGGTATTGAGGCTCCTGAAAAGGACTTTATTGACATAAAACAATTTGCACCTGCTACATTTATCGATAATGTACAGAAAATGTTCCCTAAGCAAAGCCCTTATGCTGCATTTCAGATCATAAATAACGAAGCAGGGATAGAGCATTTTGAAATTCTTCCTACCCAGAAGATCGATATTAAAAAGCAGATAAAAACAACCGGTTTCGAGAAACATCCTATACAATCGCAGGAAACAATAGCCCGTTACAAAGCGATTAATGAAATAGTAAAAGAAACGGTTAAGATAGATGAGGAAGAAAAGCGTAAGTCGCTTTCATCACGCATTGATAGTGTATTAACGCACAAGTTCTGGGGTTATTTAATATTCCTGGGTGTACTGTTTGTAATATTCCAGAGCATATTCCTTATTGCCAAGTACCCGATGGATGGTATTGAGTTCTTCTTTGTGAAATTATCGGAATTAGGTAAAGATGTTTTACCAAAAGGTGAGTTTGCCGATCTCTTAATCAATGGTGTGTTAGCAGGCTTAAGTGGGGTTGTGGTATTTGTTCCGCAAATAGCCTTGCTGTTTGCGTTTATAGCCATATTGGAAGACACAGGTTATATGGCACGTGTAAGTTTTATTATGGACAGACTTATGCGCCCACTGGGGCTTAATGGCCGTTCTGTTATTCCTCTTATGAGTGGTATGGCTTGCGCAGTGCCTGCCATTATGGGTGCACGCACTATATCAAACTGGAAAGAACGTATCACTACTATTATGGTAACACCTTTAATGAGTTGTTCAGCACGTTTACCAGTGTATACCTTGCTGATATCTCTTGTTATTCCATCTACTCATAATTACGGCTTTTTCAATATGCAAGGTTTGGTACTAATGGCCATGTACCTGATAGGGTTCCTTGCTGCTTTAACGGCTGCCTTTGTAATGAAGGCTCTTATAAAGACCCGTGAAAAGACCCATTTTATTATGGAAATGCCTTTATATCACATTCCTAAGGCTTCAACCATTTTGCTGACAATCTATCAAAAAGCAAGGATATTCCTGTTCGATGCAGGAAAGGTAATAATAGCTATTTCAGTTATCCTATGGGTAATGGCATCACACGCGCCGGCAGGTAAATACTCCAAAATAGAGGCCGCCTATACCAGTGCTGATACTGTGAAAAAATATACCCCAAAACAAATTGAGACCAGAATGGCTTCTGAAAAACTAAAGGAATCGTATGCCGGTATTGCAGGTAAATGGATCGAACCCGTTATTAAACCCCTTGGTTTCGATTGGAAAATAGGTATTGCACTCATTACCTCATTCGCCGCCCGTGAGGCCTTTGTAGGTACTATGGCTACACTATATAGTGCCGATAATGAAGATAATTCCCAATCTATCCGTGAAAAGATGTCTGTCGCTGTAAACCCAAGTACAGGCAAGTTGGAATATACAGCCGCTGTAGGCTTTTCTTTAATGCTGTTCTATGCATTTGCCATGCAGTGTATGAGTACACTGGCAGTAGTGTACCGGGAGACCAAGAGCATCAAATGGCCCATCATTCAGTTCCTATACATGGGGGCAATGGCTTATCTGGCCAGTTTGATAGTGTATACATTGGCTAAATAAGCTCATCTGACTGGTTTATAATACTTATTTGTTACCCATTTTTAGCTTAAGGTCATACAATTTGAAAATTTCCTTAACTTTGCAAGCCAAAATAAACTACGAACTACATGAAATCTAATGTAAACCAGATTTTAATTCCAATGGATTTTTCTGATCAGGCTTTAATAGCTCTTGATCAATCTTACAATCTTGCGCAGTTCTATAATGCTGAAATTACATTATTATATGTTATTGAGGAAAGCGGTGCGCTAAGCCGTATTTTCTCTAAGTCATTTGATGAAGCTGCCATGAAAAAGGAAATTGAAGATAAGCTTCATGAATTGGCAATGGAAACTGAAAAGAAGAAAAAAATCAAGGTAAACACTGTTGTAGCCCGTGGTTCAGTTTATGAAAAAATATTAGAAGTGGCTGATATGATCAGCGCTAAAATGATAATAATGGGCTCTAACGGCACGGTTGGTGTTCGTAAGCGTTTTATTGGCTCCAATGCATTAAGAGTAGTTAGAGAGGCCGGCTGCCCGGTTATTACAATTAAGGGTAAACACCACAGAGAAGGCTGTAAGAATATTGTTATGCCAATTGATCTTTCAAAGGAAACCCGCGAAAAAGTCAACAAGGCTATTGAGCTTGGAAAACTTTATGGCTCTACCATTCGTGTAGTATCTGTATTGTTTACACTCGATGAATTTGTGGTAAACCGTATTACCCGTCAAATGGACCAGGTTAAGAGCTTTATCCAGAAGGCAGGTGTTAAATGTACTGCTGAAATGATCAAGGCTATTAAGGGTGACGAAAGCCTTGCACAGGCTATTGTAGATTATTCAAGCAAGGTTGATGCTGATCTTATCATGATAATGACCCAACAAGAAAGTGATACAACACCTTTGTTTGTTGGTTCTACTGCACAAGGTATCATAAATGGTTCTGATATACCGGTTATGAGTATAGTACCTACTACTAAGCGTGATGGTGCTATTATTGCTCCTTATTGAGAATTAGCTTCTTTTGCATATACACCTTGAATTAATGCATAATTCCATGCATTTTTTTCTACCTTTGCACGCTTAAAAAATAACTGTGGATAAACTGTATTCATCAAAAGCGCCAGAGCCCGTAGGCTCATATCCTCATGCACGCCAGGTAGGTAATTTGTTGTTTTTATCGGGCATGGGCCCAAGGCAAAAAGGAAGTAAACAAATACCCGGTGTA
>DATHNG010000054.1:0-28626 GCA_035486275.1 Bacteroidia bacterium
AATGCTATTATAGTATTTGTAAAGGTTTCTATAGTACTTATTTTTATTGCAATTGGCTGGGGCTTTATGAAATCGGCTAACCATACTCCTTACCTTATTCCTGATAACGCTCCCCCGGTGGACCTTGGTAATGGTAAAACATACAGCTATGCTCCGGCTGTGAACCATGGCTGGCTGGGTGTATTAAGAGGTGCTGCCGTAGTATTCTTTGCTTTCATTGGCTTTGATGCTGTATCTACAGCGGCCCAGGAAACCAAAAACCCTAAGCGCGATATGCCTATTGGTATCCTTGGTTCACTGGCGGTTTGTACAGTGTTGTATATATTGTTCTCTCATGTATTAACAGGAGTTGCTCCGTATACCGACTTCTTAAAAGCTGGTAAAGAGGCTTCTGTTACATATGCCATTCAGCATTATATGACAGGTTATGCATGGCTTGGTACATTGGTATCTGTTGCTATTCTGGCAGGTTTTTCATCGGTTATACTTGTTATGTTAATGGGTCAATCACGCGTGTTCTATTCTATGTCAAACGATGGACTTCTTCCTAAGGTATTCTCTGATCTTCATCCTAAATTCAGAACTCCTTATAAATCGAATATGATCTTGTTCTTGTTCGTGGGTTTCTTTGGCGCATTTATCCCTGGTAGTGTAGCGGGTGATCTTACATCTATAGGTACCTTGCTGGCATTCGTGCTGGTTTGTCTTGGAATCATTATTATGCGTAAGGCTGATCCGGACAGGGCTCGCCCATTCAGAACACCTATGGTTCCGCTGGTGCCGATTTTAGGGATACTGGTTTGTGGCGCTATGATTGCAACACTTGATTCAACTACCTTATTAACTGCATTTGGCTGGATGATATTTGGCTTGATCATTTTCTTCTCCTATAGCCGCTTTCACAGCAATATTGGAAAAGAGAACCTGCCTAAATCATAGGAATAAGATCAGTTTACCGGAGGAGCATCGTCTTTGGAAAGGTGCCTGTACCTTTCGCGTATCTCTTCTATATAAAGGCTTCCGGGGTAATTGAGGATTATCTGCTTATAGTATTCTGCGGCTTTGTCAGGCTTGTTATATTTCCTGTCTTCCAGTTTAGCCATATTATAAAGGGCTTTATCGGGTAACATACCATCGGGGTATTCTTTAACTTCTTCTGTATAGTATTGCATGGCTGCGGCAGTGTCATTCTTTTTCTCCGCCATCTGTCCGCGCATCATCAATATCTCTTCTTTCAAAGTGCGTGTATTACTCATTCTGTAAACAGAATCAAGCAATATCTGCACACTATCCTCGTAGTTCTGGAAATCGAGCAACTGAGCGTGGGCAAACAATATAATAGGTTGCATATGGGCACTGTCATCGGTATTATCTGCAATCAGTAACGATAACGACATGGCATCGTTGGCAGTAAGCTTGCTGGTGGCGCCTTTTAATATATCCAGTTCAGACTTTGCCCATTTAAAGTTACCGGTATAATAATAAATAGTTACATTCTTTAATTTGGCCTCATCTCCAAGTGGCTCATGTTTAAGAGCAGCTTCAACCTGGGAATATACGAGCGATGCAGACCATATTTTTCCTGAAGCCAAAAGTATATCGGCCAACTCCATCTGGCAACGTGCACGTGTTACAGAAGGCAAACCGGGGAAATCAATGGCTTCATTCATTAATGTAACTGCTTCTGAATCATTATGTAAATAAAATGCATCAAGGTGAGCAAGGTCGGTCATAAGCGGAACAGTGGCAGCGTAGCGTGTAAGCTCATCAAGTCCCTGGCGGAATTTAGTTTGTATTCCAATCAATTGTTCATGACTATAGTTACCAGTGGCAAGCAGCTTCTGGTAAATGGCTTTTAGTTGTTCTTCTTTTGCCTGGGTGTAATTGTCATTTTTAGCGCCCATATCAATAACATATTGGTATGCTTGTATAGCAGGGTCATAGGCTTCATTATTAAGACATGTACTGGCAAGTTGCATTAGTCTTACACCACCTTCATGCCTACGTTTGTCAAGTGCTTTTACCTGTACCAATGCATCCTGGTAATTCTTCTGCTGCATAAGCATCCATATAAGCAACTCAGTGAATATATCATTGTCACTATACTTTTGAATGTATTTTAAAAGCTCTTTTCGAATGACGTTGTTTTGTGCCACATCTGCATTCTCTCCGACGCTTATCTGTAATGCATCCTGTACACTTTGTATAAAACCTTCTGATATTACAAGTGCGTCAAGGTAGGTATCAACCATGGCTTCTGTATTACCCATTAACCTGTATACAGCGGCTGTTTCAAACAGAAAAGGGTATTGGCCTTTAAGTAGATCTTTTCCTTTTTTATATGTTTCCAGGGCATAATCATATTTCTTGATATCAATAAAAGACTGACCAAGGGCAAGTACCTGGCTTTGGTCCGCAGTCAGGCTTTTAATGGCTTTTTCATATGAGTCATTTGCTGATTTGTCGTCGCCTGAAAGCGTATACGCATTACCCATATCAAGCCAAAGGCTGAGATTGCCTGGGTCCTGATGCATTTGTTTCTTTATGGTCTTTTCAGCTGTTTTATAATCTTTGGTCTGCAACAGGCAATCCAAGTAATTATGATAGACATAGTTCGAGGGCCGCTTGGCGTAGATCTTTTCATAATATACTACCGCTTTATCATATTGCTTATCAATATAATATTGTTGGGCAAGTTCTTCATCGGTGCCGTTTTGCGCAAAACTATGGCTGGCAAGTCCGAGTAAAAATGCAAATGCCAACAGCAACCTTTTCATGAATGTTTATTCTAAGACCTAAATGTCTTTATGATTCTTAATAAGAGATATAAGCGAGTCTGCCTGTGGTACAATAAGGTTATACAATGGCAATTGTGAATTTAACTTAGCCATTCCCATTTGTTCACTTTCTATAAGCAGGCTGGCTCGTTTTACTTCCTGGTTGTAATATATCGGAACGCTGTCTGCCATGATGAGATTGTTCTTAAGGTCATGACTCAGGTGAGTAAGCTGATCCATTGACTTATGCATTTCTATTAACATAAAACTGCGTCTTCCGCTAAATGTCAAAAGCTCCCAACGAACAGAGCTATAGTTTCTGAATATCTCTGCCGAGGTTTTACTCATGCTGTCTTTGTGAGCCATCTTAATAAGTTCAAGGGCTATGGTAATATGGTCAGTACATTTCTTTATTCTTACCGTATCAACCATAGACAGGACCGAATCTGCGGCATGTACTGCTTTATTCAGACTGTCTAACGTGGCAGTTTGTTTTGCATAATTATTGCTCTGTTTGCAAGATGTATTCGAGAGGGCAATAAATACAACCAGGCAAATTAGAGAGCCAAAAACCCATTTGCTTTTTGAAAAAATGTTCATCATAAATAAATATTAGTATGCAAGTAATTTTTCAATAGCCTCTGCAACCTTATCGGCATTAGGGAGTACCGTTTGCTCAAGTACTGAATTTAATGGAACTGCTGGAAGGTTCTCTGCACCGATAACTGTAACGGGAGCATCTAGCGATTCGAAACAATTTTGTTGTATGCGCGATGCAACAGATTGTGCAAATGTATTATTCACAGGCTCTTCAGTAATAACCAAGCAACGGCTATGTTTTTTAACAGATGAGAATATCAATTCTTCATCGAGCGGGAACAGTGTACGCAGGTCAATGATCTCAATCTTTCCGGGGAATTTTTTGGCTGCATTCTTTGCCCAATATACTCCCATACCGTAAGCAATCACCGATAATGTCGCCTCTTTCTGAGGTGCGACCTCTTGAACAATTCTTCCCTTACCAAAGGGGATAATATAGTCAGCATCCGGCTCAACGGTCTTGGCATCTTCAGTGCCTTTTATCTTTGACCAATACAACCCTTTATGTTCCAGCATAATAACCGGGTTAGGGTCATAGTACGCTGCTTTCAATAAGCCTTTCAGATCAGCTCCTGTGCTCGGGTATGCAATTTTTATACCGCGGATATTTGTTAATACAGATTCAATACTTGAAGAGTGATAAGGTCCTCCGCTGCCATATGCCCCAATAGGTATACGTATAATGCAACTTACAGGCCACTTACCATTTGATAAATAACATGAACGGCTAACTTCAGTAAATAACTGGTTTAAGCCAGGCCATATATAATCAGCAAACTGAATTTCTACAATTGGTTTGCAACCTGTAGCCGACATACCTACCGTACTACCAATAATAAATGCTTCCTGAATAGGGGTATTAAACACTCTGTTATCGCCGAATTTTTGCGCCAAGGTTGCAGCCTCACGGAAAACCCCGCCTAAGCGTCCACCCACATCTTGCCCATAGAAGAGACATTCAGGGTGCTTTTCCATTAATTCCTGTATGGCAAATAAAGCACAATCAACCATTACGGTTTTGTCTTTTCCCTTTGGTTCTCTTACACCTTTTTCCTCCGTAATTGGGGTAGGGGCATATGCATGTTTGAAAGCATCTTCCGGCTTAGGATCGGCCGCTTTTAAGGCTTTATCATAGTCTGCACTAACTAAGTCACTTGCTTTCTTCTCAATGGCATTTAGTTTATCTCCATTGAATCCGGAAATGATCAATTGGCTTCTGAGGCGTGGAAATGGGTCGCGTTTTGCAGCCTCTTCGAGGTCACCACGGTACCATTCTTTACGAACGCCTGAAGTATGGTGATTCAATAAAGGGACTCTTGCATGTATAAGGAATGGCCTTCTTTCTTCACGTATGGTATGTATAACCTCGTTCAGGGTTTGATAGCTGCGCATAAAATCAGTGCCATCTATACTGCGGGTTTCAAGCCCTTTAAATCCTTTGGCATATTCAACAGCGTCCATTGCACGGGTTTCCTTTGCTGTAGCTGAAATATCCCATTCATTATCCTGAACTAAATAAAGTATAGGCAGTTTTTTCAACACTGCCATCTGTAATGCTTCTGAAACTTCACCTTCGGTTACCGAACCATCACCCAATGAACAAACCATAATTGGTTTTCCATCACTGTATGTTGCTGCTAAACCCTGTTTTTCTAAATATTGTAAGCCCATTGCCACTCCTGTTGATGGAATAGCCTGCATACCTGTGGCCGAAGACTGGTGAGGTATTTTAGGCATATTGTCACGCTTCAAACTTGGGTGTGAATAATAAGTTCTTCCACCTGAAAATGGGTCATCAGCTTTAGCCAGTAATTGCAGCATGAGCTCATAGGGAGTCATTCCTATTGAAAGAAGAATACTATCATCACGGTAATATGCACTAAGGTAGTCCTGTGGTTTTAGTTGAAGTCCCAGTGCTATTTGAATAGCCTCATGCCCTCTTGAAGTGGCGTGAACATATTTGCTGGTAACGGCTGCATTTTTTTCAAATAATTCAGTCATTGATTTGGCGGTACACATAAGCTCAAAGGCTTTCAAAACAGTATGTACAGGTACCGAACCTATTGACTCTTCTTTAGCGGTCATTGCAGATGACATATTATCGCATTATAGATATATGCAAAAATAACATTTCCTTTGGTAATTAATGCAGGAATAGGATGAGAAACAAGCCTTATTTTCTATGCAAAGCCCTCCAGTCATCCACATGTTTTTGAATATCGGCCGGCAAACCCGAATAAAGCAGTTCAAAATCTTCAGGTGAATCGTCAGAATAATCAATATCAGTGGCAACAGTGGGTTCTCCATCACCCGTAATGGCTTTTATGCCCTTACGCAGTAGCTTCATCTTAGCAAAATAGCTCTCTTTGGTAAGTATCATCCATTGTACCCCTTTGTCATTGTTTAATGGCTCACAAGGCACATAGCCCATTAGTTTATTATACTTCAGGGTATTGTTATTATCTGCTAATACTTTCCCATAAGTTGCTTTGTAATGAGTAACTAAAAATGTGTAATCGGCAAGTATAATGGATGCAAGTGCGGGTACAATTGTATGTATATACCCTTTATCCCATATAAATATTCCTCCTTCCGATATCCTTTTTTCAAAATCATTATCCTTACCATGAATAAGCCCTATTTTTTGCCCATTATATTCTATGATAAAATAGCCATTGTATTTATTGTTGATAGACCGGAACCATTTTTGCTGCATTTCAGGAGTAATATATTCCCTGTAATACATTTTGCTTTGTATTTCGGGCGAATTACGCATTTGCCGCACAAGCTCAATATCCCTTTCTTTAAGTCGCGTAATGGTAATACCGTATTTGCGGAATATCATACCGTATGATTATTCAATTACTTCGGAAACAGAAAACTGTGGCTGCTCATTGAGGATGTTGTACATCCTCCTAAGATGCTCTCCAATAATACCAATACTTAAAAGAATGATTCCCGCGGAAAGGGTTACACTCACAATAATGCTTGTATACCCAAGTCTTACATGATGGAAGAATTTTCTGTATAGGAAATAAAGTGCCAGAACAAATGAGAAAAATGAAGATAACAGCCCCAGCCATGTAATAAATCTTAAAGGAGCAGCATTATACCCCAGTGTGAGGCCGTAAACCAGATTTAGCAGCTTAGAACCGGTATATCGCGAATGTTTTAAATGAGAATGTTCATGTTTAACATTCACAAATTCGATGTTTGATGAATACCATGAAATCAATTCATCTACAAATACAAAGTACTGTTTATGGGTAATTATTTTTTTAACTAGCTTTTTATCTAATAAACGAAATGATGAACCTTCTGCGGTAGATTTTGAAAATAATTTTGTTGCAGTTTTGAATCCCCTACTGGTGGCTTTCCTGATCAATGGTCTTTTATAATTTGAAGAAATACCATAAACCATTTCAGCCTCTGAATTTGTATAGGATTCCAGCAGTTTTTTGATTTCCGATGGGGGATTTTGAAGATCATCATCCATAGTTACTATAACGTCGCCTGAACAATAGCGTAAACCACAAAATATTGCATTATGCTGGCCAAAGTTCTTTGCCAGCCTGACAGCAATAACTTTATCAGGAAATTTACCTTTAAGGTCTTTTATAATTGACCAGCTATCATCATAAGAATAGTCATCGACAAAAACCAGCTGATAGGTAAGCTTTAACTCAGTAAATGCTTCTTCAACTTGCTTTTGTAATTCATATAATACCTTCGATGAATTGTATACCGGAACAACTATTGATACTTTACTTACTTCCTTTCTCATCCGGTTTAAATTACAGTTAATGCATATCCGCCGTCAATCAAAAGATTCGTTCCTGTTACCCATTTTGAAGCGGGTGAAAGTAAAAAAACTGCAGCATTTGCAATATCTTCAGGTTTCCCAATCCCCAATGGGTATTTAGCAGAGTACTGTTCGTGAGTTAACTGAATTCCCTTTAGTGTTTCCTCGTAAATGGGTGTGTCAACCATAGCCGGTACAATGCAGTTAGATCTCAGCCCCATGCCACTCATTTCCTGGGCAATGTTTCTGCTATATGCCTCAATAGCTGCCTTTGATGAATTATAAAGCGCACCCCCGATATAAGGAAAGTGTGCTGCAATAGAGGATATGAACACAATAGAGCAATTCTTGTTAAGTTTTTTTGATTTCAATAAACGTGTAACTGATAAAACCGCAGAGTCGAAGTTTACTTCCATTAAAGCCCTGATGTGCTTACCTTCTATAAACTTAACAGGCATAGGCATTACAATTCCAACACAATGAACAAAGCCATCAAGAGCAGGGAGCTTTTCTATGAATGTATTGCGTTCATCTTCGTTTACAAGGTCGCATGTTGCTTGAAAATGTCCGGACCCTTTTAATAAGTTAAATGTTTCAGTAAGCCTGGTTTTATCTCTACCAGTTATGCAAACCTTTGCGCCCATTTCACTGCAGGTAATTGCTACCTGTTTCCCTATTCCGGAAGAAGCCCCTGTAACAAGTATGGTTTTATTTGTAAGATGGAAGGGGCTACTCATTATAGTTCAATTATTTCCGGGCAGATTAAGTTATTTGTCTTTATAGAAGCGGTAGCCCATGACAGGCCAACTCCGAATCCGCATAAAAGCATTGAAAGTGGCCTGGATACTTTATCTCTCAGCTCGGATACGATTGTAAGGGGAATGGAAGCAGAGCTTGTATTACCAAATTTAGTTAACGAATAGGGAACTTTTTCCGCCGGAAACCCCAACTTCTTTCGTACCGTTTCATTCATTAGTAAATTAGCCTGATGCATTACAAAATAATCGTAAGACTGAGCTGTTGTATTTGTTCGTTTAAAAAAATCTTCTACATTGAGCGGTACTTCAGTTACTGAAAAGTTAAACACGTCCATTCCATTAAGTTCAAGATTACGGGGGGCTCTTGAAATACCGGGAGCAATCTCTTTTATATTAAATGATTCCTTTGTCATTGGTTTTCTCATTCCACCATCACGCACAATAATGGCTTCATATCCTGCCCCATCGCTTTGAAGACTGATTGTCATTTTTTCAGTAGTAGCGTCATATTCAAGTAGGGTTGCCGATGCTCCGTCGCCAAATAATGGATACACACTCTTGTCTTCTCGCTCTGCGGCTTTTGATGAAATATCACCGGCAATTAACAGCCCTTTTTTAAATTTGGCAGTGTTCATTATTGAACCTATTGCAGAAAGCCCGTATACAAATCCCGAACAACCAAGATTAATATCGAACGCCATGCAATTTTTAGAAAGGCCTAACTTGTTTTGTAATATTACACTACTCGCCGGCAGAAAATAGTCAGGGGTTTGAGACACGAATACCAAAATGTCGATTTCTTCTTTATTTGTATTGGTCTCTTTCAGTAGTTTTTCAGCAGCAGCCATTCCCAGATCAGCAGTGGTTAAACCACTTTCGCTAACCACTCTTCTTTTTTCTACCCCTGTGGTTTTTATAAGTAGTTTTCTTTCCTGTTCAGTAATAAAATCATAATCCCAGTTTGAAGTTTCCTGCTTGGGAACAGCGCATGCAATACCTTTTAAGCGAATATTTTCGATACTGAAAAAAGCCATTTATATATCCCCGTTTATTTAGAAGCCTTTTTTTGCTGTATCAAATCAAAAAGATCCTGAATTGATTCAGCTTTCTTTAATTCCTCGCCTTTTAATGCAACATTATACTCCGTATCGGCAAGTGCTAAAACTATAAGTGCATGCATTGAGCCCCAGCCTTCAATATCTTTCAGTTTTGTTGAAGGAGTAAGGGTACCTTTAGGAATATCTTCAAACTCGGCTTCAAGCTTTTGAATGAATTCACGCATATTTATATTTTATTTGGTAGTATGTAGTAGCAAATGTAACCTATTTAGAGTAAAAATGAGCAACTTAGCTTTATAAGGTTATAATTGTTGAACCCCATGAAAGACCAATGCCAAAACCGGCAATAACTATTTTATCACCTTTCTTCGCTCTTTCGGCAGTAATTGCATCGGCAATTGCAATAGGTATTGTAGCTGAGGAGGTATTGCCAAGGTGTTGAATATTAACAAAGAATTTTTCTTCAGCAATATTCATTTTTTTACATAGTGTTTCCAGTACAAGCCGGCTGGCCTGGTGAAAGATGAAAAGATCAATGTCTTTCATTGCTAAGTGCTCCTTTTGCAACAATTCATTAACCATTTGCGGTACCACTTTCAAAGCAAAAGATAAGACATCGGCATTATCCATTATTAATTTACCATAAGGCATTGCCGTGGTTTCAATATCTTTTTCTGGAGTTATAGTTTCCCTTGGATTTGAGCCTTTTATAATAAGGCTTTCGGCCCCTGCTCCGTCGTTACCCAATACAAAAGAATTTATGTTTTCCTCACTGGTATATTGAACCGAAGTTGCTGTCATACCGTCACCTATCAGGAACCTTAAAGTGTGATCTTCAGGATGTAAGAATTTAGTAGTTGTATCACCAGCCAATATCAATATGTTTTTGGCTATTCCACCATATATAAGTGATTTAGCAAGTGCCAATGAGTAAATGTAGCCTGAGCATCCCATGGGAACATCAATTGCCCCAATATTAGTTGAAAGGCCAAGCTTGTTTTGTAATAAACAAGCAGTTGTAGGAGCTTGTCTTTCCCGTATCAGCGAACAAAAAATAAGAAAGTCGATGTCTTTCCTTGCAATATTATGTTCAGAGAAGAATTTCTCGGCGGTCTTTATAGCCAGGTCGAAAGGAATTTCGTTAGGGGCGGCTACATGCCTTTCCAATATGCCACTCCTTTTGAATATTATTTCTGAAGAATATTCAGGAAATATTTTTGAGAGTTCGTCGTTATCCAGAATTTTTTCAGGCAAATAACAACTTATGGCTTTTATAGATGCACCCAATTGTAAGGCTTTTATACAAAGTTAATGTTTTTGAAGCACCTTAATAGTATGAATAAGTAATTACTATTTCAGTAGTCTTTTTTACATTTGAGGAAATTTAGATATATGCAAACATTAATATTGAGTGCAAAACAGATTGAAAAGAAGGTAGTTCGCATTGCATATGAGATTTATGAGGAGCATGCTGAGGAAAAGGAGATAGTATTGGCTGGTGTTGTTCCAGGTGGGTATGCCTTAGCTCAAAAAATAGCTTTGGTTCTAAAAAAAATATCACCACTTAAAACCACTTTAGTAAAAATTACTATTGACAAGAAGGCCCCTTCAGGCCAAACTGCTGTTTCAATAGATAAGAAGGAAGATTTTTCGAAAAAAACAATAATATTAGTAGATGATGTACTGAATACGGGCAAAATATTATCGTACAGTATGAAAATATTCCTCCAGTTTCCCGTAAAATGTATACGAATTGCCGTAATGGTGGACAGAAACCATTCTTTATTTCCGATAAAGTCTGATTATTCAGGTATTTCAATAGCCACTACTTTACAGGAACATATTACGGTTGATTTAGAGGCAAAAGGCAAAGAATCAGTCATTCTTAAAGATTAACGGCGTATGGAATTAGTGGAGGTAAAAGATAGTAAGGCAATTAAGGATTTTACTGACTTACCATTTTCAATTTATAAAAACGACCCTAATTGGATACCTCATATTACACAAGAGATCGAGGAGGTGTTTAGCAGAAAGGAGAATCCTTACTTTACCCATGGAGATTGTGTTAGGTGGGTACTTTATGATAAAGACAAGGCAATTGGGAGGGTAGCGGCTTTTATAAATGAAAGAACGGCACATACATTTGAACAGCCTACCGGTGGAATGGGTTTTTTTGAATGTATTGAGAATAAGGAAGCTGCTATTAAGTTGTTCGATGCTTGCAAGGAATGGCTTGTAAAGAGGGGGATGAAGGCAATGGACGGCCCGATCAACTTTGGTGAAAAGGATAAATTCTGGGGGTTATTATCAGAAGGAAGGGATAAGCCGGCTATTTATACAATGAACCACCAGCCGGCATATTACAAGCAATATTATGAAGACTATGGCTTTGTAAATAACTATGAGCAAATAGTGTATTTCCGTAAGGTTCAGGATGTCCCCCATCCAAGGCTTGTGGGCCTTGCAGATAGGGTAATGAGAGACACAAATTACAGGATGGAGCATATGAAAGTAAGTAACGCCAACAAGTATGCTGAAGATTTCAGAGTTATTTACAATAAAGCCTGGAAGGCCGAGCGAACCGATTTTGAAGAAATGAGCAGCGAAAGGGCACAAACTATTATGCGTAAACTAAAACCCGTGCTCGATGAAGAACTGTGCTGGTTTGCCTACCATAAAGATGTTCCCATTGGTGTTTTTATTGCAATACCTGAATTGAATCAGGTATTTAAATATGTTCATGGTAATTTGAATTTTTGGGGGAAATTAAGGTTCCTCTGGTTTCAAAAGACAAAGGGATTTGACATGTTTACCGGAATCGTATTTGGTATTGTGCCTGAATTTCAGGGGAAGGGTATAGAGGCTGCCATTTTCAATGAATTAGGTAAAATAATACAACCCGCTAAAAAATACGATAGTTTATTGATAAGCTGGATAGGTAGTTTCAATGAAAAGATGATCCATATACTTGTTGCTTTACTCCAGGTAGTGCCTTATAAAAAATTTATAACATATCGTAAAATATTTTAGGCTTTTTACCTAGGATTTGCAAATAATAGCCTTACTGCAAAAAACTTTTTAAATAAAGCGTGGCTATTTATAAAATGCTGTTATCTTTGCGCACCTTTTAAGGGAAATGTTCTGATTCCGTAGCTCAGTTGGTAGAGCATAACACTTTTAATGTTAGGGTCATGGGTTCGAGTCCCATCGGGATCACTAAAAGAAGTCTCAGAAACGAATACCCATTATAGAATACAATGGGTTTGGGGCTTCTTAATTTAACGAAATAGTTCATTTTTGTTCATTTTGAACCACTTACTTCACTTTTGGCTCGCTTTCGTTTCGGTGAAATGAGAAGTATAAATCTCCATCATTTTAAATAGTCACCTTTGAAGCAGGGACCTGCAATAATGTGTTGATACTGAATATCTGAAGTAAAGCCATAGGAAGTATGGCTAGTCTTTCCACCAAGAATCATGAAGATACGTTCCGGTATGTTTTTTGGCTTTCATTCGAAGAGCTCCGTCTATTATAATTTTTACTTCAAGTATCGAAAATACAAGCTTGACGAAAAACATTTATTAAGGTATGCTGCCTGTATAATTTTGGCGATATCAATAATAAAACAATTAACATGAAAAAGAATCTTATTTCAACATTTACCGGTGTGGCGCTGATAGCAGGCGTAATTGGCACAACATTTGTCGTAACAGCCAGCCCAAAATTAAACAATGAGCATATTGTGAAGACTGAAAAGCACCCGCGAATTAAAAAAGCAATTACCGATTTGCAGGATGCTATTGATTATATGCAGAAATCTCCGGATGATTTTGGCGGCCATAAGGCGGATGCAATTAGGGATGCTCAAAAGGCTATTTCTTCTTTGCAAATGGCATGCCAGGAAAACAAATAAAGAGGAGATAATATCTCTTGTTGTGAGTTTAACTGTTATGAATTGACCCAATAAGAAGGACCAAATCAATAGGTTTGTCGTTCTCTTCTACAAAAAGCCCCAATCCCGTAAGATTGGGGCTTTTGTTCTTACCACTAAATATAGCATGTATTCTACATTTGAGCAACTGAAGTTTAGTTGCGTACATATCTTCCGTCTCAAAATAGATTCATTTCTATTTATTAGAAGAGGAACCTTATAAAAAATAAAACCCTACAGTATTTACTGCAGGGTTTATACAAAACTCGACTTGTAATACTAACTTTTGTTCATGTTCCTTTCTGCAATCCTGGATATTGACTTACCAAGCGAATCCATATCCCTATTAAAGTCATGCTTAAATGTTTCCCATTCATTTTTGCTTTGCCTTTTGTATTGGTGTAATTTAACACTTAACTCTTCATTATCCTGATCAAGTTTATTAATCTCTTTATCATACTTAACTCTTAGATCTTCTCTTTCCTTTTTCATGTCTTCCTTTAGATCGGCAATTCTCTGGTTATTTGCTTGCAGCCTTTCTTCAGATTCTTTCCTGAATAAAATATAGTCATTTATAGAATCCTGATAAGCTTGCGCTGCCATGGCGCTATCTCTTATTGCTTTTTCTCTATTAGCTTTTTGTTCGGCAGAATTGGTACAACGCACTATTCCCAGGGTTAAAACACCGGCAACAATAGTTAATTTAAAAATTTGTGTGTTCATTGTTTTACTTGTTTTTATTTTTATTGCTTGTTGTGCACTTTTTCATATCCCCATTGCAACAACTTCCCCACCCCTGATACTATTTTTGAGGAATTATTACTTATTACTTTCCTAGAGATCATCCCTATTATTACAGCGCTGATAAGCCCCTTAATACTACTTTGCTTACTACCTATCCAACTTGTCAGAACATTTGCCCCAATATCAATGCCAGCCTTTGTTATATCATTCTGTGCTTCCGTATTTTCAAATAATTCATGTAGTGTTTCTTTCAGTATAGAAGCAGGGCTAAGATTACCAGTGAATTCCTTTAACATTTTTTTCAACTCTTCTTCCTGCTGCAACTTATCAGCTTTCAATTGTATTATACGCGAAACCAAGTCTGCATGATTAAGTATCTCAACTTCTTCCATGTTCCGCAATGTTATGCTCTTGTTTTAGTAAATATTTTCCACACAATTTTATCGCGGATAGGGTGTTCAATATTTTTTTTCTTGACAAGTAGCAGAATACAACCAAGCAAAAAATAAAAGCCGCTGACAACTGCAAAACCGATGTAAGTGTTTCCGGTTTTATATGAAATGTAAAGTGCAATGGTAATACTTAAAAAAAATAAAAACAAAACCAATACTAACCCTATAATGAAAGTGGCAAATAAGCTTGCCCCAATTACTGCAACAGGTTCTATAACCTCAAGCTTACTTAACTCGTAGTTGGTGTTTACATATTTTTTCAACCCCTCTGAGATGCTTTCTATTTTTTCAAAATTTGACATTGGGATGTTTTTATATAATTGCTACGTAACTCCATATTGTGCTAACCCGATACATATAATATTAGAAGGACTATCATCTAAAAATTCTCCGGTTGCATTTGATTAAGGCCTATGCTCCTTTACAACTGAAGTCATACCTTTTTCTGGTGTATATAATATCTCTACCCTTCTATTTTCGGCATGCTCAAAATCCGAACATACCACTCCATCAGTACACCTATTCAAATAAGCAGTCTTGCCATAACCTTTAGGCTTCATTCTGTCTTTGCTAATACCTTTAGACGCTAAGTAATTAACCGCCGCATCTGATCTGTGGTCAGACAAAACCTGGTTATATGCATAACTACCCCTGCTATCACAATAGCCATTTACACTAATTACCAAGTCAGGATATTTGTTCATAACAGACACAACACTGTCAAGTATTTCCGCTGCGTCGGTCCTGATAGTATACTTATCAAAGTCGAAATGAATTCGTGTCATTTCTTTTTCCTCAGTGAACCTATTAGGTGCTTCTGCAAAATGATATACTGAATCTTTATGGACCGTATCCATTACTACTTCTTTAGGTGGGCATTTAAAACCAATGACATAGTCCGATGTTGAAACATCACAAGGCAGGCTATCTTTATTCATATTAAAGTAATAGATGTCTTCATCCCCTTTTCCGCCATTTCTGTTAGATGAGAAATAACCCGTTTTTCCATTTCTGATAAAGGTTATACCGTAATCATCACCAGCGGAATTAAATGGTTCTTTTAATACCGACGCCTGTGAGAAAGTACCGTTTACATTTTTTGAAACGCAAATATCCATTCCTCCGAATCCCTTATATCCATTAGAAGAGAAATAAAGATTCCCTGCTGAATCTATGGAAGGAAACTTTTCATCTCCGAAAGTATTGATTTGAGGCCCCATATTTACTGGCCTGCCCCAACTTCCATCAGGGGTTTTGTCGCAGTAATAAAGATCATCGCCTCCATAACCACCAGGCATATCCGAAGAAAAATATATTCTTGAACCATTATTTGCCAGGCAAGGTGTGGCTACTGAAAACGTATCATTATTATATGGAAAAGGTTTCAGATCGGTCCATGCCCCATCTTTATAAACAGCTGAATAAATTTTATTCCTTTCGATGTTTAATGTTCTCTTTTCTTTACCCTTTAACTCTTTACTTACTCTGTTAAAATAAACTGTATCGTAATTTTTTGAAAAGGTTACCGGCCCATTATGATATTCTTTATTTAAATTCCCTCCCAATGGAGTCAGGCTGACAAAATTTGTATCACCGTTACCCTGTTTCGCATAAAGTATGTCCAGGTAATATTCACCATCCCAGCTATATATTTTTGACCCGTGCCCTTCAACTTTACGGGAAGAAATGAATACAAGGCCTCCTTTATATAACATAGGACATAGATCAGATGCATTAGAATTAAGAGACCCTATCGTAACTACTTTTATAGGTAGATCATAATTGGCATCCTTAATGATAGTATCGCAAGAACTTTTGTAAAACTCACCTGCTTTATCAGAAGGCATCATGCTGGTATACGTTGCAAAAGCCGTTTCGGCCTCGGTGTACCTTCTGTTTGATTTAAGTACAAGGCCATAATTAAGATAGAAAGAAGCATCATTAAAAGTGCCCATTGAATTAACCTTATCGTAAGCAACTACGGCTTCATTGTATCTGTGCATTTTCTGGTAGCATTGCCCCAGCCTGTAATAGACATATTGCGTTGGATTTTTCTCAGATTCCTTTTCGTAAAGCTGGGCAGCTTTATAGTATTCCCATTTGTCAAACAGCCTATCGGCATGTTTTGTACTCGCATTTGCAAACATTACCAGCATAAGGGCAATTGCAATCATATATATAGTTTTCATAATAGTTGTTTTTTAAAAGTATTTAGGGCTTGTCATTTTAGTTTTAGTACAGTATATATCCCATCCCAGCATTATTTCATGTGTTCCATACTGGTATGGTCCGTTATTACTGAGGTAAAAGTCGTATGAGTAACCTATGCGGATAAGATTGGCTACATCATATTCTATACTTGCTACAAATATATTATCCATTCCGGCTACATCCTCCCTCTTATCTGTTCTGAGTCCGGCGCCGATATAAAACTTTTCATAAAGTATCAGAGAAGCGTCAATATCTAGGTCAATAGGCGCTCCTTCAACATACTTAGCCAATGCTGAAGGACGTATACCTACGTTATCACTTAAAGGAGCGACAAAGCCAGCGGTGAGGTAATAGCTTCTGTAAAAATCCGCATTGGTTACATAGTCATTTAGCATACCGAAATTCGGTTGCATGAGGTGTTTTACTGAAAAGCCTGCAAAAAAATTGTCTTTGTATAAGTATGCTCCTGCATTCGCGTCAGGTACCCATGTTGATGCCATTCCATTAGTGAATGAAGGATCTTCTGTATTGTCTAAAGTTATTTTATTGTAATCAACACTCACATTATCCATACAGCCTTCTATGCCAAGAGATAACCGCATATTATCTCCTAAATGAAGGTGATAGGCAAAAATTCCGGAAATAGTTGATGTTGTGAGTGGCCCAACGTTATCGCTATAAAATTGTAGCCCAAGCCCAACGTTGCTGTTCGGTATCATATCATGAATACCTACCAGGCCGGTAGTTGGGGCTCCTTGTAAACCTACCCATTGGTCGCGGTAAACAGCCGTGCCTGAAAATGTTCCGCGACTTCCAGCATAAGCCGGGTTTACATATAAGGGATTAAAAAAGTACTGCGAGAATGAAATATCTTGCTGAGCGAAAACATTAAATGTCATCAATATTCCGCTTATGGTAATTATCATCTTGTTTTTCATGACTTATTTTTTTAGAATTATTTTATCTTTTTATGAAAACCCAACCTTGCTTTTCGGTGTCATTATATCTTATCATATAATAGTAGGTGCCTTCAGGTAAATCTGTGCCAGCCATGTCTTTGCCATCCCACCTTACTGTTGTATTGTTATAATCGGTGCCTGTCCACACTTCACAGCCCCAACGGTTAACAATTACAACCGTGTTATTAGGGTAACAGTCAAGCATTGGTACATACCACCAGTCATTTATGCCATCTCCGTTAGGTGATATACCAGAGTAAATTTCTGTTCCACCTGATGACGTAACCTGTACCTGGTTAGACTTGGTACAACCTGTAGCAGTATCAGTTTCAACCAGTGTGTAAATAGTTGTTGAATTCGGATTTGCAGTTGGTGCTGAAATAGTAGTAGAATTTAAGCCTGTAGAAGGAGTCCATACGTAAGTGTCACCTGTCACTGGTGGGGCTCCGAGTATTACAGTTCCCGCATCACAAAGAGATTGTTCTGCGCCAACATTTGCCGCTGGTAATGGATTTACCTTTACTATTACGCTGTCTTTGTTTGAACAACCAGTGTTAGTTGCTGTTAATGTATAGGTAGTTGTACTTGCAGGGTCAGCTACTGTGTTAGAAGCAGTTGATGAACTTAATCCGTTAGAGGGTGTCCAGCTATACGTTACTCCTGCGGAAGATGATGTACCTATAGATGTAGTATCACCCATACAAATCGTTTTATTTGATCCGGCATTTGCAATAGGTGGAGGCACTACAGTTACTACTACTGTATCTTTACTGTTACCACAAGTGCCATTAGAAGCAGTTAGAGTATAGGTTGTGGTAACAGAGGGATTGGCCGTTGGTTGAGCCATTGTGGAAGAATTGAGCCCTGTTGAGGGGGACCAGCTGTAAGAAGTGCCGGCTACGGCCGACGTGCCTATGGTAACGCTATTTCCGTTACATATGGTTTTATCTGGTCCTGCATTGGCAATAGGCTGAGGTGTAACAGTTACAACAACAGAATCCTTATTACTGCAAGTGCCATTTGAAGCAGTTAGTGTATAAGTAGTAGTAGCCGACGGGCTGACATTTGGTTGAGACAGCGTAGAGGAATTAAGGCCTGCTGAAGGAGACCAGCTATAAGAAATGCCTGCCACAGCTGGCGCGCCAATAATAGTACTATCGCCTTTGCAAATGGTTTTACTTGTTCCGGCATTAGCCACAGGTTGAGCTACAATGGTAATTATTACAGTATCTTTATTACTGCAAGTGCCATTCGAAGCAGTTAGTGTATAGGTGGTAGTAACTGTCGGACTTGCGTTTGGTTGAGCCATTGTTGTGGAATTAAGTCCTGTTGAAGGAGACCAGGTATAAGAAGTACCTGAAACTGATACTGTACCTATAATGGTGCTATCGCCCTTGCAAATAGTTTTATTTGCCCCTGCATTTGCTATGGGTTGCGGTGCTACCGTTACAATTACTGAGTCTTTATTTGTGCATGTACCATTTGAAACAGTTAATGTATAAGTAGTGGTAACACTCGGGTTTGCAATTGGCTGAGCTATTGTATCATGATTAAGTCCTGCTGAAGGAGACCAGCTATAAGAAGTGCCTGCTAAACCTGTTGTACCTATGGTAACACTATCACCTTTGCAAATAGTTTTGTCTGTTCCGGCATTTGCTGTTGGTTTTGGAACAACAGTTACTACAACTGTATCGGTATTGCTACAAGTACCGTTTGAGGCTGTAAGAATATATGTAGTGGTAACGGAAGGGCTGACATTAGGCTGAGCATCTGTAGTTGAGCTAAGGCCTGCAGATGGAGTCCACTTGTATGATGTACCAATAATAGCCAATGCTCCTATGCTGGTTGAATCACCTTTACATACTGTTTTATCCGGTCCCGCATTAGCTGTTGGTTGAGGGGTTACAGTAACTATGACCGTATCTGTATTATGGCAACCGGTTGCTGTATTGGTTACTGTTAATATATATTGTGTAGTAATTGAAGGGCTTGCAATTGGTTGAGCAATTGTATCATAATTAAGCCCAGCTGAAGGAGACCATCTATAAGAAATACCTGCAACAGCATTTGTACCTATGTTGGTGCTGTCGCCCTTGCAGATAGTTTTATCTGGCCCGGCGTTTGCTGTTGGTTGAGGTATAACTGTTATAATAACTGAATCTTTATTACTGCAAGTTCCATTCGATGCTGTTAATGTATATGTTGTGGTAACAGAAGGGCTGACATTGGGCTGTGCAAGTGTAGATGAATTTAGCCCTGTTGAAGGCACCCAAGTATAATAAGTGCCGGCAACGGATGCTGTTCCAATTACAACAGAATCATTTCTGCAAATAGTTTTGGCAGATCCAGCGTTTGCTATTGGTTGAGGTACTACCGTTACAATTACCGAATCTTTATTACTGCATGTGCCATTTGAGGCGGTTAATATATAAGTTGTAGTAACAGAAGGGCTGGCATTTGGTTGAGCAATTGTATCATAATTAAGCCCTGCTGAAGGAGACCAGCTATAAGAAATACCGGCCACGGTCGTTGTACCAATGGTAGCGCTATCGCCCTTACAAATTGTTTTACCTTCCCCTGCATTAGCAGCTGGTTGAGGAACAATAGTTACAACAACAGTATCAGTATTACTGCAAAAGCCATTTGAAGCTGTGAGAATATACGCAGTAGTAACAGTAGGGCTTGCAATCGGTTGAGCTTCTGTAGTTGAACTCAGACCTGCAGATGGGGTCCAACTATACGATATCCCTAGAACGGGCAATGATCCAATATTGGTTGAATCACCTTTACATATTGTTTTATCTGGCCCGGCATTTGCCACTGGCTGAGGTACAACAGTAACTACAATTGTATCTGTATTCTGGCATCCCAATAGTGTATCAGTTACTGTTAATACGTATTGAGTAGTGGACGAAGGGCTGGCAAATGGTTGGGCAATTGTATCGTAATTAAGTCCTGTAGAAGGTGACCATTTGTATGCCATTCCTTTAATCGCAGCTGCACCAATAAGAACACTGTCTCCTTTACAAACCGATGTGTCACGACCGGCTTTGGCTACGGGTAAAGCATTAACAACAACAAGAGTAGGAGCTGAGTAACTTGTACATCCATTAGGATATGTAACACCTACAGAATACACCTCACCTGAATCTACCGGAATGGTTTTCGTTGTACTACCGTTCGACCATGTGTAACTGGCTCCATTTGAAGCAGTGAGGGTTAGTGGTTGCCCTTCGCAAAACTCCGCAGAATCTCCTTCTATAATAAAAGCATCAGGTACTGGCTTTACAATAATTAATATTGAGTCTGTATTCTTACAACCGGTGGTAGAATTCGTAACTGTCAATGTATATGTAGTGGTATCAGCAGGGCTGGCTTTAGGGTTTGAAATCGTATATGAACTTAACCCCTTGTCCGGTGACCATTGGTATGAAAACCCTGCAACAGGAGGGGCACCTATTGAAATAGTATCTCCATAGCATATAGTTTGCCCAGCACCTGTAACAACTATTGGTGATGGTCTAACAGTAATAAAAAGAGAATCTGTAACACAGCTTACTATTATGCCTGTGTCACATACAACATAAACAATAGTATCCTTTCCTGCGAAATTATTATTTGGAGTATAGTTTATGGATTTGCCGGAAACTGAGGAAGTGCCATTTCGTGGCCCTGAAAGTATTACAGGTGCTCTCTCAATAATGCTATCAGTTCCCTCAACTTGTATTTTTGTTGTGCCGCTATTTTCGCACACAGCTACTGAATCATTTTGTTGTGTGGGGGCCAGAGAGTATATGTAGTTATGAGACGACGCTGAATTAAATATAACAGAATTCGATTTTCCATTACTTATATTCTGAAAGAGCAAAATAATTACAGCTGGTAGTAGTTTTGTAAATGTAGTTTTCATTTCAATATCGTTAAAATTGTTCTTACTTTTTTTTGTAAAATTCCTTCGAAGTTCCTCGTTTCCTTTTATTATTCGATAAACTGGAATTTTATAAAGCCTAACTTAAATGCGTAACTGCTCAATTATTTATTTGTTTTTTAAAAGACCGAATAGAGGCAACAAAATAGCTTTCTCCTTTTCAGAAACATGTGATTAATCGCCTGAATTTTGTGTTCAAACGATAATTTACATAAGTGATGAGCAGCGGAAATACATTCGCATACGAATAAAGTATTTGAATATGGGAAAGACTGTATTAGAGAAATATGTATTCAGTATGGATCATAAAATGATCAGCAAGCAATTTATGTTTACAGCTATTTTTATGGCTTTTGCTTCAGGACTTATCAGTGTATTATTCCGCTTACAACTTGCCTGGCCTGGACACCGATTCGCAATTCTTCATTATTTTTTAGGTGATAAATGGGCAGTAGATGGAATACTTGACCCCAATATGTATTTAAGTCTGATTACCATACACGGAACTATAATGATATTTTTTCTATTAACGGGAGGATTAACGGGAACATTCGCAAATTTGTTGATTCCATTACAAATAGGAGCACGTGATATGGCATCTCCATTATTGAATATGCTTTCCTACTGGTTCTTTTTTGTCTCATCTGTTATCATGTTATCTTCTCTGTTTGTGGAAAGCGGCCCTGCTTCGGCAGGTTGGTCAATGTACCCACCCTTAAGTGTATTGCCACAAACGCTACAAGGCTCAGGTAGTGGCATGACCTTGTGGTTAATAAGTATGATTTTGTTTTCCATTTCTTCATTGCTTGGTGGCTTGAATTATATAGTTACAATTTTTAATTTGAGAACCGTAGGAATGAAAATGATGCGGCTTCCATTAACTATTTGGGCATTTCTTGTTACGGCAACTCTTGCTGTGCTCTCATTTCCGGTACTTATTGGGGGGCTTATACTATTGATTTTTGATCGTAGTTTTGGAACAAGCTTTTATTTGTCTGATATATATATTGATGGCCAGGCCCTTTCACAAACCGGTGGTAGCCCTATTTTGTTTGAGCATTTATTCTGGTTCCTGGGTCACCCTGAGGTATATATTGTTATTATGCCTGCGTTCGGAATCATGTCTGAAGTTATTTCAGTGAATTCCCGTAAACCTATTTTCGGTTACAATGCTATGATAGGCTCTATGATATCTATTGGTTTTCTTTCTTTTCTTGTTTGGGGGCACCACATGTTCGTAAGTGGTATGGATCCATTTCTGGGCTCTGTGTTTGTATTCAGCACTTTACTTATTGCAATACCTTCATCTGTTAAGGTGTTTAGTTATATAGCAACTCTCAGAAAGAGCTCTATAGATTTTAATCCGCAAATTCTTTTTGCAATCGGAGCTGTATCTACTTTTATTTCCGGAGGCCTTACAGGAATAATTCTTGCTGATTCTGCTCTTAATATTGCGGTGCATGGCACTTATTTTATAGTAGCTCATTTCCATATTGTAATGGGAGTTTCTGCTGTAATGGCTATGTTTAGTGGTGTTTATCATTGGTTCCCAAAAATGTTTGGCCGTATGCTAAATAAGAAACTCGGTTACTGGCATTTTTGGTTAACTTTCATCTGTGCGTATTGTGTTTTTTTACCTATGCATTTTCTGGGATTGGCAGGTATACCACGCCGGTTTTATGCTTTTACTGCCTATGCACCTTGGGCAAAATTGCAGGATATAAATGTACTTATCACAGTAGCAGCTATAATAGGTGTGTCTGCTCAGATTGTTTTTTTTGTAAATTTTTTCTATAACGCTATGTATGGAGAGCCCTCCTGCGAAAACCCTTGGAAGTCTAATACCTTAGAATGGACAACTGAAATTATTCCCGTTCACGGAAACTGGCAGGGTTCTTTACCTGTTATACAACGGTGGGCATATGATTACAGTAAGCCTGGTAAAGAAAATGATTATGTCCCTCAAACTGTTCCATTGGAACCGGGAGAGCTAGATGAAGGTATGTTTGAAGGTGAAATTAATAGTGAGAATAGAGCTTAAAATATAGATGTATATGCCTGAAGGGCCTTCAATAATAATTTTAAAAGAAGAAACACAGTTGTTTCTTGGAAAGAAGGTGATAAATGTAAGCGGCAATGCGAAACAGGATCTTCAGCGTATCAAAGGACAAGTCATAGTTGAATTAAAAACCTGGGGCAAACATTTTTTAATCTGTTTTAAAGACTTCTACATCCGTGTGCATCTTCTTCTGTTTGGAAGTTACTGTATAAATGAAAAGCGTGAATTTAACCCGCGTTTATCACTTCAGTTTAAGAACGGAGAGCTGAATTTTTATAATGCATCAATTAAGATAGTAGACGGAATACCTGAAGATACTTATGATTGGGAAATCGACACTATGTCAGATAAGTGGAATTCGAATAAAGTGAGAAAAATATTAGATACAATGAATGAAACGATGGTGTGTGATGTTTTGCTCGATCAGAATGTTTTTGCAGGATCGGGTAATATAATTAAGAATGAGGTTCTTTTTAAAATATATATACATCCTGAATCCATGCTATCTGTTCTATCGAACAGTGACAAAAACAACCTGGTTCAAGTTGTGAGGGAATATTGTTTTGATTTTTACAGATGGAAGAAAGCGTATGAATTGAGAAAGCATTGGCTGATATATCGTGCTCGTATATGCCCGAGATGCAAAATACCTGTATCAATTAAAGTGGCCGGGAAAACAAAACGTAAAACCTACTTTTGTTCCTCCTGTCAGCTACTTAAGAGATAAATAACATAACCTGATAAAGCATAGGTTGGATTTGTTTGTTTTTAAAATTTATCCCTGTATTCCTGTAATTTGACCATCGTAGTTTTATGTTCACCGAAACAATTATTTTGATGGTTGTTATAAAAATAGCTTTACATCAAAAGATTGTTTCATGAGTAAACAGGTTAGTGATTTTTTGGTGGAACGCCTTCATGAATGGGGCATTAAGCGAATATACGGATATCCTGGCGATGGTATTAACGGGATAATGGGTGCTCTTGACAGGGCAAAGGATAAAATGGATTTTATTCAGGTTCGGCATGAAGAGATGGCTGCATTTATGGCCTGTGCCCACGCTAAATTTACGGGCGAGGTTGGAGTATGCCTCGCTACCTCAGGACCGGGGGCGATACATTTGTTAAATGGGCTATATGATGCAAAAATGGATCATCAACCTGTAGTGGCCATAGTGGGTCAACAGGCACGAACTGCTATGGGTGGAGACTACCAGCAGGAAGTTGATCTCATCAGCCTTTTTAAAGATGTTGCACATGAATATGTACACATGTTAACTGAACCTGCACAAATGCAACAGCTAATTGACAGGGCAATACGAATTGCAAGAGCTGACCGTACAGTAACTTGCATAATTATTCCAAACGATGTACAGGAAATGCATGAAAAGGAGCCACCACGAAAACATGGAACAGTATTAACAGGAATCGGGTTCGCTGATGTAAGGGTGGTACCCGCTCAAGCTGATTTGCTTAGAGCTGCTGCCGTATTGAACGAAGGGAAGAAAGTTGCAATTCTTTTAGGAGCCGGAGCTATGAATGCCGGAGATGAGGCTGCAAAAATAGCTGAATTGTTAGGGGCAGGTGTATCCAAAGCATTATTGGGAAAAGCAGCTATGCCAGATGATTTGCCTTTTATGGCGGGAGCTATTGGATTACTTGGAACTAAACCAAGTTGGGAACTGATGACCGGTTGTGACACTTTATTCATGGTAGGCAGCGGTTTCCCTTATTCAGAATTTCTGCCTAAAAAAGGTGATGCACGAGGAGTACAGATAGATATTGATGGTCGCATGCTTAGCCTTCGTTATCCAATGGAAGTTAACCTGGTAGGCGATAGCAAGGAAACATTAAAAGCATTGATACCACTACTAAAATATAAAGAAGACCGTTCATGGCAGGAAAAAGTAATAGCCGATGTTAAGGATTGGTGGAAAGTATTGGAAGCACGGGCGATGGTAGATGCCAGGCCTATTAATCCGCAACGGGCTTTTTGGGAACTTTCTCCTAAATTGCCCGATAACTGCATTTTAACTTGCGACTCAGGTTCTGCGGCAAGTTGGTTTGCACGTGACCTTAAAATACGCAAGGGTATGATGGCCTCTTTATCAGGTAACCTGGCTACTATGTGCCCTGGAGTACCCTATGCAATAGCAGCTAAGTTTGCGTATCCTGACAGGATACCAATTGCGCTAGTTGGTGATGGAGCTATGCAAATGATGGGTATTAATGAACTGATCACTATTTCCAAGTACTGGAAGAAATGGAGTGATCCCCGCCTGATTATTATGGTGCTTCATAATAACGATCTTAATATGGTTACATGGGAACAACGCGTTATGGTTGGTAATCCTAAATTTGAAGTGTCACAAAACATTCCTGATTTCCACTATGCAGCATATGCAGAATTATTGGGTCTTAAGGGTGTAAGAGTTGACAAGCCTGAGAACCTGTCGCATGCATGGGACGAAGTACTAAGCGCAGACAGGCCTGCTGTGTTGGATGTAATAAGCGACCCTGATGTGCCTCCGAGCCCACCGCATATTTCTTTTGAACAAATGGTGAAATTTAGCAAGACTTTACTTAAGAATGACCCTAATGAATTGGGAATAATACGACAGACCTTCAAAGACATTGTGGAAGGGATATTTCATTAAAGATGGATACTCTGAATATAGTAATCAAAAAACTTTTGCATGGCACTTCTTCACTCCGATAAAAAACATCTTTCTGATCTGGACTTTTCACTCACGAGAGAATATTTGCTTGTAAACCAAACCGGCAGTTATTGTAGTTCTACTATAATGAATTGTAATACTCGCAAATATCATGGGTTATTTATAGCTATGCAGCCGCAAATAGATAATGACCGTTATGTATTATTATCGGCACTTGATGAAACACTGGTGGACGGAGATAAAGAATTCGGATTGGCAACTCAACGTTGTTTAGGCAAATTTCAGCCTGACGGGTATCATAATATGGAGAGTTTTACTTGCCTGACAAACCCTCAGTGGATCATTAAAGCTGACGGATTTAAAATCAAGAAGGAATTATTACTGGTGCAAAAGGAATCGAGATTATTGATACAATACACCATTCTGAATGCAAATAAAAATGCTGAGCTGAAATTGACTCCTTTCCTGGCCTTCAGAAATATATACAGTGTTTCGCAGGCAAACATGAACGTTATAAACAAAGTAACCAGGATACCAAATGGTATAAAACTTAAGCTTTATCCTGAATTTGATGAACTGCATATGCAGCTTTCTTCCCGCTCAAATTTTATAAAACAACAACCTAATTGGTATTACAATATTGAGTATCCAATGGAAATGAATAGGGGATATGAATTTAATGAAGCACTTTACTGTGCGGGATATTTTTGTTTCCCTATTAAAAAGGGAGATAAGATAATATTTACTGCTGGCTTTACTCAACTTTCACCGAGGAGTTTATCGGTTATGTATAACCGGGAATTAAATAAACAACCCACACTGAATAGTTTTAAAAATTGCTTAGAAAATGCTGCCAGTCAGTTTATTGTTGCACGCGGAAAAGAAACTGAAATGACAGCCGGCTACCACTGGTACAGGCGTTGGGGGCGTGATACTTTCATATCGCTGCCGGGTCTTACTTTATGTACGGATAAACCGGAAGTTTTCAAAGCTGTTATTTCATCTATGGAAAAGCAATTGAGAGGCGGTCTATTCCCCAACATGGGAAATGGTATAAGCACACATTTCAATACTGCGGATGCATCACTATGGTATTTCTGGGCATTGCAGCAATATTCTAAGTATACGCATAATGCAAAACAGGTTTGGAAGGAGCATGGTGAAAAGATGCAAGAGATACTTGATGCCTATCTTAAAGGAACATTGCATCATATACATATGCAGAAAGATGGGCTTATATACGCAGGTGAACAGGGTATTTATGTTACTTGGATGGATGCCATTATTGACGGTAAACCAGTTACGCCAAGAACAGGATTAGCAGTTGAGTTAAGTGCACTGTGGTATAACGCTATCTGTTTTTCGCTTGAGGCGGCTGCAAAAGCTGGCGATAATGCGTTTACGAAAAAATGGAGTATGTTTCCGGAAAGAATAAAAAACGCGTTTAACAAACGGTTCTGGAATTCAGAAAAAGGGTATCTGGCGGATTGTATCTTTGAGGAAGTTTGTGATTGGTCTTTTCGGCCCAATCAGATATTTGCTGTCTCCCTTCCTTACTCACCACTTGATTATAAGCAGCAAAAATCTATAGTTGATCTTGTAAAAAAGAAACTACTTACTCCACGTGGGCTAAGATCGCTTGCCCCTGATGATATACATTACAAAGGCAAGTACTATGGCAATCAGCGAACACGCGATCTGTCATATCACCAGGGAACTGTATGGCCATGGCTTATAGGTCATTTTACGGAAGCCTATTTAAGAATATATGGAGAAAGCGGGAAGAAATTGATGAGAAAGATTTATACAGATTTTGCTCCTGCTATTCTTGAAGGAGGAATGGGTACAGTAAGTGAAATATATGATGGAGATATTCCGCAAAAACCACGGGGAGCTATTTCTCAGGCCTGGAGTGTAGCAGAATTAATAAGAATGAGAAAACTTATAAATGAACCGGCTCATGGGAAGAAACCATTAACCCAGTAAAGTTGTAAACATTTGACCAATGCATGATACTGTGCCTATAAAAAGTATTAGAACCAGTGCCTATGTTATCCCTACAAACGGGCCCGAAGGTGATGGTACCCTTGATTGGGATAGCACAACAATGGTGCTGGTTGAAATTCAGGCAGGAGGTAAAACAGGATTAGGTTACACTTATGGACATGAAGCAATCGTGCAAGTGATTGAGAAAACATTCAAACGGTTACTGCAAGGTATGGATGCATTACAAGTGCCATTTATTACCGAAACAATGATGAAGGCAATCAGGAATAATGGTAATTGCGGAATAGCTATGATGGCAGTTTCGGCTGTAGATATTGCGTTGTGGGACTTGAAGGCTAAACTTTTTGATATACCTCTCACTTCTTTGCTTGGAACTGTGCAAAAGGAGATCCTCTTATATGGAAGTGGCGGTTTTACTTCATATAATGATTCCCAATTGGAAGAACAATTAGGCGCATGGGTGGATATGGGTATAAAGCATGTCAAAATAAAAATAGGAAGATCGTTGGTGAGGGACATGGAAAGGGTACAGCTGGCCAGGAGAATTGTTGGTCGTGATGTTGAATTGTATATAGATGCAAATGGCGCTTATAATATAAGGGAAGCTATTAGCATAGCCCATAAATTTGAAGGCTGCAATATAAGCTGGTTTGAAGAACCTG
>DATHNG010000055.1:0-10155 GCA_035486275.1 Bacteroidia bacterium
TATCCTGTGCCGGTTGTAAGCACGGGTGCAACTATCTGCGGTGGTACACCTGTTAAGTTATCTGCATCGGGTGGTGTAACGTATAGCTGGATACCCTCCGCAACACTAAGCTGTAACACATGTTCAAGCACTGAGGCAAGGCCAAACGTAAGTACTATATATACTGTTACAATTGCCAGTGGCCCTTGTAAGGTTACCGATAGTGTAGCAATCAATGTTAATCCTGCACCGGTAGTTACTGCCTGTTGCGATAGTGTTATTAAACCCGGCCAAAACGTTCAGTTGGTTTCATCGGGCATAGGAAGTTTTGCTTGGTCGCCGCCCAATGCTATTAGCTGCAACAGTTGCACCGACCCGGTAGTGAATCCGCTTACAACTACAACGTATACACTAACAGTAACAAGCGATAGCAGTTGTTCGGCACAGCAAGCAATTACTATTAATGTAAGCTGTGGCACTGTTTTTATTCCCGAAGCATTCTCACCAAACGGTGATGGCCAAAACGATTACCTGTATGTGCGTGGCGATTGCATAAAAACATTGCACTTTGAAATATTCGATCGGTGGGGTAATAAGCTATTTGAAACCGATGACCAGAATATTCCCTGGGATGGGCGATATAAGGGAGAAGCTATGAATGCAGGTAGCTATGTTTATTATTTGACCACTACTTTGTATGATGGTACTACCCAAACTAAGAAAGGTAATGTGACCATTGTAAGATAATGTTAGAATAGGCAGGCATATTTGATGAAATTGAAAAAAAGTTTTGTGCATTAAAAAAATATATTAACTTTGTATTTCAAAGTACTTTTAAATAAAACACCATGGACAAGCAAAATGAGCAATTAGAGGCACTTACAGAGATCCGTTCAATGATGGAACGGTCATCGCGATTCATTTCGTTAAGCGGCCTTTCAGGCGTATCGGCCGGAATATGTGCGCTGATAGGTGCCGCAGTGGCATTTTATCATTTCCATACAGGTAGCCAACGATATTACGAATATGCTACACTGAAGAATGGTGCAGCAAACATGGATTTTTATATTTTTTGTTTCACAACAGGCTCATGCGTGTTACTAGCTTCGCTCGCTGCCGGAATATTTTTCACCGTACGTAAGGCAAAACGAAAAGGGCAGGGGATATGGGATGCAACTGCAAAGCGTGTGCTTATAAACCTTTTTATTCCACTGGCTGCAGGCGGTTTATTTTGTCTTTCATTACTTTATAATAATGTATTGGGGCTTATTGCGCCGGCCACACTTATATTTTATGGCCTTGCATTAATTAATGCAAGTAAGTACACACTTAACGATATTCGCTACCTCGGAATTTGTGAAATTGTAATTGGCCTGATAGCTTCATGCTTTATGGAATATGGTATTTTTTTCTGGGCAATTGGTTTTGGCGTAATGCATATAATATATGGTACGGTAATGTATTTTAAGTATGAAAAACCAAATTGAAGATTTAAATAAAGCCTTTGAGAGCAGGATACGATTAGGCATTATGTCTATTCTTATGGTAAACGATTGGGTTGACTTTCCTACTATTAAAGAAATGCTGAATATAACGGATGGTAACCTGGCAAGCCATATACAGGCATTGGAGAAATTGCAATACGTGGAAGTAAAAAAGCAGTTCATCGGTAAAAAACCCAACACATCGTATGCTGTTACCAAGGCTGGCAGGAAAGCATTTAATGATCACCTGAATGCATTGGAACAATTACTGAAAAGCAGAAAATAATTTTTTTTTGAATAATAACTTTGAAATTCAAAGTACTTTTAAATAAACAGAATGAAAAACCAGGAACAACAAATACGGAGTAGGGTAAAAAGGCTGATAATCCTTTTTATAGTGTGTCTTTGTCTGAGTGGCATTACCGCTTTCCCATTACAATCAGAGATAAGCGCACTGAATGAATTTTTCACATTTCACCACGTGGCATTTATATCAGGCTGGATTGAGAAAGTGTACGAAGGAATACAACGCACGGCTGATGTTTACCCTTTTATGGCATACGGAACAGACTGGCTGGCATTTTCGCACCTTGTTATTGCGGTTGCTTTTTTTGGTCCTTTAAAAGATCCTGTAAGGAATATATGGGTTATTCAATTCGGGCGTATTGCCTGCATTATGGTTTTTCCGTTAGCGTTTATATGCGGCACCATAAGAGGTATACCTTCTTGGTGGCAACTCATTGATTGTTCTTTCGGAATAACCGGCTTCATTTTGCTTTCTGTCATATACATCAGTATACGCCGCCTTGAACTAATTACAACAAAAAACTAACCTTTTAAACCAATAACCATGAAACGTAACGATTGGATCCTCTCATTTTCTGTATTGTTCTACAGCCTTTTGTTCTATAACGAAACGGCAGGCATTAATTTTTTAATTTTCAATGCGGTATTAATTTCCTGCCTGCTTATTAAAAATGCCGCGCTTATTATACGAAGGAACTGGGTATTGGCGGCTGCAGGCAGCCTGTTATCGGCAGTGTGTGTAATGTTATATGGTAATACACTTTCTGTTATTGCAAATGTAATTTCGCTCAGCCTTCTGTCGGCATTAAGCTTTGATACAAACACATCCGTAGTGTTTTCATTGCTTTATTCGGCATACTCTTACCTCTCTTCACCCGTGTTCATGATAATTGACTACGTGGAAAAGAAAGCAGTTAAGCAGGAAGAAAAAATGGGCTCTGGCAGAAAAGCGGTGCTCATTATTTTTCCTGTACTTATAACAGTTATTTTCTTTTTTATGTATCGTTCATCCAGTTCACTGTTCGATGCCCTTGCCGCTAAAATAAACTGGAGTTTTATTTCATGGAACTGGATCGTATTCACCATCGGAGGCTTGTTTTTATTATATGGTTTTTATTACCAGAAAAGAATTTATGGCCTGGATAACTTTGATTCTGTCGCTTCCAATAACCTGGTTGACGGTAGTTTTAGCCCTACACGTTTCTTCGGACGTGAAATAAGTATTGCTGACGAAAATTTTTCAGGGACATTGTTATTTGCCTTGCTCAACATTCTTTTGCTTATTGTAAATGTTCTCGATATCGATTTTATGTTTGGCAGCCAGAAGTTGCCACTGGGTGTAAGTCCTAAGGAATATGTGCACCAGGGAACCAATATGCTCATTACATCAATTGTTGTAGCTATTGCTATAATACTTTATTATTTCAGAGGTGGTTTGAATTTTTATAATAAGAACAAAGCGATTAAGGTGCTGGCTGCTTTGTGGGTTGGTCAGAATGCGTTTATGCTTTTTTCTACTGCATGCCGCAACAATTTGTATATAACCGAATACGGACTTACATATAAACGCATTGGTGTATATGTGTACCTGTTGCTTACGCTTATAGGACTTATAACCACGCTTGTAAAAATATGGCAGGCTAAAACCAATATGTATCTTTTCCGCAAAAATAGTTGGCTGTTTTACAGCCTGCTGATAATTCTTGCCTTTCCGAACTGGGATAGAATTGTGACGAGTTATAATGTGAAAAACTTCAATTCGATCGACACGGTTTACCTGCTTAGTTTATCAAATTCGGTTTTACCGGGTCTTTTACCTTATTATTCCAATTCCGGTGCCCAGGGAGCAAGGGTTATGGATTCAATTAACCACTATAATGGAGCCAATGTTCCGGATCAGGCAAAAGCCATAATGGATTCAATAAGTCATCAAACCGATTTTCAGCAGGCCTATTGCAGGCGTTTGTACAATGTATTGTATGGGTATCGTTTCAATAATTGGTTGTCGTGGAACCATGAAGATATGAGTGTGTATAATACCATTACATCTAAAGGTTTTACCGATAAGGTACATATGTTAGATTTTTCGGGCCTCTTTTTAACGGACGAATCGTTTAAACTGCTTTCTATATTCAACCAGGTAACCGACCTGAGGTTGCATTTTACCCAAACCATTTCTGTAAAGCAATTTGCATGCTTTCCCAACCTGAAAAGGCTCGACCTGAGATATAATTCAATAGAAGACCTTTCGGGCATAGAAGTATTCAAGGATCTTGAATATATTGATTTGCATTACAATAATATATATGACTTCTCTCCGCTTTATAGGTTAAAGAATCTGAAGGTGCTATATGTGGGGAACATTAAAGATGAAGAGTTCAAAAAGTTATGCGAAGAGCTGCCAAACACACAGGTAGAACGATTTAAAAACATTTAATCTTCATTGCCATGATAAAAGGGTTTAAAATACTTGCCGTTACCTATTTTATAACATTTACTATAGGTGTAATTTCACTTTTTGTGCTTAGTGTGCCGGTATCTATACTATGCGCTGACCGGCGTTCAGGGTTTGAGTGGTTCTTGCCCGGCTTTATAATCAACCTATTTATGCCTGGGCTGTTGTGTGGCTTGGTTTTTCTGCCAATAATAGTAAAGGACGAAGCCATTACTGCATTTAGTGTAAGCAAGCTAATTACCAGGGTTCTGCCCTTTGTGCTAATACCCATAGCCATTGTATTGTGTTGTTTTGTTTTAGGAGGGATCATGTATGGTATGGGGCCTTATATTTTCTTTTACTTCTACTTTATAAGTATCACTTCACTATACGTTTTTTGCAGAACATTGAAATACCTTAACGAATGAAACAGATAACATTGCGAATGGTATGGCTTACTGTTTTTAGTATAGCTATGGGTTTTTTAGAAACGGCCGTAGTGGTGTATTTGCGAAAGATATATTACCCCAATGGCTTTGCTTTTCCTTTGACACCGGTTGGCAATAATATGGCAATAACTGAATTTTTTCGCGAAGCGGCCACTATTATAATGCTTGCAGGTATTGGAATAATTGCAGGGAAAAACGCTTCACAGAAATTCGCCTTTTTTGTGTACTGTTTTGCCGTGTGGGATATTTTTTACTATGTGTTTCTTAAGCTTTTACTGGGCTGGCCCGATTCATTATTCACATGGGATATTTTATTTCTCATCCCTGTTCCATGGGTAGGCCCTGTGCTGGCGCCTTGCCTGGTTTCATTTACTATGATAGTACTTACACTTACTGTGTTGTATTTTCAAGAGAAGGGCTACGATGCACATTTAAAAAGACAAGAATGGTTTCTGATTATTGTCGGTGGCAGTATAGTAGTGTATTCTTTTATCAGAGATTACCTGAATTACATATCAGATAAACACCTTACGTCGAATATCTGGACAATAGCAGGTAAACGGAATATGTTCGATGAGGTTGCACACTATGTGCCGGTAAGTTATAGTTGGTGGTTGTTTTGTGCAGGTGAAATAGTAGTTCTGTCGGGCATTTTTGTCTTTGTAAAAAGAGTTACTAATACATAAATGCCTGATGGTACTACCCAAACTAAGAAAGGTAATGTGACCATGGTGCGGTAGGAATTAATTGCGAATTAAAAATTAGGAATTACGAATCAAATGCAGAGATAGGCGAAAGGTGGGTGCAGGTTGGTCCCGAGTGCCTGGGAGCAAGTAGTGAACTCCCACCCCTTCATCCCTCCAATGAAGGGTAATTTACAGCCCCGAATTTCAATTAAAAAACAGGAATCAAATCAGCACTAACGACTTACCACTGGCCACTTACGACTATCATTCATGGTTCCCTTCCCTGAAGAGCAGGGAGTAGGTAGTAGAAAAACCTATATCGCGGATGGCCGCAAAAATAACGGCATCGAGCAGCAGCTTACTGAATTTGGGTGGCTTAGATTGATGGCAGGTGCGGTTAATGTAAAATGAAACTGTAAATGCATCAACAAAATTACGTGCGGTGCGCAAAGCATGATAGGCATCGGTAGCGCAAACAAATACTGTGGTGCTGCCCATAAATGCAGGCCCGTCGTTCTGGTTGCCATTTTTGTATTTGTTGGCCCAGCTTATAGCAGGGTTCCAGAACATATCGTTTACATGCGGCAAGGCCCTTTTAAACCCATCCTGGTAATGCCAGTTAATAGTTTCAATAGTACCATCGAGCATGCCCGATAAAAACATGGTCGCTCCGGGTAGCAGGTAGGGTTTCACATCAAGCTTTATTATTTTTTTTGTGGTTATCTGGCCGGTGCCATGTAAACAAATTAATATAGCCAAGGCTGTAAACAGGCTGCCGGTTCTTTTGTAAAAAGCTTTCATGAGAGGGAGGGTATTAATTGTTATGCAAATGCACTTTTTTTAATATGATTACATCATATTAAACGTAATTAAATATTTAAAGTTTCGTTTCAGGCACAGCTCAATGTTTGTAAAGGCTTTAGCTGATTGGTTTACTTTTGTTCATGTTTCGGTAACAATTCCTTAAACATGCAGAAGTATTTTGGCAACTCAGTTAAAACATAATTTAAATAGTATGAAATATTCCGGTATATATGTATGTGTTGTGGGTGCGGTGTTAGTATTGTTACTGGCTTTCAGCAAGTATGCAAACAGAACCAATTACACTTTTGTTGTAGCCGGCGACGACAGACTGGCACCGGCAGATACCGTTGGTAACCCAGGCACTACGAATACGTATCACCTGAAGCGCTTGTTTGCCGAAGTGGCGCAACTAAAACCATTGCCTGAGTACTTGTTCTTTAATGGCGACCTTGTTACGGGCTATACCGGTAATGATACCGTAAGGCTTGCACGCGAATTGAGGGAGTGGATAAAAATATATAAGGGATCGCCACTGGCTAATACATCGGTAAAGCTTGTAGCCATTGCCGGCAACCACGAAATAGTAGAAAAAGTGGGCAAAGGTAAAGTATCAGTTGCAGCGAACGAACGCACTTTTGTACGCGAAATGCACGACTACATACGCAGCGGGAATGGCCCTAAAGCGACAGGCCTCTTTCCGGGTACCGATAGTTTAATGAGCGACCAAAGTCACTTAACCTATTCATTCAATTTTGGTGGCGACCATTTTGTAGTTTTCAATACCGACCCGGTAGGCCGTGAGAACAGGCTGCCATGGCATTGGCTGGAAAAAGATTTGAAAGCGGCACGTGATGGTGGCGCAAGGCATATCTTTTTGTTCGGGCATAAGCCGCCTTTTCCTTCTCATTACGATTCTGAATCGGGCCTGGAGCAGTGCCCTGCAAACCGCGATAGCCTTTGGTCGGTAATTGAACGATACAACTGCGATGCGTATTTCGGTTCGCATTATCATTTGTGGGATTCATTGCAGGTGCATAAAGGCAAAACGTGGGAAATTGTTTGTGGCAATTCCGGTGCACCTATGGGTAAGGACTGGGCTCCTTCGTACTATGGATATACACTTGTTAATGTATACGACAAGGTTGATGTAACCAGCATGGGGCACGATGTAGATAAAGACCATTACATGCAGCCAACCCCTGATAAACAAACCGTGGTAAGGGCAAAGTTTACGTTGAAGTAATAAGGAAATTAGTTTGTTTTGGATAAAAAGATTACTTTCTCTTATACCCAATATAACCGTACCTCTTATAATCCATATGCTTCACCTTTCGTTTTAATACCCGAGGTAATTTCAAGATTAATCTTTTCAAGATACTCATTAAATAAGGATGGGATAGTGCCCATTTATGGGCAACTGCGACAATAATGTGTAGTAATGTCATATAGCAGCGCGTTACTGATTATTAATCCCTGTGTTTGTAACACAGGGTGCCGCCACTATTTTTTGATGTCAGCGGCCGCAATAAAACATCGACCGCACATAACAAAAGTAACAAATTATTACATAATGGCAATATAAAATTGATAAATTACCGCTAGTTTTAAAAGAATGTGAGTTACTGATTTTTCGAAACATACAAGATTCATCTCTCCACAACCCAAAGAGATTCCATTTTGTTTCAATACAAAACCTAAAAAAATAACCCCTGCTTTTTCAAGCAAGGGTTACCGATTAGAAGAAAGGGGTATTGCTTAGTGAGCGTTACCTGCGCCACTCAATTGGTAGCAGCCAATGTCCTGACCAGGGTTGCTTATAACAGGAGCAAAGTTAGGGTTGGTTACATCTGCAGTAACCGGGTTAATAATATTAGCAAACGGTTTGAAGGCTGTATAGCCTGCGCCAATTGCAGGTGAACTTGCTTGCAGACGGAAATTGTAATTGCTTCCGGTAACGCTTACACCTGTTTCAAGTGAACTGATATCTGAAAGGTTACCACCGGCAGGAATAGGCTCAGGCAGTGGGAAGTTTACAAACATTGGGTTGTTTGCAGTAGCTAATGATGGATCGTTGTATGCAAGGTCGTCGCCGCCATTAACTGTGCTTGAAGGATCGTAGAAACCTGCAGGCAATGCAAACTGAACTGCTGTTGGGTATACATACGCGGTTGGCCTTGTCCACGTGCCGGCAACAACCGGGAAGAATTGGTTTACTTCCAATGCTGAATCGGCATAGATGTAATTGTAACCATAAATGGTGTTGGTAGTATCAGGCATTGGAATAGAATTTTGCCCGTCGCCAATACGAATACCATTACGGCAGTTTACAATAAGGTTGTTGTAGCACAAACCTCTTCCGCCTTGTTCGTAGTCAATATCCGAACCACGGCTTGATGGTGAAGCTTGCCTGTAACCACAATCTACATAAGTATTGTTATACATGTTTATGTTACACTGTACATAGCTTCCTGAACCTTTATCAGAACATTTGGTTGAGTTGGTAGCATTACCAATGCAAAGGTTATAACACATGTCGCCTTGTGCACCATGTTTTGCATTGCAACCATCTCCACCTAAGTATCCCATTTTTTCAAGTGTGTTACGTGCAATGTAAATACGACCCTGCGAAATACGCATGCCATCATCTACAGTACCGTATAACCAGCTATCGGTTACAATAAGGTCGCCCTTAGGGTTCTGGAAAAGTATGCCAAATGCAGTTGTACCCGAAGTACAGCCTACGCAGGGTTCAGTAACAGAAAATGTTCCGCCAACGAATTCAACACGTGTCCATTGCAGATCCAATAGTGTGCAGCAGGTGTCGCACTCAATACCTGTCCATAAGCCCTGGTAAGCAGGGTCGCTGGTAACAGGGTTTCCTATCTGGTCAATTTTAGTAGCGCTGCAGCAGCTGAATTTGTTTGGCGATGCCTGTGTGCCTAATGAAATAAGTACGCCACGCACTATTACCGATACACCAGGGCTTACGCATACATTAACGCCTGATTGTAACAGAACGGTATCACCCGGGTTAACCACAAAGTCTCCGGTAAGGTTGTAGGTGTTGCCACTGGTCATTGTGCCTTTGTACGAACCGGCAGCAAGATTACCCGGGCTGATAGCCTGGCCTACCTGGTAAGCAGGGGTTGATACCACCGGCTTTTGGGTAGTGGTTGTTTTTTTGCAGGCTGGCATAAGGCCTATTACTAAGGCTGCTGCTGCAATTGACAGGAAACTTTTTTTCATTTTGTTGGGTTGTTTTGTTTGTTTTATTTGTAATTGTTGTCTGGTCAAAAACTGTGGCAAAAATCGATTTAGTACGTAATGCTATTATGTTATCTTGATTAACTAATTATTAAGAATATGTGGCACATGTTATGTAAATGTTAGTGAAATGTTTTAAAATTTGTATCGTACTCCCATCAGGTATGTTTGTCCGTAATATTCTTTTTGAACCACAATACTGCTCAGGTTGCCATTGCTGTCCTGGTTGGGTAACCAGGCTGCCGTACCCGGTGTATTGGCATATACGTTTGGCGGAAACATACGTATGGTAAGCGGTGTGTTCAGTATGTTGTTGATTTTTCCGTACAGGCTCAGGTTTATTTTTTTGCTGAGCTTTTTCTCGAATGAAAAATCAAGGCGTGTCATTGGCATTTGCCATTGGTCGAGCCCATACCATGCCGATGTGGTGTAAATTGATTTGCCTGTATACACTATAGCAATTTGCGCTTCAAGCCCTAGTTTAGGTTCTTTATAAATGAAACTCAGGTTGGCTATGTTATCAACCTGTCCCTGCATAGGCCTTGTTTCAACAGTGTCTTCGCGCTTATTTATGCTTTCGCCGGGCACAGAGCTTGTACCTAATTTTAATTCGTTAACCGTAATAGCCGAATGTGTATATGTATAATTGGCCGATATTCCAAACACACGCCAGAAATATTTGGTGTATGCAAATTCAACACCATAATTAATTACCGGCACTGAATCGCCGCCTATGTTCTGATACTGCT
>DATHNG010000056.1:0-6373 GCA_035486275.1 Bacteroidia bacterium
ATTGTATCGGGCGATTTTTATTGGGCTTACCAGGCGCCACCCGAAGCAGGCGAAGGATGGGGAGAAGCATTTTATTTTGCCTGTTGCGATTGTACGGGGCATGGTGTACCGGGTGCATTTATGTCGCTATTGAATATTTCAATGCTGAACGAATCAGTTCTGGAGCGTAAAATAATACGGCCCGACATGATATTAAATGATGTACGTGCCAATATTATTAAAGCCCTTAATCCCGATGGGTCTGATAGCGGAAAAGACGGAATGGATTGTTCACTGGGTATGTTCGATCTCAAAAACAATGTATTGAAAGTAAGCTGTGCCAATAACCCTGTATGGATAGTGAAGCAGGATAATAGCTTTGTGGAGGTACAACCCGATAAAATGCCTGTAGGCATTCAGTATGGTGAACAAAAGCCATTTAAAATAAACACCGTTCAATTAAGTAAGGGCGATTGTGTTTACCTGTTTACCGATGGTTATGCCGACCAGTTTGGCGGGCCAAAGGGAAAGAAATTCAAATACAAACAATTGCAGGAACTGCTTATAGCCAACGCCCACAAACCAATGGGTGAACAAAAAAATATACTGGACGCAGCAATTGAAAGCTGGAAGGGCGATCTTGAACAGGTAGATGACATATTAATAATCGGTATCAGAATATAATGAAGCAGTTTGTTTTATTTATAGTACTGTTAGTGGCTGCCATGCTACCGGCAACCAATATGAATGCTCAAAAAACAGTAAACGACTCTCTCATAACTATTATAAAAAATGAAAAAGAAGACACCAATAAAATAATAAACATTCTTTCATTAGCGGATGGCTTATATGTAAAGGATGAGTATCATGCAACAGATTCGTTGGACAGAATAGTTCTGGCGCTATCTCAAAAACTAGACTTTAAAAAGGGTTCTGTCAAGGCATACATTTCATTGGGGAATATATACACCTCGCAAGGCAACTATGCTGAAGCATTAAAATACCTAAACCAGGCAATGGGTATTGCAAAAGAAACAGGATATATAAAGGGAATAGCTACCATATATGGAGATTTTGGAAATATATTTTACTATCAAGGCAAATACCCGGATGCGCTGAAAAATTACTTAGAAAGCGAAAAATTGTATGAGAAAATCAAAGATAATCGGGGTATGGGTGCACAGCTCGGAAATATTGGCCTAATTAATTATGAACAGGAAAACTATGCTGAGGCCGTAAAAAACCTGGTACAGGGTATTGTTATGGATTCATTGGCCGGTAATGTATTTGCAAGAGAAAATGCGTATGGAAATTTAGGCAACATTTACTACGCACAAGCAAAATATGATGATGCATTAAGGTATTATTCACACAGCCTGGATATAAGCAAAGAAATAGGCGACATACAAGGATCTGCTTTAATGTACGAAGGTATTGGGGTTGTATACCAGGACCAGGGTAAATATAATGATGCCCTGAAGTACTTTACAGAAGACATGAAAATAGTAAAACATATCGGCGATAAGATGGGTACAGCCAATGCTTACCAGTATTCGGGAAGGGCACTAACAAAACTGAAAAAATATGCCCGGGCTAAAATCGATATTGATAGCGCAATTATCCTGGCAAAAGAAATTAACAATAAGGAAACAATGGCAAATGCTTATGCCGGGCGCATGTACATAGATACTGCCAACTCAGATTACAAAGCGGCATTCACCGACTATAAATATTATATAGCATACCACGACAGCCTGAAGAATGAAGAGAACACGAAGAAGATCATTAGCGAACAAATGAACTATGAATTTGATAAAAAACAGGCCGCAGAGAAAGCAGAACAGGATAAAAAGGATGCTATTGCGGCAGCTGATAAGAAAAAACAGAATATTATCACTATAATGGTAGCCATTGGCCTGATGTTAGTAATGATATTCTCAGGTCTTCTTTTTTCACGATTCAGAATAACACAAAGACAAAAAACAATAATAGAAAGACAGAAGGCTATAGTAGAAGAAAAGAACAAAGAAGTAACCGATTCTATTACTTATGCCAAGCGTTTACAGGATGCTATTCTTCCTCCGTTAAAGCTGGTAAAGCAATATTTACCTGAATCATTCCTGTTATACAAACCCAAAGACATTGTTGCCGGAGATTTTTACTGGATGGAGCAGACAGAGTCTGCACTATTTATTGCCGCAGCCGATTGCACGGGCCATGGCGTACCGGGTGCAATGGTTAGTGTGGTATGCTCCAATGCATTGAACAGAACGGTTACGGAATTTAAAATAACTGAAACAGGCAAGATACTTGACAAGGTTCGTGAACTGGTTCTGGAAACATTCGAGAAAAGTGAAAGCAATGTGCAGGATGGTATGGATATTTCGCTTGCAGCAATAAGTCGTAAGTCGTTAGTCGATAGTGTTGAAGTGCAATGGAGCGGTGCATTCAATTCACTCTGGTATATTCAGAATGGAGAAATGAAAGAAGTGCCTGCCGATAAACAACCTATAGGAAAAACAGATAAGCCCCTGCCCTTCTCTACCCATAACTTAAAATTGCAAAAGGGGGATACACTTTATCTGCTCACCGATGGCTATGCCGATCAGTTTGGCGGGCCCAAAGGAAAGAAGTTCAAATACAAGCAACTGGAAGAATTGTTGGTGGCTAATTCTTCTAAATCAATGGATGAACAAAAGAGTCTGCTTAACGAAACTATTGAGAATTGGAAAGGTAGCCTTGAACAGGTTGACGATATATTGATAATTGGAATCAGAGTGTAGAAATTTGGTGATTTGATAATTTGGTGATTTGATAATGATAAAACTATCTGAAACCCTTTACTGTTCTTGAGCGAAGCTAATTTCATATCGCAATTAAGGGAGGGTGACCAAAGTGCTTACAAAGAATTAGTAAAGCAGTTCGGGAACAAAGTCCATAATACTGTAATTGGCATTTTGCAGAATGAAGAAGATGCCGAGGACATTACCCAGGAAGTATTTATAGAAGTGTTCCGCTCGGTGCATGGGTTTAAGGGTGAGTCAACCCTATCGACATGGATATACAGGATATCGGTAGTAAAGTCGCTTGAGTTTTTACGAAAGAAGAAACGCAAAAAGCGATTTGCCGTAGTGCAAAGCCTTTTTGGAATGGAAAGCGTATTGCCTGCATTAGACAAACCCCACTTTTACCATCCCGGTGTGCAATTAGAGAATAAAGAGCTTTCAGCCATATTATTTACAGCTATTGATCAGTTAGCCGAAACCCAAAAGACCGCTTTTGTATTGCATAAGGTAGAAGGCCTGAGTTATGCCGAAATAGCCGATATAATGAAAACATCAGTACCCTCGGTGGAGTCATTGATGTTCAGGGCAAAACAGAATCTGCAAAAACTATTGGCCGATTATTATAATAAACATGAGAAATAAGCGCAAGTAAATAAACAAACAAGCATCTAAAAAGTATGGAACCGACAAAGAACCACATTCAGCAAACAATGGAAAGCCTAGACGGAATGGCGCAGGCAACAGCCAATCCATTCCTGTTCGATAAGGTAATGAACCGCATGCGAAATGTGGAGCAAGGCCAATTGGTTAAACCGGCTACTCTGCGCGTGGCATTTGCCATTGCTGTCATAGTAATTGGTGTAAATGTGTTCAGCCTGTTGCATTTCAATAGCAATTCATCGGCTCGCCAAAGCAATGCATTTCAAAGGGAATATTTTTCATACATCACTAATTTTTAATGACTATGGAAAACAACAGGTTCCTTAAAATTGTAATTGTTGCATTGCTACTTATAAATATTGGTGTACTGTCTTATGTATGGATGGGTGCACACAATGGCCCACATGGCGGCCACCTATCAGGGCCCGATGTATTCGGGTATCTCTGCAAGGAGTTACAATTAGACGATGCACAAACCAAACAATATGCAGCACTGCGCGATGAGCACCACCAGGCTATGCAAGCCATACAGCATAAAAGCCATGAGTTGCGCGATCGCTTTTTCGATATGCTGCACGTATATCCTGTTGATTCGGCAGCCATAAAAAACATGTCCGATTCTATTGCACATACTCAGGAGCAGATAGAACTGGTTACCTTTTATCATTTTCAAAAGGTGAGAGCCATTTTACGTCCTGACCAGCAACGACACTTTGATTCTATCATCCAGGAAACCTTGAGCATGATGGCGCCTGCTCCACCCCGTAATTAACTGCACGTCATTGCGAGGCACGAAGCAACCGCGTAGCGCTCACGAATTCATTAATGAAATTATTAGAGTCCATGAGTAATCTTCCCAACTAATGTTTTCAATTTGGGCGTTCCCCTACGGGTCGGGCTATTCGCTGCAAGTCCTCGCCTCCTGGGTCGGCTGTGGGCTTTACGCTACTATCCCTAACGCGTGCTACGTGTCATTTTATTTGCGTAGTTTGTGAAATAGGTAAAAGGTGGGCGCGGGTTAGTCCCGAGTGCTCGGGAGCAAGCAGGGAGCAATCCACCCCTTCACCCCTCCAAGGAGGGGAATTTACAGCCCCAAATGGAATTAAGAATTAGGAATTAAAAATCACAAATTAAAAGCCCCTTTAGGGGTTTGGGGTAGACTAACCACTTACGACTATCGGCTAACGACTAAAAAATAAACCGCAAGTTTAAATTTGTAAGAGCATCAAAAGAATAACAAACACAAACCAGAATGAAAAAAACAATCATTACAGCACTTATTGTTGCAGCAGGTATAAAAAGCTCAGTAGGGCAAATACCTGTAATATCGTCGTGGATAATTAATACCACAGGCGCGTATGGCGAAGTAGCAGGCCATTCCGATACTATTGAATCGAATGTACTGAAAGACCAGTTTGACAGTAACTATGTATACATTACCACTAACTGCATACCGGGTTATGATATCGGCCCCTGGTCAAAAAATCCGAACTGGGCAAAAAACCAGAACTTTTGTTTTAAAATAACGCGTAACCCGGTAAAAAACACGGGCACTGCTGTTACCGTTGGCCTGGGCCATATTGGTATATGGAGCAACGGCGTAAGTATTTACAATGCATGGGATGCCAATTCGTATAACAACCTTGGTTACTGGGACCAGAACGCATTGGTGTTTGAAGGCATATCGTTCGATACTTGCCTGGGGCACCCTTCACAAAACGGAGAGTACCACCACCACGTAAACCCAAAATGTTTGTATAACGATGCCGATAGCAGCAAACATTCACCTATTATTGGTTATGCCTTCGATGGCTTTCCTATTTATGGTGCGTATGGGTATGCAAATACCAACGGCACAGGCGGAATAAAAAGAATGATAAGCTCGTATGTGCTCAGGAAAATGGTAAACAGAGATACCTTGCCGAATAGCACTACAGCCTTAGCACCCGCCGATGACGGACCTGCGGTAAGTGGAACCTATCCGCTGGGCGATTATTTGCAGGATTATATTTACGACACGGGTTATGGTGACCTTGATGAACACAATGGCAGGTTTTGTGTAACGCCGGAATACCCTGCTGGTATATATGCTTACTTTGTAACCATCGATTCAAAACGCAACCCTGTGTATCCTTTTGTACTCGGCCCTACATACTATGGAACTGTACCTACAGGCAATACCGGCCCAACAGGCGGGCACAATACCATTACCGACTCTACAGTGGTGTATACATCGGTACAGAATGTTCAGAAAACAATTAAATTTGATGTAGAACCGAATCCGGTAAAGGACTATACCTATATTTACTTCGATCCGGTAAGTGATAATAATATGCTGGGAGAACTTTACAATTCAAACGGGCAATTGATACGCACATTCAAAAATATTCAACCAAGTATGAGCTATGGGGTTGATTTCAGCGCGTACCCTGCAGGTATATATTTCTTCAGGGTACATACATCTAATGTATCTGCCGTGCAGAAGATCGTTAAAATAAACTGATGCTGAAAAAATTTCTGTATACAATGTTTTGCATAGCAGCCCTTGTGGCTGCTATGTCTTTTACTGCAGCTACCGGTTCGATTACTATTACGTTCAGCAACTATGTGGGTAACTCATTATTAAAGCTCGATAGCGCAACATACAAAAATGAGTTAGACCAGGCCTATACCGTTTTAAAATTCAAATACTATGTTGGCAATATTCATTTAAAGAAGAATGATGGCTCTGAATATGTATCGGACAAATACTATTTAATTAATGAGGAAGAAGCCGCATCGAAACAAATTACATTAAGCAATGTACCCGAAGGTAATTACACAAGCATAAGTTTTATGTTGGGTGTTGACAGCCTGCATAATTGCAGCGGTGCACAAACCGATGCCCTTGACCCTGTTAATGCCATGTTTTGGGCATGGAACACGGGTTATATATTTGTAAAGATGGA
>DATHNG010000057.1:0-3208 GCA_035486275.1 Bacteroidia bacterium
TTTGTATAGTGGTATCGCCATTATCTACTTTTAACTCCCAAATTTCATTATGGGCTGTATCGTACTTAGAATAGGTATACTCTTTATTAAAACTTTTGGCGGTTTGTTCACCTGGTTCTATAAACCCTTCAAACGACTTAATAACTGATGAGTCCTTAATTTTATTATCCATTGCATCATATACATATATGTGATCGGTTTCAATATGCATTGGTTTTTTAGCAGAGTCTGATGAATAAACTATTTCCCTTACCACATTCTTTTTATCGTTGTATTGAAACACCATACTATCCTTTGCACCACTGGTTAAATAAAATGTCTGCTTCATTGTTTGCTCACCCAGTGCATTAAATGTATGAATATGTTTTACGGTAAGTTCCTTGTTCTTCAACGAGCTATCCTTAGCAACATAATGCAGCTCAGTAACCGATTTAAACTTCACGTCGGGGTGCGCCGATGGGTCAATAAGAAATTCATTACAATCGAGACAAAACGGTATACGGAACACATTTGCAAGACTATCTTTTTTTGCGTCACTTATTATGTTATCATTCGCCTGCGCTACCGTCTGCATACACAGCAATAGTGCCACCACATTTAGCCCAAGGTATCTGCTCATCGTATTTTTTTTTATGTACTAAAGATATAGACTAATTTGATAATTTCATACCTAATAGTTTGATAATGAGTATTTGGCGGTTTTTATTGAGTAGTTAACAGAATAAAAAAAGTAATATATTAGATGTCATTTTATAATAAATAAAAGTTCAATTCCCTCAACATTTAAATGAAACTACTACTACCCTTAATTTTACTCACCTCTATTGTCTGTGTGGCACAGGAGAAAGACACTCTGGTTACTTCAACAAAAACTATCTATTGCAAAATATATGCTATAGATGATGGTAAGCTCAGATACAATGAAAAAGGCGTGGGGAAAATAGTATCATGCGCTAATGTTGTCTCCTGTTCTGTGCCCTGGAAGCAACGTGTTGATTCAGTAAACCATAAAAACGAAACACGCCCGAATATTATCAACATTGCAAAGATCAACGATTCAGTAAAATATTGTGAAATAGTAGGTATAGGAACCTTTAAAAATGTATACGTTACCATTGATATAGGCCAGAAACTCAGAACAACATTTTTTGGCCTTGCAAAAGTTTCAGATTTTTTAGTAGATAAGAACGGACAATTGAAAACGTTCAATTCAATGATAGATGCTTTAAATTTCATGGTACAAAATGGCTGGGAATTTGTAACGTGCTATGCCATAACTGAATCTTCAAACGAAAATGTGTACCATTATCTTTTGAAAAGAAAATAATTAAAACTAAAACCTATGGTAACGTGCCCTTTAGGGTTGCGTTATTTTTTCATATCAATTTTCGATGGCTTTTGTTCCCTGCTTGCTCCCGAGCACAAGGGATTAACTCGTGCCCACATTTACTGTAGTTTCTAGTCGATAGCCGTTAGTCGTTAGTGTATTTCGCGTTAGGGATAGAAGCGTAAAGCCCACAGTCCCGAGTGCTCGGGACGAGGGCTTGCAGCGGATAGCCCGACCCCGAGTACTCGGGGGAACGCCCAAAATTGCATTATGATTTAGAGAACTGTTTCCGCAGTACCAGACTATATTTTTATCACCCTCATAACCATCAAGTTGCAAGGTCTCCAGGTAATGAATGCGTAATATATGAAACTACTTTCATATATTTGTAAAACATATTTCATAAGTAATGACCGACACCATATCAAAACTAGGCTTTTTAGCAGGCGCCACAAGGTTCCGCCGGATAGGTGAAAAGCTGCAGTCGGATGGCGATAAACTATACAGCGACCTTAACATTGATTTTAAAGCAAGTTGGTTTGCCACCTATTACACTTTACTGCAAGCCGACAAGCCTCAAACCATGCAGGATATTTCGGCAGCCATTGGCTTTACACATATTACGGTAAAGAACATAGTGCGCGAACTGCAGGAGCATGGCCTGGTAAAAATTACTGCTAACCCGGGCGATGCAAGATCGAAGCATGTGGTACTTACAACCAAAGGCAAAAACCTATACAAGCAACTGAGCCCTGTGTGGCAAAACATATCGAAGGCATTAGAACAGCTAATGACGACAGGCCACCCCGACGTTATAAATATTGTAAGCCGCATTGAAAGAGAGATAGAGAAGAAGCCATTACCCGACAGAATACGCGATGTACATACGTATAATGCAGTACAGGTAGTAGATTACAAACCATCGTTCAAAAAATATTTTTACGAACTGGCCGGCACCTGGCTATCGGGTATGCTCGATGGTAAACTCGAAAAGGAAGATGTGTTCAGCCTTAAAAATCCTGATACGGCATACATACAAAATGGTGGCTTTGTTTTTTTTGCTTTGTACAAAGGCAAGGTAATGGGTTGTGTTGCGCTCAAGCGGTTAGGGGAAAATTCATTTGAGTTCTGCAAGCTGTATATTAATCCTGAAGTACGCAAACTAGGCATTGCCACCAAACTTATTGAACGTTGCATAACGCGCTGCAAGGAAAACAACGTAACACAGCTTTGGCTACAAACCACCAACGAATTGCAGGAAGCGCATAAACTATATTACAAGCTGGGTTTTGCTGAGAGCAAGGCGCCCAAAGAAATGGATGTACTGAAACGCACACAAAAAATAATGAAAGTAAACTTAGATTGAGGCTGAGATTCAGACTAAGAAAATCTCAATCTTAGTCTTAACCTAAGTCTTAATCTTAACCTAAATCTTAAATACCATGAACACAACACAAGCCGTGCAATTACAAATTGTAGACTACAAGCCTGAATACCGTCAGCGTTTTAAAGAAATAAACGAGCAGTGGATAACACGCAAGTATATGATGGAAGAAGAGGACATTAAAACCGTTGAGGACCCGGAAGGATATGTGTTGAAAGGCGGAGGTAAAATATACATTGCCCTGTGCGACGGATATGCAGTCGGTACCATTGCCTACCTGAACATGGGCGACAGTGTATACGAAATGATAAAGCTGGCAGTTGATGAAAAGTACCGTGGCCTGAAGATTGGCAGGTTGATATGCGAACAAAGTATTGAAGGCATGAAACAGTTTGGTGCTAAAAAAATAATTCTGTTCTCGAACACACAGGGCTCAGTTGAAGCTATAAACCTGTATTACAAACTGGGTTTTGTAAAAGTACCGCTGGGTAACTCAG
>DATHNG010000058.1:0-9543 GCA_035486275.1 Bacteroidia bacterium
TAATATGTAATAATTCTTTTAATTTTTCGTAGTTCTTTTTTGAGAACTCATCAAATCCCTTTTCAAGTATTTCAATCGCTACTTGTGTTGCAGTGTTTTTATTCGCTTTTCGCTTAAGTTGCAAAAGCAGGCATTCCTGCAGATCTCTAGCCCCCACTCCAACCGGGTCAAGTTCCTGGATAGCTTCCAGTATAGGAATGAGCTCATTTTCGTCAGTAAGTATATTTTGCAGGAAAGTAATATCGTTCGCAATGGAATATAGATCGCGACGCAGATATCCATCATCATCAATATTCCCTATAATATAATCAGCAAGCATAATCTGCCTATCGTTCAGATTACGTAATCCTAATTGGGTGCTCAATGAATCCTGAAAAGAATTAGTTGCAGCAACAGGTATTTCCCTGTTCTCATCATCGGGCGAAGAATTGTTTATGCTCAGTTTATAGGCCGGAACATACTCGTCACTTTCTTCCATAAATTCCGCAGCATCGTCATACTCATCCCTGCTTTCACTGGTCGTTTCTATATCTCCGTCAACATTTATTTCCTGTTCATCCTTTGCATCCCATTCAGTTTCTACAGCTTCTTCCAATGCAGGGTTATTCTCAATCTCTTCTTTAATACGCTGCTCAATAGATGTTACAGGTAACTGAACAAGTTTCTGCACCAACATTTGTTGGGGAGTAAGCTTTAATTGCTGTTTCTGTTGCAGGCTTTGCCGGAGCATAAGTATTTGTTATCTGAACAAACGTTCTTCCTGCAAATTTACTTAAAACTAGGCATTCCACGTAACCACTTATTAATTCATATAACTCATCCGGAATCCATTATTTTCATAATTTTGCAAGACTCTCAAGTCTTTCATTTAAATTATAATATTCAATCAATGAACCTACATAACCTTACTGAAGAGGATTTTAATAAGATACTTTCATATAAAAAATTGCTATTATCTAACGCCAGCGTACTAGCCAAGCTGGACCCGAATGATTATTACTGGAAGGAACTACAGGACGATAAGCTTCTTTCAAGAAACGGTATATTTCTTGAATCTAATATGATATCTTCATGGATAGGTGAAACAAGAAAGCCTTTACGAATATTGGAAATCGGTACACGAGCAGGAGGATCACTTATAGCCTTATTAAGCGTATACAATAAAGCTGATTTTGATAAAATTGAGGAAATAGTAAGTTTTGATATGTGGAGGGAATACGTTAGCACTACTTCGCTTGCATCATTTGTTTCAAAACTGATGAATAAAAAAAGAAACATTAATGTTTCGGAAAGGTTCACAAAGTATTTCGGCGGGTTTATTGAAAAGGCTTCGACTAATAAAGTACGTAATAACCTGAAGGCATTCAATATTGCAAGTAATAAAATTAAATTTATCTCGGGAGATTCAACTATTACTGTACCCGGGTATTTTAAAGCGAACCCCGATAAAGAATACGATTACATACTGGTAGATGGCGGGCATGATGAAAAAACAGCATCTATTGATCTCGAGAACGTTGTAAGGCACGTTGCCAAGAATGGCATAATACTTTTTGACGACATTATGCCTGAAAGCTACAACCTGATTGGTGTGTGGAACGAATTCAAAAAGAAATACCAAAACGACTTTGACTTTTTTGAAATACATCACAGAAAAGGCGCTGCATTTGCAATAAAAAAATAGTCAACTCTGATTTCCTTATTAATTCAATACTAGTTTAAAACTCTGCATTCTTCGGGGTACGTGGGAAAGGCACTACGTCGCGTATGTTAGTCATACCTGTAACGAAAAGTATAAGCCTTTCAAAACCAAGCCCAAAGCCTGAGTGAGGAGCCGTACCAAACCTTCTGGTGTCTAAATACCATTGCATTTCTTTTTCAGGTATGTGCATCTCTTTCATACGGGCAACCAATGTATCATATTTTTCCTCACGTTGCGACCCTCCTATCATTTCACCTACATAAGGGAACAACACGTCCATACCTCTTACAGTCTTGCCATCTTCGTTCAGCTTCATGTAAAAAGCCTTTATTTCTTTAGGGTAACCGGTTACCATAACAGGTGCACCAAACATCTCCACTAAATAGTTCTCATGTTCTTTTTGCAGGTCCGCCCCCCATTCCGGTGCAAACTCAAATTTTTTACCCGATTTCTTCAAATCTTCAATAGCCTGGGTATAGGTTATACGTTTAAAGGTTTTACTAATTACCATGTTCAGCTTGTTTAGTAATTCCTTATCGTACATAGTGCAGAGGAAATCAATATCATCTTTACAGTTATCGAGTGCATATTTTACCAGGTACTTGAGAAAATCCTCAGCCAGGTCCATGTTATCATTCACATCATAAAATGCCATTTCGGGTTCTATCATCCAAAACTCAGCTAAGTGGCGCGGTGTGTTTGAATTCTCCGCACGAAACGTCGGTCCGAACGTGTATATTTTTGATAAGGCCATGGCAAATAGCTCCCCCTCTAACTGGCCCGATACGGTCAGGTTAGTTTCTTTACCAAAAAAGTCTTCAGTATAATCTATAGTGCCATCTGCACCCTTAGGTGGGTTCTTCATATCCAATGTCGTTACCCTGAACATCTGCCCTGCTCCTTCAGCATCAGACCCCGTGATAATAGGTGTATGTATATAAAAGAAGCCATTATCGTTAAAATACTTGTGTATGGCATAGGCCATAGCATGACGAACACGAAATACTGCACCAAATGTATTGGTACGTGGCCTTAAATGAGCTATTTCCCTTAAAAATTCAAGTGTATGACCCTTCTTCTGCAAAGGAAAAGTTTCATCAGCCATACCATATATCTCTATACTTTCTGCCTGAATTTCAACAGTTTGTCCTTTGCCTTGCGATTGTACTAATGTACCTTTAATGCAAACACAGGCCCCCGTATTCACATTCTTCAATACTTCTTCAGGAAATGATGCAATAGAAACCACAGCCTGTATATTATGTATAGTGGAGCCATCATTAATAGCTATAAAGGCTACTTCTTTGCTACCACGCTTGGTGCGTACCCATCCCTTTACCTCTACCGGCCTGTTATAATCAGTAGAACTTAATAATGCTTTTACAGAATCCTTTATCATATAATTTATTTTAGAGTAATCAGGAAGTTTGTTCGTTCTTCCTTAAACCAAGGGGTAAAATTAATCGGTTTTTGTCCATAATTGAGTGTTAAAATCAGAAATGAAGTAAAAAAATAGTGAGAAAACTTTCGGAACATTAAAAGTTTTCTTAGTTTTGCGCCCCCTTACAAAAAATGAAAGTAGAAAAACAAATATTAAAAGGTGCTGAAGAACTCTTCTTCCGTTATGGTTTAAAGGCTATAACAATGGACGATATCGCCAAACACCTGGGTATGTCGAAACGTACCATCTACGAAAATTTTCCTACTAAAGATAGTATAGTAAGCGCGCTGCTTGGCCAACATCGTGAACATAGTATTAATAATATTGAAACGATCCGTAAAGATTCGAAAAATGCGATCGAAGAGATCATTCTTACCATGCTCCATTTGGAAACCATGTCAGAAATGATGAATCCTCGCTTATTATTCGAGTTGAAAAAATTCCACCCGAAGGTTTGGGGGGAGTTCCAGGATTTTAAACAAAAGGTAATGTTGCAGTGTATAGCTGATAATATGAAGCGTGGAATTAAACAAGGCATTTACCGTAAAGAAATCAATATAGATATGTTATCGCGCTTACGCGTGGAACAAATTGAGCTTGCCTGGAACCCGGATATGTATCCGTCATCAAAGTATGATATCCCTGCTGTTCACCTGGTATTCCTTGAACACTTCTTATATGGCATTGCCAATTTGAAAGGCCACGAAATGATAGAAAAATATAAAAAATCAAAAAACTTAAATGTCCCACTATGATATATAAAAGGACGCACCTGTTATTAGCATTTCTATTGCCTGCAAGCATTTGCTTTGCACAGCAAAAGAAAGATAGTATTCATCACTTATCTCTTCAACAAAGTATAGCGTATGCTGTCGACCATCAGGGCAATGTTATAAATGCCCGGTATGAAGTAGATAAAGCCAGTGCAAAACTGAGAGAAATTATTGGCATTGGCTTACCGCAGGTAAGTGCCTCTGCTAATGTTCAGGACTTCCTGCAGATACCAACAACATTAATTCCGGCATCTTTCTTTGGTGGCCCTCCCGGTACTTTTGAAGGTGTTAAATTTGGTACGCAATATAATACTACCGGTGAAATTGATGCATCGCAACTGATATTCGATGGTTCATATATTGTCGGGCTAGAAGCAACAAAAACATACAAAGAACTTTCGCAAAAAAGCCTTATTCAAACAACCATTCAAACCGTTTCATCGGTTACAAAGGCATACTATACCATTTTAGTTAATCATTGGAAACTGCAAATGGTTGATGCCGATGTTCAACGTTTAAAAGCGCTTATGGACCAATCGCAGGCTATGTACGAAAAAGGCTTTGCAGAAAAGATAGATTGGGAACGGATAAAAGTAAGTTACAACAATTTAAAAACCCAGGAAACGACAATTGGAAAATTAGTCGGCTTGAGCTACCAATTGCTAAAGTTCCAAATGGGTATGCCCTTGAGCGACAGCCTCACATTGAGTGATAGCCTCAAATCAATTCCGCTTAGCCCTGATATGGAAAAGGACACAACATTCAGGCCAGAGAACCGAATTGAATATTCACAGGCACAAACGAATCTTGTAGGGCAGGAACTATTGTTACGTAAGGACAATTATTCATATTTTCCAAGCCTTGCCGCCTATGCTTCTGTTAGTCGCCAGGCATTAGGCAACCAGTTCGAAATTTTTAGTTCAAGCCAAACATGGTACCCTACATCACTTATAGGTCTGAAACTGAGTGTACCTATTTTTGACGGCCTGCAAAAAAGTAATCGTGTACAGCAAGATAAAATAAGTGTATTGGAAGCACAGAATACACTGAATACGGTGAGGCAAAGTATTTATCTCGATCTTGCAAATAGTTCTACCAACTTACAAAACGCGCTTTCTGACCTGCGTAACCAGCAAGAGAATATGGACCTGGCACAAAATGTAGAACATGATGCCAAAATAAAATATGAAGCCGGAACCGGATCGAATATAGAAGTAATTGATGCTGAAACATCGCTTACCGAATCAGAATCGAATTATTATAACGCACTGTTCAACGCGCTTGTAGCTAAAGTTGACTACGAACAGGCAAAAGGAAATTTATACAATAAAAAATAAACACCGTCTATGAAAAAGCAAATTGCATTTATTTTATTGCTAAGCCTAACTGCTGCATGCAACCACAAATCGCAACTGGAACAAGACCAGGAAAAAATGGCGAAGTTCAAAAAAGATAGCGGTGACCTTAAAGATTCTATTACTGCACTACAAGCAAGAATTGATAAGGAACAGGGAGTAAAGAAACTGAAGACTGTGAACGTAAGTGTTATGGATGTAACCGCACAGGTGTTTCGTCACTACGTTCAGGTACAGGCATCGGTTTACGGGCAGGATAATATTAATGTGAGCCCTGAAATGGCAGGTGATGTAAAAAACATACTTGTAACAGAAGGAGATAAGGTGAGCAAGGGGCAGGTACTTGCCATACTTGATGATGCCGTGTTGCAACAAAACATACAGGAACTGCAAACCTCGCTTGAGTTAACCAAAACACTCTATGAAAAACAAAAGAGTCTTTGGGATCAAAAGATCGGTACTGAAGTACAATACCTGAGTGCAAAAAGCAATTATGAATCACTTCAGAAAAGGCTTTCTGCTTTGCAACAACAGGATGATATGAGTAAAATAAAATCGCCTATCGATGGAACAGTCGATGCTGTGAACCTCAAAATTGGTGAATCTGTTGCACCGGGTATGCCTTGTATACAGGTAGTAAATATTGAGCAGTTAAAAGTTAAAGGTAATGTAGATGAATCATTTATTTCTGATATTCATACAGGTGACTCATTGAAAATTTCTTTCCCTGATCTTCACAAAGATGTATTATCGACTGCTACGTATGTATCAAGAGCTATTGATAATGTGAACCGTACATTTACTGTAGAGGTAAGTCTTCCGCAAAATGCTGACTATCATCCTAACATGATTGCTACCATGAACATTATTGACTACACTAACCGTGCTGCTATAGTAGTACCTATTAACGTTGTGCAAAGCGACCCTACAGGTTCATTTGTATTTGTAGTAGACAATGCAGGAGGAGCAATGACGGCACGTAAACAACTAGTTACATTAGGAAAAGTGTATAATGGTAATGCAGAGATCTTATCTGGTCTTAAGGCCGGAGATAAGATAATTACTGTTGGATATGATGACCTTAATAACGGTGATGCTATAAGTTTATAAAGTTTAAAGTTCATAAAGCAACAATTATAGAACTATGACAACTTTATGAATTTCATTCTTTACAAACTTTAAAAACTTGATGAACTTTATAAACTTACTATGAAAGATATTTTCAAAGAATTTAAACCAAGTAGCTGGGCAATAGATAACAGGACAAGCATTTTTGTGCTTACCATTATCATTACACTGGCAGGGATATTTGCTTATAACAGCATTCCAAAGGAAAAATTCCCTGATATACAACTGCCACAAATATTTGTGCAGACCATTTATCCAGGTACTTCTCCTGCCGATATGGAGAACCTGGTTACCCGCCACATGGAAAAGGAAATTAAGGCCATTTCAGGTGTAAAGAAAATTACAAGTCACTCCGTACAGGATTATTCATCGATCATTGTAGAGTTTAATACTGACGTTAGTATTGATGATGCACGCCAGAAGGTGAAGGACGCTGTTGACAAATCGAAACCTGAATTGCCAAGCGATCTTCCAAATCCTCCGCAGGTAATTGATATTAACCTTTCAGATGTTCCAATCCTGAACGTGAATCTTTCAGGTGATTTTGACCTGACCCGTTTAAAGAAATATGCCGATGCATTAAAAGATAAGATCGAGGCATTGCCTGAAATTACCCGAGTGGATGAGGTCGGTGCCTTAGGTAGAGAAATACAGATAAATGTGAATATGTACAAGATGCAGTCTGCTCAAATTACCATGGGTGATATTGAAAGAGCAGTTTCATCTGAGAACATGGTTATTTCGGGTGGTACAGTTACCATGGGCAGCAAAGACCGTTCACTTACTGTGTCAGGCCAGTTTACAAATATGGATCAGATAAATAACCTCATCATCCGCTCAATGGGTGGTGCAACTGTTTACCTGAAAGACATTGCTGCTGTGAAAGATACATTTGCTGATGCACAGAGCTATGCCCGTTTGGAAGGAAAGAATGTAATTTCATTGAACATTATTAAACGTAGCGGTACAAACCTTATCGATGCGTCTGACCATGTTCAGGAGGCTGTAAAACAAATGCAGGATAATTCGCTTCCGCAGAATCTGAATATTAAAATTACAGGTGATCAGTCTGACCAAACGCGTCAAACATTACATGATCTTATCAATACTATTATTATAGGGTTTATACTGGTAACCATTATCCTCATGTTTTTTATGGGGGCTACCAATGCATTATTTGTGGGGCTTTCGGTACCACTATCTATGTGCGTTGCGTTCATGATATTGCCTGCCATAGGCTTTAGCATGAACATGATCGTTCTCTTTGCATTCTTACTCGGTTTGGGTATTGTGGTGGATGACGCCATTGTGGTAATTGAAAACACTCACCGTATCTTTGACCATGGCAAGGTAGATATTGTTACCGCTGCAAAAGGTGCAGCAGGTGAGGTTTTCCTGCCGGTATTAGCAGGTACACTTACTACACTTTCTCCTTTTATTCCATTAGCATTCTGGGGAGGATTAATCGGTAAGTTCATGCACTATATGCCTGTGACTATTATTATAACCCTTACCGCTTCCCTGGTTGTAGCATACATTTTAAACCCTGTGTTTGCGGTAACCTTTATGAAGGCGAATGATGATGATAAAGGAAAACAAAAAGCTAAATGGACCAGGGGAGCAAGTATTACAGTAGTAATATTTGTAGCCTTGGCATTATTGTTCTATGCTGCTGGTGCAATCGGGATGGGCAACTTTGCTATTACCTTGCTTTTATTAAACATGCTTTACCGTTTTGTATTACTTCAAGCTATATACAAATTCCAGAAAAAGGTTTGGCCTAATGCGCAGGCGGCGTATTCAAGATTCCTGAAAGCCTGTTTGAATAACCCCTTAATTGTTGCAATATCAACTATAGTAGTAGTAATAGTTACTGTATTCGCATTTATTGCACGTTCACCGAAAGTTGAGTTTTTTCCAAAGGGTGATCCAAACATGGTACAGGTATTTCTCAATCTCCCTGTCGGAACCAGTATTCATTACACCGATTCCATTACAAGAACTATGGAAGATAAGGTATATAAGGTTATAGGGCATAATAACCCTATAGTGAATTCCGTAATAACCAATGTGGCTATAGGTGCTACCGACCCTGCAGATATGGATCAGGGAACCTATCCGAATAAGAGTAAGATCACAATCAATTTTGTTGACTTCTCAAAACGGAACGGAGTATCAACAGTGAAATATCTTGATTCAATACAAAAGATAACCAAAGGAATTCCGGGTGCTGAGGTTACCGTAAGCCAGGAATCAAGCGGCCCTTCAAATGGTAAACCGGTAAATATTGAGGTACGTGGGGATGATTATAATCAGTTGGTAAACACTTCGCAAAATTTATTACACTATCTCGATTCATTAGATATACCGGGTGTTGAAGAATTGAAATCGAACCTGCAAAAAAACAAACCTGAGCTTGCATTTGACATTGATCGTGAACGTGCAAATTACCAGGGAGTAAGCACAGGTCAAATTGGTTCTGAAATTCGTACTGCTGTGTATGGTTACGAAACTTCCAAATTCCGCGACCTGAATGATGAGTATCCTATAATGGTGCGTTACGAGAGAGATCAGCGGACAGATATAAATGCGCTCAGAAACCTTGATATTACGTTCCGTGATATGAATATGCATGGAGAAATAAGGCAGGTGCCAATTTCTACCTTTACCAATATTCACTATGGAAAAACGTATGGTGCAATCACTCGTTTGAATGAAAAACCTGTAATTACAATCTCTTCAAACCTGTTGAATGGTTTTTATCCGAGTGATGTTATACCGGCAGTTACACAAGCCATTACTAATTTCCATGCCCCTAAAGGCGTTGATATTGAACTAACCGGTGAGCAGCAAGACCAAAAAGAGACGGGAACTTTCTTAAGGAACGCAATGGGAATTGCAATGTGTTTAATTTTCTTGATTCTGATCACACAGTTTAATTCGGTAAGTAAGCCGTTCATTATTCTTTCTGAAGTAATATTCAGTGTAATAGGAATTATGTTAGGCTATGCTATCACTGGCATGACCATGTCAATTATTATGACTGGTATAGGCTTTGTTGCACTGGCTGGCCTCGTCGTCCGGAATGGTATATTATTGGTAGAGTTTACCGATATGCTTATCGAACAGGGTATACCTCTTAAA
>DATHNG010000059.1:0-10941 GCA_035486275.1 Bacteroidia bacterium
TTTGTAGTATAATGAATATTGCACAGGATTTTCAATTGCTTTTTTCTCTGCATGGTCTTGCTAGCCTAATTATTCTTTTTTCTCTCGAACTGGTATTAGGGGTTGATAATATCATTTTTATTTCCCTAGTAATAGCCAGATTACCTGAAGGGAAAAGGTTGCCTGCACGGATCATTGGTTTATCGCTTGCATTACTAATGCGGCTAATTATGCTTTTTGCATTAGTCTGGTTATCAAAAACCACAACCGTTTTGTTTACTATTAAAGGCTTTAGTGCTACTATTCACGATTTGTTATTCTTAATTGGTGGAGCTTATCTTATCTGGAACACAATTAAAGAATTAAGAGAACATATTACTAAAACAGCAGGAGTCACATCTGCCGATAACCAAACTGAATTAATATTCGGCAAGGCAATACTTCAAATAGTGATGGTTGATATTCTGTTTTCTTTTGATTCAATATTTACAGCAATAGGCTTATTGCAGAATTTTGTAATAATGGCACTGGCAATTATTCTGTCGATGGTTTGTATGTTGTATGTTTCAGGTAAGGTGAGTACACTTATTAATAAATATCCTACTATCAAAACACTAGCGCTTATATTTATTATTGCAGTTGGTATTATGTTGTTGGCTTCAGCTTTTCATGTTGAGTTAGCACACCATGTTTTTAATGTGATATGATAATCAAGATTACTAAAAAACTCAACAGAAATATCTTGCTCTGTACCCGTGCGGATGGTAGCTTTACCAGTGCTAATTTGGGCGCCCAGTTACCATTTCATGATATAGCCCATTATGTAACGGAACGGAAATTAGGTGTAAAAAATGGTTTTTATAGCCTTATATTGCAAGGTGAAACTATTGAAAGATTATCTGATAAAGAAGTTATTAAAAGCCTTGGTGTTGATTCCTGGCTGGCAGAAATATTTGCAAGGGCCTTAGGTGCCCTATATACGGGTGCCTGTAGCATAGAGCAATTTATTCCGTTGGTATATACCGAAATGAGTAACAGGGGGCAGGCAGATTCAATTTCGGTTTATAATGAAGATACCGTTCTTGAAATGTATGAAGAATATAAAACCCTTTTGGATAAATGGCGCGAGTTGCCTGATGGTGGAAGTATTGAAATGATCTTTTAAACCTTCCAGGTTACCCTAACTGCAAATGTGCGAGGCGGCTCTATTTTAAGTGGACGCAGCGAGTAGCTTAAATTAAGAACGTTATTCACAACCAATGAAGCCTTTAGCTTTTTCGAAAAATCCTTACCAATACGCGCGTTAAACACATTAATACCACCTGTGTGCGCATTTCTATATTCCGCAATACCATAATCTGCAGTTGACGAAAGACTATAAAAGGCCTCATCAATGTTTTGCATATGGCTGTAATAGACCCAATCGCCTCCTGCAAAGCACGCTTTATATTTCACTTCAATATCAATCTTTGCAATATTCTGAAAACGATATTTCAGAATATTGTTTGCCGTATTTGAACTGGTTGAATTGTAAGATAGCTTAGTTTTACTGGTATCGGTAGCAAATATTAATGATGGGTCCATTGCCTGAGGTAAGGTATATGTATAACCACCTAACACATCAATTTTAAGGTCTTTAGTTATCTTCCCTTCACCTTCCAGTGATGCATCTATTCCTTTTACCTGGGTGGGCCCTGTATTCAAATATTCAAACCCCGGGGTGTAACTGAATATGGTAGGAGTTATATATTGTTTTCCCCATTGTCCGTAAATAAGTTCTATAGTGTTCTGGTATTGTTGCCAAAATGCAGCAGCATCTATAAAGCCCATAAAGTCACCGATCTTAAATCCTTGTTTAATGCCTATTTCAGAATTCCAGCTTGTTTCAGGCTGTAAACCCGGATTTGCAAAAATGCTCAGATCACTGAACTGTGAATTTATGTATCGCTCAGTTAGTGAAGGATATCTATATCCTTGTCCATATGAACAACGTAGAAAGGTCGCTTGCGCGAGCTTAAAACTGGCACCTGAGCGGAAAACGGGTTTAGAGTCAACCTTGCCGTTATTAATAATGAAGTTCTCATCTCTAAAGCCCACGGATAAATTCAACACGTCCCAGAACTTTTTGTCCAACTGGGCATAAGCAGCATAGTTTTGCAGATAATTAGCGGTTGCAGGCAGCGAAACTCCAAGATAACTGGTCGAATCAGTATTTGAATGGGTTTGGTTTAATACCAATCCTCCTGTAACATTCAATCCACCAAGTGCATAAAACTTTTTAATGCACTGGTATTCGGCATAGAACTCAGTTGTATTGTTTGAAGGGTTGTCGGTAATAACGTTATTGGTATAATAGAAACGGGCACGCAAGCTATGTTCAAACCCTCCGGCAGATAAAAAGCTTATAAACGGATCGAGGTAAAATATCTTCTGATCTTGAAGTATAATGGTGTTGGGATATGCCCTGTAAAGCCCTGAATCGGCATTTTCCCATATTAGGGAAAGAACATTGTGTGATTCTACAAAGTTTCCGTTAAGGCCGAAATTTAAACGTGGTGCATTTTTCGGATGATATTGTAGTCCGAAATTAAATCGTCCTGTTTTTTCGCCCAATGAATTAGGGCTTACAGTTGTATCATTTCCTTTTTTACCAAGTAAGGGCAAGTAGGAAGGTGGGCCAATATAGCCATGATCATATAGCACCATTCCACCAAGCACCAGGTCGAGTTGTCCAAGTTTTTCAGTATGTAAAAAACTTGTGCCGGAAAAATTTGCTGCACCGTTCCACCATTTTTCGCCTACAGGTGGCGCATCATAAATGCCTGAATAAACAGAAACACTGGTAGACGGAATATCAGTTGGGTAAGCAGTACGGATATTTATACTTCCATCTAAGGCCGATGAACCATTGGTTACCGAGGATGCGCCTTTAATGATCTCGATCTGTTCTACATTTTCTAATGGAAAGAAATTCCAGTCAATTCGCCCACCATCGCCAGGCAGGGCTGGTAGCCCGTCAATTAAAATAGCAACCCTGCTGCCAATACCAAAATCAAAACCACTGCCTCCACGTATCTGGGCTTCGCCATCCAATATATTCAAACCAGGCGCCTGGTCAAGTGCTTGTTTAATATTGGTTGAGTTTTTGTTTTCAATAAGCGAAGGTTTAAGCACATCCATTGATACTGTAATATCTTCCAGTTTCTGTTCATACCTTCCTGCAGAAATAACCAGCGTTTGCATTTGTGTCATTTGTTCATGCAGGCTGAAGTTATGAATCAGGACAGTGTTTGTGTCAGTATTAATTATAGCTGTATCCGGAGCCATACTTATCAATGAACAAACTACGGTATGCTTACCTGGGGTTAAATGCAATTCATAATTACCGTTCACATCTGTTACAACACCTGCGGTAATATCATTAATATCATAAACGGTTGCACCAATAACCCTTTCTTTACTGGTATTATCAGTTACCAATCCTTTAAGGATAAACGTTTTTTGAGCGTGCAAAGAAATTGCGCACAATGGCAATAAAATAAGAAAAAGTAATTTTTTCTTCACGTATATCTATTCAGTTTATTTCTGAACAACTATTCTACCTGTCTTGATCGTTAAATTTTGCGGGTCTTGTACTGTGTAAATATATACACCCTCAGGTATTTCAGTAATATCAATAGTACACGTTCCAATGCCTGCATTTTGTGTCATCATTTTGCGCCCGGTTACATCGAACAATGTGATTTTCAGTGTTTTTGTATTTGATATGTTTCTTATCGTAATTAAATCTCTTGCAGGATTTGGTCCTACCGTAATCGAGTTCGTATTTACAATATTATTTACACTAACAGGGTTAGTAATAAGGCCAAGACTGTCAACAATAAGTGTACTGCCAACCTGAGCACCTGCTGCATTTGTGCTTGAAGATAATATCCATAATGCAGTAACTGCAGGACTGGAAGAAACATATGTTAACGGATATGAAATTCGGGTATAACTGGTAACTGATGATTTCGGAGACCTGAAAAAAGCTTTAGCCACTGTATCAGAGTTTCCGCCCGAGCCAAACAGGTAAAATTCAACATCAGCATTATCGCCACTTACTGAAGTATATTTATACCAACCTGTAATACTATCGGGCCTTGAAGTATATGGTATTCCACCGCTGATAGTTTGATTGCTGGTGTTAATTGTTCCTGTAGTTAAAGCACCTGGTACATCCTGGGTAAATACCTTCATTGTAACTAGTTCTACCGCATATTTTCCGCTTTTTACATCAGCTGCTGTTGAATCTTTGTAGCAGGTAATGGAGCCTAAAATAGAAGTAGATGAGTTAAGATCATTCCAGCCGTTCGCATCGTCATAACCTGAGCCTGAAGAAGTATGTGTCCAATGTTCAAAATTTGCGTTAGGTGTAGCCGCATCAGTCTGCGCAATAAGCTTTGAAACGGAAAGAATAAGAAAAATTGTAGTTAATTTTTTCATGCGGATGTGTTTTTGGGGATTAATTGTTTTGGTGATACAAAAGTACTAAAAATGGGGGAGGAAAATATGAACAGAGGCATTAGTTAATAACAGAGTTGGTATAGAAAAAGATACCCGTATTCATAATAGCAATAAAAAACCCCTGATAGCAACATCAGGGGCCTTCAACACATGACAGCAAATGTTATTTTGCTATCCCAAATAGGCCTTAAGTAACTTGCTTCGCGAAGTATGGCGTAACCTGCGAATGGCCTTTTCCTTTATCTGCCTAACACGTTCACGTGTAAGGTCAAATTTAGCACCTATCTCTTCCAGCGTAAGAGGGTGGGGAACATCAAGTCCAAAAAATAACTTGATAACTTCTTTTTCTCTTTCACTAAGGGTCGATAGGGAGCGTTCTATTTCTCTCTTAAGCGATTCCTTGATCAGCATGCTATCGGCACGTGGTGAATCATGATTCACTAACACGTCTAGCAGGCTATTATTATCATCTCCGTTGGCAAATGGCGCATCAACTGATACGTGTTTGCCAGAAAGTTGCATTGTATCTTTTACTTTGTCCATTGGAAGATCCAGAATTTCAGATAATTCCTCCGGGAGAGGTTCTCTTTCAAACTGTTGTTCCAAACGTGAAAATGTTTTGTTAAGCTTGTTTAATGAACCAACCTGGTTTAAAGGAAGACGCACAATACGTGATTGCTCAGCCAAAGCTTGTAATATAGACTGACGAATCCACCAAACCGCATAAGAGATAAACTTAAATCCACGAGTAGGGTCGAAGCGTTTTGCTGCTTTGATAAGCCCTAAATTGCCCTCGTTAATAAGATCAGGAAGACTGAGCCCCTGGTTCTGATATTGCTTGGCAACGGATACCACAAAACGTAAATTGGCGCGGGTTAACTTTTCGAGTGACCTTTCATCACCATCTAATATCTTTTTCGCTAGAATAACCTCTTCTTCAGCAGTTATAAGTTCCTCACGGCCAATCTCTTGCAAATACTTATCCAGGGAAGCGCTTTCTCTGTTAGTAATTGATTTTGTGATTTTTAGTTGTCTCATTTATATCTTTTAGTTGTGTTAAATGGGCAATTTTAAGGTTTTGCAAATGTAGGAAAAAAATATTTTAAAGGGGATACGTTTTTCCCTGATTTTTTTCTTTCCCTTTGCTGGCCTAAGCCCCGAAGGCATAGTATGCCCTTGTGCCATTAGGGTAAATCCCTTCAACTAAAATTCCGCCTGTTTTATTCTGCAAAATCTTCTCAATATCGCCCGCAGAACTAACCCGCTGATGATCAACCTTTGTAATTATAAACCCTTCCTGAATTCCTATCTCTCTTAGCTTACCCTGATCGAGTTGAACCACTTTAACCCCATTTTCGATGCCCAACTTGCTCAATTCTTCCTTAGAAGCGGCTGAAAATGCTGCTCCAAGGCTGGTTAAAGATGAGGGGCTTTCAGCCGCAGCTACTTTACTTGTATTTCCGTCAATGTTTCGTAAAAGCACAGGGATTTCTATCTGTTTATTGTCCCTGTTCAGGGTAATAGTTACCTTATCGCCAGGTCTCATGCGCCCAATTTGTTCTTCAAGGCCTGACACATCGTTCACATCTTGATCTCCTATTTTAGTTATAACATCTCCTTCCTTAAGGCCTGCTGCTTCAGCAGCTCCATTTGGAGTAACAGCATCCACATATATACCATTTGTACTATTAAGCCCGGCACTTTTTGCAATGTCGTCATCAACTGTACGTATGGTAACGCCTAAGAATGCACGTTGAACAGTACCGTATTGTAACAGATCTGCCACAACCTTTCTAACCAGGTTAACCGGTATGGCAAATGAATAGCCTGTATATGAACCTGTATTGGAAGCAATGGCAGAATTTATTCCCACAAGCTGCCCGTCGGTATTAACCAAAGCGCCACCACTATTACCCGGGTTAACAGCAGCATCGGTTTGAATATAAGATTCTATAGGATATATATTCTTTTCCTGTTCATTTACATTCGGCAGTATATCAATATTACGCCCTTTGGCACTAACTATACCGGCCGTAACGGTTGAGGTAAGATTATAAGGGTTACCTACCGCCAATACCCATTGACCTACCTGCATTTCATCAGAATTACCATATTCCATAAAAGGAAGATTAGCAGCATCTATCTTTAATAGGGCAAGGTCAGTTTCCGGGTCTTTACCCACTACTTTAGCCGTATATGTATGCCTGTCACTAAGGGTAACTTCTATTTTACCTGCCTGGTCTATCACATGGTTATTGGTTACAATATATCCATCTGCTGAAATAATAACCCCAGAGCCTGCTACCATTCCTTCAACCATACCCTGACGCTGGTTACCATACATATAATCCCAAATAGAATTGTACCCTCTGTTATCCTGCATTTCCACCTTTGATTTTACATGGACAACCGCCGGAACCGATTTTTGAGCAGCCATAACAAAGTTGGTAGTGCTCTCTGCCCCTGAATTAGTTAGCCCGACAAATTTTACTGGCAACGGGTTCTTTATATTTGATTCAGCCAGCCAATTGTTTTGTTTTTGAATAAAATAATGATCAATCGCCAATGATGCAATTCCACCTATTAGTGCGATAGAAAATACTGAGATTAATTTGCTGAATGTTTTCATGGTTATAATACGTTTATAAGTTCATGATGCAAATATCGCCAAGATACCTTTAAACATTGAAACCTTTAACAATAATTAACAGCAATACTTTGCTAACTTTGCACCGTCAAATTTATTGTATATACGTTCTAAATGAAAAACAGGATTCTTGTTTTTATTGTTGGGTTAATAGCTGGGGTTGTACTTGGTGTGGTTTTTGATGTGGGTATAAAAGCACTTTATCATCAGGTGCGTGAATTGCATCTTAGCCTGAATAAAATAAATAGTCAGCAAGATAAAATATCACAACGGCTGGATAGTATACAAGGTAAGCTGAAGGATGACAGGAAGGCATCTCCACTCACAATAAATAAAGCCCCGTTTAAAGCCCCGGCTTTGGTACAGAATATGGTGGCAAAACATGACTCTGCAATGCCAAAAGAAAAAGATAATGACAGTGCTAGCGATCAAATAGACTCTACTGTTATTATTCAATCGCACGATAGTAATATTGTAGTCATGACAAATCAATTAGTAAGCGTAAAAACAGTTCCGCTTAAAAATATTGATTCGTTAATGGTGAACAAATCAACTGAACGCTCCGATTCTATGATTGCATCAATGAGCAATATAGATGACGAAAAAGATCCGGCATATTATCGTGTTGAATTCTGGCAATCGCCCTTAAATTTTAAGGGATACAAAATGAGTAAGGGTAAAATAGTTTTGTATGGAGTAAACTCCACAACACCTTTCCGCCTTATAAAATGGGATGATAGTTACTATTTGTTATCGAATCAGAATGTATTTAAAGTTACTTACACTGATGACTATAAGCCATTTGAAAAGGTTATAGATAAAACGGTTCTTAAGAAGATAACCCTATGAAGTTGGAGTTTTATAAATACCAGGGTACGGGTAACGACTTTGTTATAATTGATAACAGAGATAGTAAGCTTAACGAGAATAACTATAAGCTGTGGGCTAAGTTATGTGATCGCCGTTTTGGTATTGGCGCAGATGGCTTGATGTTACTACAAAAAAAAGGGGGGGGTGACTTTGAAATGTATTATGTAAACTCTGATGGAAAGCCTACCTCAATGTGTGGTAACGGTGGAAGATGTATTACACATTTTGCAAAATATATCAAAGTAATTAAAGGAAATAAAGCGCACTTTGTTGCTATCGATGGTAAACACGAAGCAACCATTAAAGGCAATACAGTGAAGTTGAAAATGAAAAATGTGGATAGCTTGCTTGATAATAAAACGTACTGTGTACTTAATACTGGTTCGCCTCACTATGTTGTGTTCTCTGATGATGTGATGCATACCGATGTGGTTGAAAAGGGCAGGGCTATACGCAACAACGCATCTTTTAAGAAAGAAGGTATTAATGTCAATTTTGTGGAGATGAGGAAGAATGCTGCTCCTTTGCTTAGGACATATGAACGTGGAGTGGAAGACGAAACATTATCATGTGGTACTGGCACTGTTGCTACAGCTTTAGTATTAGCGGCTAAAAATAAATCTACTGCTAAAGATCATTGCGACATACAGACTATGGGTGGAAAATTAAGAGTGTGGTTTAAGCAAGATAAGAAAGGATTTAAAGATGTTTGGTTAGAAGGCCCTGTTGAAATGGTTTATAAAGGAAAAATTTCAGTGTAGTTATAAGTTGTGAATGATGAGTTATGAGTGAAAAGAAGAGTGTTTTAAAAGATAAATCGTTTGTTTTTGCTATTAGAATAGTGAAGTTATACAAATACCTGGCGGAAACTAAAAATGAGTATATTTTGAGTAAGCAGTTATTAAGGAGTGGTACTGCAGTCGGTGCGTTAATACGGGAAGCACAAAATGCTGAAAGTATGCTCGACTTTGCGCATAAATCATCTATTGCCCAAAAAGAATGTGATGAATCAATATACTGGCTTGATCTTTTAAAAGAAACGGGATATATTAGTTTAAAGGAGCATAAAAGTATTGTTGCAGATGCTATTGAAATATTGCGGATAACACGTTCATCTATTTTAACTACAAGACAAAGAACTAAAAAAACTTATAATTCATAACCCATCATTCATAATTGAAAGGTGCTATTCCAGGAAGAAATAAATGAATATAGTTTAAAGGTATTGCCCTTGCATTCAGTGAGTGAACTGAATAAAGGGCTTTGGTTGTGTTTAATTGGAACGCATGAAATACCTCCGCATATTGCTCTTATAAATGAAGCTAAGTATTATTCGATTACCACAAATAGAATAAAAGCAGGTGAACCGGTAGAAAAAATACTGAAGGCGATTAGCCGTAATGCACTTCCTACGGTTTTTGTTTCAATGAAACAAGTAAAAAATATAGATGGTATTTTAGAAGAAAGCTTTACTAACTACCCTACACTTGGTAATGGCGAACATTCTTGCTTATCGCCTATAAGCGATGTTTTAACTAAGGTATATTCCCCTGAATTTGGTAATCAGCACTTGGTATTTGATGTATTATCATTAGCTGAGAAAAACGAAATGCTTGTTGAATGCAGATCCTTATTCATAGATAAGTTAGATAATGGTGTATTGCATTTACCAAAATATACACATGCGCAAATACGCCACAAAATAAATTCTATTCTAAAAGTAAATGAATAGAATAGGGCGTTACCTGGTTGTTGTTCTACTGTTGTCATTTGTTGTGTTCTCTGCTACATATTGCCATACCTCAACAAAATCTGCTAAGGAATCCTTTCTAGCAAAAATTGATACTGCACATCACTACCTCAATATAAATGATACAGTAAAGTATGTTGGTGAACAAACCTGCGCGCTTTGTCACCAGGCAATATTTAACTCCTTCTCACATACAGGCATGGGGGAATCGTTTGATATTGCGAGCAAGCAGAAGAGTGCAGCCCGGTTTGGTAAACATGAAATTGTATATGATAAATTCAAAGATTTCTATTATCACCCCTTCTGGAAAAATGATAGTCTCTATGTTCTTGAATACAGATTAAAGGGGCGTGATACAATTTACAGGCATGAACAACAGATAAATTATATAATAGGTTCAGGCATGCATACCAACTCGCATATATATCGTGTGAACGGTTATTTGTATCAAGCCCCCATAACATTCTACACACAAGAAGGGAAATGGGCTCTGGCTCCTGGATTTTCCGATGGGTTTAACTCACGTTTCAGCAGAGAAGTTGGTCTGGAATGTATGTCATGCCATAACTCGTACCCTGATTTTACAATGGGCTCTACAAATAAGTTTGAAAGTGTACCTAATGGTATTGCTTGCGAACGTTGCCATGGGGCAGGAGAGATGCATGTAAGAGCAATGCAATTAGGATTCAGGGTTGATACAACAAAAGCAATTGACTATACAATTGTGAACCCTTCAAAGTTACCAACTGAATTACAGGTTGATTTATGCGAACGTTGCCATTTGCAAGGAAATGCTGTGCTGAAACCAGGCAAATCATTTTATGATTTCAGACCTGGAATGAAATTGTCGGAGGTTATGGATGTATTTATGCCAAAGTATACCGGCATGGAAAATGAATACATTATGGCATCGCATATGGCTCGAATGAAAATGAGTAAATGCTATTTGAATAGTTTAAATTCAGGTAAAGCAACCTCATTAAAACCTTATGAGGGCTCAATGACTTGCATTACTTGTCATAACCCACACGAAGATGTACGAAATGTAAGCGATAATACTTTTAATACCATTTGTAAGAATTGCCACAGTGCTTTGTCATGTAAACAGATTACACTTGAAAAAGAAGAATGTAATACTATGCCTGCTTTTGCAAGAGATACTAACTGCATTAGCTGTCACATGCCTAAA
>DATHNG010000060.1:0-4349 GCA_035486275.1 Bacteroidia bacterium
CCACTCCATTGTTCAAAAAAGGGCCAAAATTATAGGCTTCTGCAAGTTGATACGAAGCGATTGCCTGTAACCACCACTGCTTGCTTAATGCCAGGTTAGTAATTGAAGGCGAAGCCTGAAACTGCTGTAAAACTGAATATAATGATTGAGCATTTGTTGCAGCAGCCTGATAAGTAGGTAGAATAATATAATTAGCTAAACTATACATAAGGGTATCATTGGAAACTGCCGTTTGAGTTTGTTTTGGAGTACCAGCATTATCTTTTCTACATCCTGTATAAATTAATATTGCTCCTATGACAACTAATAAAGTATAAATATTTTTTTTCATTTTACAGAATATTGAATTGATACGCACTTATTAATTTATGCTATAAGCTATGCCTATATTAAGATAACCATTTGCTGTATAGTATTGTCCGGGCTGAGCAAACTCAGCTAGCAATAATGGATTTGGTGGCCCCGATTGCCTGAATACGTAATCAGCCTTGAATGCAACCCCTTTTATTGGCATATAGGTAATACCTGCAATAATGTATTTTAATTGGCGCGTAGGATCACTAATTCCTTCAGCAGAAGTTTTAGCATCCATGTTAACGTATTCGTACCGGGCAAATACAGTAAAATTGCGTGCTGTATTGTTATTTATTAAATAAGCAAGATTTACGCCTAATTCTGCATATGCACCTATCATTTGCTGAGGTACATTATTATCATAGGCTCTGTTAATAGTATCTGCTTCAGGAATACTAACCATTGTCCCCAATGCCTTAAATGTAAAAGCCTTCGTTAGATACTGAACATCAAACTCTCCTAGGGCAACCGGTGAACCAAAAGGTCCGTAATCAAGTTGTAAGCTATCCGCCTGTTGCTTATTGAGTCCTACACTGCCACCATAATAACCAGATGCCTGTATTCTTAAATGACCAATGTAATAAAGCAATGAGCCCGTTAATGCAATATTTGTTGCAGAAGCATTGGTACCTTCGTACAGCCCATTTCCACCTATCCCATTTTGCATTGAAAATCCTTGTGCATTAAGGCCGTTTACAATTCCTATCGAGTAATAGAATGGTGTTGACTTACAGCTTCCATAAAAACCAATTCCAATTTCGCGCCAGGTACTTGGTATTATTAATGCTTCTACAAATGGTCTGTCATTACCATTAAAGGTGGTAGGGATACTATTTTCATTTATAATACCTATACGAGGTGTGAACAATCCTGCAACCAGATAGTTATTGCTATTTATATTACACTTCAGGAAGCATTGCTGAACAGCAAAGCTTTTAGCATTATCTACTTCTACCCCAGCAAAAAGAGATATCATATTATTAAACTGGTGCTCGCCATAAACTACATTCCGTGTAAGATTGGCAATAGCAGTATTGAAACGAAAATCATATTGAACCTTGGCTTCTCCATACGCTGATATTTCTGTTGTTTTACCATTAGAAATGATACCTGCGTTTGCAGAATCCTGACTGGTAAGTATCTGTGCGGAAGTATTTATAAAAAATAAGCAGAAAGCCGCCACGGTCAGGATTCCAATAGAACTCTTTTTCTTCATACTACTTTCTAGTTTTCAATTATTAATTTCTTCACGCAATAACTACCATCAGCCAATAATATCTTGAGTAAATAAATGCCCGACGCGATATCTTTTTTTACAGGTATTTCTATTGACTGTGTATTTATAAGTAATTCGGTATTAATGAGGCATTGTCCTGTAACACTGTAAACACCTACAACTGCATAAGATGTCAATTTATTGGCAAAAGTCAAATGAAAACTTCCGCCAACAACCGGATTTGGATAAATATTAACTCCAAAATAATCGGTAATATTTTCAATACCGACCAAGTTGGTTACTTTACGCACTCTATTATTTGAGCCATCAGCAAAATAAACACCTCCTGAATTGTCTAATGTAATATACAACGGCCCATGAATTTCACATGCAGTCGCAGGCCCGCCATCGCCTATAAAGCCGGCCTGGCCAGTGCCAATTACTGTATTAATTATGCCATTGGCAGATGCTTCTCTTATTCTGCTATTATCAATATCAGCAATAAACAGATCACCGGATTTATCTAAGGCAATTCCAACAGGTCCGTCAATGCCTGCCGCAGTGGCAGGCCCTCCATCTCCGCCATATCCTTCAGTTCCATTACCGGCAACAGTTGTAATTATTCCAGTTGTAGCATTCACTTTCCGGATCGCATTATTCCCGTCAGAAATATACATATTCCATGTTGAATCGAAAGCAACATCAGCGGGAGTATTCATTGATGCATTTAGTGCAGGTCCACCATCGCCACTGTAACCAGAATTTCCGCTACCTGCTACCGTAGTAATAATACCAGTGGACATATTTACTTCTCTGATTACATTATTAAGTTCGTCGGCAACGTATACATTACCGGCATTATCTAAAGCTACTGAAGCAGGGTAAAAAAAGGAGGCAGCAGTTGCTTGCCCTCCGTCTCCACTATATCCTTCGTTACCATTACCTGCTATGGTAGTAATTATGCCAGTAGATTTATTAACCATTCGCACCCTTTGGTTAAAAACATCGGCAATATATAAATTACCTTGTTTGTCTAAAGTTATGTTTCCAGGTTTTGATAGTTCTGCATCAGTAGCAGGGCCTCCATCTCCACTAAAACCGCCTGTTTTTTTTCCGGCAATAGTAGTTATAACTCCGGTTTTAACATTTAGCTTACGAATCCTGTTATTCAGATTATCGCCTACATATACATTGCCGGAGTCATCCAGAGCAACACCGTTAGGAGCATAGATTTCAGCAGCCGTAGCTAATCCTCCGTCGCCCGAAAAACCTGGGTTACCATTACCTATTATGGTATTGACCGTTTGGCCTTTTAAGGCAACCGCAAAAAAAGAAAAAACAACAATAAAAAACCTGAAGCTACCGGTTAAATTTCTACCTTTTTCAGATAAAATATCTACCATAAAGTTAATATAAGTGATAAATTATACTTTGCGCATTAAAACAAACCGGTTCTACTTATTTACTACAACCTTTTTGCAAATATTTATATTATCACCTGTAATTTTCAAAAAATATACTCCATTCGAAATATCCTCTACACTTATTGCAAGATAATTATCGCCGCCTTTCAACTCTGATTCCATTACTTTAACAGTTCTTCCTGTAATATCATATAAAGAGATGGTTACCTTATCTTCCGTAACCGATTTTACATTCATATTTAACTCTTCCTTAGCAGGTACAGGCCAAACATTTAAATCAGCCACAGGAGCATTAAGAGAACTTATTGCAGTTGGGTTCCATATACTTGTAGGAACATCTGCAAGGCCAGAACTTGACCCACAAGCGGGTAAGCTATACATATCTTCAATAGTTTTCAGAAGATTATAGTGATTCATTTTAAAGGAACAATTCTGCCCGCTAACCATTCCACTGCAAAACAGTAAAGGAATATTATTGGTACAGCCAGTACATTCATCATCTTCATCCCAAACTATTATAACTAAGGTATTATTTATTGGTTTTTCAGCCCACCTTACAAGGGGCATAATATTTTTCTTCAACCAACTATCGCCATTTGATATAGCTGTAGAAGGAGTCGAGGGATCGTGCATATCATCATCTATATCAGGTATTACCCATGAAACCGTGGGTAAGGTGCTATAATGATTTGAATCAGGAAAATAAGTACCAACGGGTGCAAAAGGTAAGTCAGACTTAACTGGAATTGAATCCATTGTTGCAATAGCACCATTGTCTCCATTCATCCAATTAATCCAAGGGCAATGCTTGGTATAATAAGTGCTTTTATCTCCACTAAACCAACCCGTTGAAGGTTGACTCTCAGAATAACCAATGAATGTAAACTTAGCTGCAATAAGTGAAGAACCCAGGTTACAATCATTAAATGGAGCTACCGCATCAGGGCCACTTTCATCTACAGTCACTCCCTGATTACTGCCAGAAAACAGTTCAAGATAATTGGGCTCACTAGGATGTGTTATAGCAAAGTCCTGGGTAAAGTTAACCGTAGTTGAGGCTTTTGATAGTGCATTTATTGTAGGTGCATATGATGAATATGAGCCACCAATTATTTCACTGTAAGAATAATTTTCTTCCAATACAAATACGACATGTGCACATCTAACAGGAACCTGTGCTTTTACAACAAAACCGTTTAAAATAATTCCTGAAATAAGGAATATTAGTGTAATTTTTTTCATTTTATACAGGGTTTAAAATTTAGTATCTCAAATATCATTGAAACTTATTGCAAAGCTAGGGCAAACAATTATTTTTTTCTAGCGATTTCCCGCCTCTTATCAAAACATAACAC
>DATHNG010000061.1:0-10632 GCA_035486275.1 Bacteroidia bacterium
TTGTATACTTTCAGTTTTTCAGATAGTATTTTCAATGTATAATGTATTCTCGATTTCACAGTCCCTTCAGAACATTCCATTATTTCTGCAATTTCATTAATAGAATAATCTTCCTGGTAACGTAGTACAAAAGTTGTTTTCTTATCCACAGGTAATGAAGCAAGTTCGGTATTCAATGCCTTCTTAAAATCAACCGCATCCATTTTGGCAGCCATACTTATAAAGAATTTTTCATCTAACACATCTGTAGTATGCTTAAGTTCATCTTTTGCTTCCTTTACCACTCCATCGTGCTTATAATGGTTCTTGCACGTATTATAGGCTATTGTAAACACCCACGATTTAAAAGACCTTGCCCTATCAAACTGCTCAGGCTTTTCAATTATTTTAAGAAACACATCATGCAGCGAATCCTGTGCCTTTTCCTTATCAAAATTCAGCATACGTATAAAATACCCCAGAAGCCTTTTGCTATATCGGGTATATAGTTCATCAAAAGCCGATGCTTCACCTTGTTGCAGGTGAAACATCAGTTCCTGGTCATTCATGAGAGAATATTTCGTCATTCCGCTCATTATTTGCTTTCAAGGTATTCTTTCATCTCCTGCTCCTTACCTATTCTGGCTGCATACTTCATTACAAAGCTTTTGTAAAATTCAGTACGGTCGTTGCTTTCATTCATCGATCTGTAGTGCTTATAGAGCAAGGCAAATGGTGTTACATATAACTCGTTGCACTGGTCTATAAGGTCGGCTGAAACCGAATTGTCATTATAGGTACCGTTCAGGTAATCGAGGTGAAAATGATTCTCGACATTATTCCTGAGCCTTGCCATATTGTCTATCCTTTTTGTGCTGTAGAAATAGGTAAGCCCGGTGCAATAAAGGCTATCAGGGAAAACATTTTCAAGGCTTTGGGTTGTTGCCATAAAAATGGGTACAGAAGGATTTGTTTTATTTATTTCCAACACCAGCATCTTAATAAGATCGGTAGTAGTTTTAGCTGATTGCTCACGATTCCAGAAATCATCAGAAAGGGTAATATTCTTTTGCAATAGCATCCTTTTCAGGTAATAAGGGTGGTTAAAACATAGGGGTATATTTATAACAGATACATCTGTCCGCATGCCCTTTGCTTCCTGCAACATCCATTCCGGAAAAGTATCATTATCACCCCAGGTAAACACAATTGCATTCTTATCAGCCGACATTAAAATATTATATCCCATTTCAAGAACACCCTGTGCATACGTATTGGTATTATAAAGCTTCCTGGCAACTTCATTCAGCTTAGCTGTTTTACCAGTCAGCTCGCAATAAACTACATAGTCTGTCAGAATAACCCTGTCATTTGGGTCAATAGCCAATGCCTTTGCAATAATTGAAGAAGAGGCAGTATCCTTATTAGGCCAGCCATTGACACTTAATTTACAATGGTAATAAGGCAAGGTATTAGGCACATTCTTTTCCATACCCTTTACTATTTCTTCCATAGTTTTTTGCTTATCACTATTTGCTTCATAGGCATGGCTTGCGTACCGTGTAGCCAGATAATAGTTTTCCCATGCTTCGGCATCCTTTGGCTTTTTGGCTACTTCTGCTTTCCATAAACTTGCCTGTTCGGTATAAAATTTATCATCACGCGGTTGAACGGTTATGCTGTATATTTTCTCAGCCTTTTGTGCCAGCAAGCTTGAACTAGTTAAAATAAAGGCCATGATAAGTTTTTTCATTCGATAGAATTTAGTTTACAGAAGCTAATACAACAGAGATAATGAAAGGTTCAATAAAGAACGAAAGATTATACCATAGCGGTACAAGCGTATAACATTCTTTAACAAAAAAAGGATTGATTATCTTTATTCTCTAAAACCACATCCTATGCAAATAGATATTAACCGCAAAGCAATATCAATCGGGGAAAAGTATGCTGTTTACTTAAATGGTACGCAGCAATGGACAGCATCGAAAGAGATATTCACCTGGCTAGCCCGCCTACATGTATTAACCTTTCCTGAAGGCAGTACTATAATTGACTTAGACCAGGAGAATTTCTGGATAAAACCACTATTCACCATTACAGTAAGGGACAAGGAACCATTGACGTTTACCACAACATCCTTTTGGAAGTTACAATATCAATGTATTGATGGCAATGACACTTACAACATATACGCCCACTTCGGTACCAAATACTCGGTATTTAAAAATGACATTCAGATAGCCTATTGGGAAGAAAGTATGGTAAACTGGTTTGATGGGGAAAACATTAAGATTTATGCTGATCATAATGTAGATAAAGAACTTCTAATTTCACTATGCCTTATTGTTGATAACATAAATAGCAGTAGTAACAAGAGGAACACGCTCAATATTAATGTTGGCAACCTTGGGTGGTGGCTTAAAAAATTCGATGAGAACTGGAGACCCAAAGAATAACAAACTTACCGAAACTCATAACTAAACCGCGCAATATTAATTGTCAGCTTGGTCAGACTTCTGTCTAATTCGTTTGTTATAAGCCCTGTATTACTATCGTACATGTACTCTATATTATCGGTTTGTTTACCACTATCAAATAGCTTTTTCAATGAAATGGTTCCGTTGGGGTCATATGTAATATTTACAGTTTGGTGTATATCACCATTCATATTCCCGGTGTATGTGTATTCTGTAACCCTGTTGTCATTATCATATTTCAACTCAACATTACTATATAACCAACCAACAGCGTACTTAAAATTACGGCTTGTCATACGTTGCTTATCATCAAGGTAAGAAATAGTTTTTTCGTATATTTTATTTTCCTCATTATAGCCGTAACGCTGCAATTGCTTTGGGTACTGAACATACGCAAAACTATCGGCCGATAAAACAGTCTGTGTACTTATCCTGAACAATCCATCATCTGCCATATTCATTGGCACTTCACGCACATGTGCACGTTTTTTCATTTTCCCGTCAGGGTACCATCGGTAATACCATGTATCGTAAAAATTACCTTCGTTTGTGCGTTTAATTATCAGGTGGTTGAAGTCGTCATAATAATACCTGGTTTTTATAGTGTCCCAGCTATCCCTGGTTTGCTTGATAGTAAAATATGAATCTTTTAACCTTCCGATGCTATCGAAATGAAATACCTTAACAATACCATCATCAATTATCCCTTGCCCATCGGGCTTGTATTCATATTGAATAGTAATACTTGCAATTTTTTCCAGTTTGATCATATCGTACCGAAAAGAGGGTGTAATAATATCTTCATCATCTTGAAATACTGCTAATTGGGCCATTGCGCTTGATGACAGAAAGAACACGAACAAAAACATTAATACCCTGGCTCTGCTCATATAACTTTTTCGATTTGTGCAATAGCTTCCGGAGCCGAACTCACAGGCATTTTACAGGTTTTATCTTCGCAGACATAGAGTAAGGTTCTTTCTCCTACAAGCTTTCCTTTAAGCAAGTCAAGGTGCGATTTTATATCAGCCCCCAGAATTATTTTGTTAGGCATATATACCGAATTCAACCTGTCGCGGAACATCGGGAACTGCCTGCCTGCAATAGCAACCTCGTAAAACTTACAATATTGATGCAAGGCCAGCATACCCCAATTGGTATACCCTTGCGGATAACCAGCCATACTGTCTTTAACCACGTTAAGCATTTTTTCAGCAATTTCAGTATAATTGGTTTTGCCAAGTGTATGTCCTAAACTCCATAATACATGGGCCATAGCAGAATTAGACGATGATATTACATTATCATTTGTTTCTGCTTTGCGTGCAATAATGGTCTTCTGCTCATCAGATGTATAATAGAACAAATGCTTTTCTGAATCGTGAAAATGTGCCAAGGCATATTGAGTTAAACCATCTGCAAGATCAAGCCATTTTTCATCAAACGTTACCTGGTACAAAGCAATGAATGCATCTGCTACCAGGGCATAGTCCTCTAAAAATGCAGTGATGGTAGCTTTTCCATTTTTATAATTGCGATAGAGCGAGCCGTCTTCTTTAATCAATTTCTTAGCTATAAAGTCAGCATTTCTCAATGCAACAGTAAGGAATAAAGGCTCTTTAAGAGCTTTGAATGCATCCACATATCCTTTCAGCATTAACCCGTTCCACGATGCAAGTGTTTTATCATCTAAACCAGGCAGCACTCTTTTCTTGCGTCTTTCAGCCAGTGTTCTGAGCCAGATTTTATTTTTCGCATCAAGCGCTTCTAATGAAAAACCTTGTTGTTCGCAAAAAACTTCATCGCTCAATTTCCTAAACAGAATAAACTTATCTTCTTCCCAAACATCTTTATCGGTAACACTGTAATAGGCAGCAAAGAGTGGGAAATCATCACCAAGTAACTCCTGTAATTCTTCTTTATGCCAAACATAATATTTACCCTCTTCACCTTCCGAATCTGCATCTAATGCTGAATAAAAACTACCCTCAGGTGAGGTTAGCTGGGCAGAAACAAAATCGTGTATGCCATACACAACATCTTTATAAAGCTTCTTCGGGTTAACCATATATGCATGCGCATACAAGGACATTAGTTGCCCGTTGTCGTATAGCATCTTTTCAAAATGCGGTACCTTCCAGATTGAATCGGTAGAATAACGAGCAAAGCCGCCTTCAACAGGGTCGTATATGCCACCCATTGCCATTTTATTGAGCGTAAGGTAAACATGCTCTTCTATTTTCTTTGCTTCTTCACTTCTGCCCGATTTCTTCAATACATAGGAGTAGTAAAACAGGTATTCCAAATTATTGGGCATAGGGAACTTAGGCGAATAATTATATCCACCAAAAGCTGTATCGAATGAATCAGCAATCTTTCCGGTAAACTCTTCTATGGTTTTAAAATCAGCTTTTTCAACCACAGGTGCAATATCGGGTATCCTGCTAATGGCTACAATACCTTCCTGCAACTGCTGTGCAAACTCTAACATTTTATCTGTTTCGTTCTTATAAAGTCCATACAGGTTCAGGAGTAATTGTTTCCAATTATCCTTAGGGAAATAGGTTCCGCCATAAACAGGCCTGCCATCGGGCAATGCAAAACAGTTAAGTGGCCAGCCACCTCTGCCTGATATTATCTGCACAGCATCCATATACAAGTGATCAACATCTGGGCGTTCTTCCCTGTCAACCTTTATGCATACGTAGCAATCATTCATAATGGCCGCTATCTCTTCATTCTCAAACGACTCATGCTCCATTACATGGCACCAGTGGCATGCCGAGTAACCAATACTTACCAGCACCAGCTTATTCTCGGCCTTGGCTTTTGCAAAGGCTTCATCGCCCCACGAATACCAATCGACAGGGTTATGCGCATGCTGTAAAAGATAAGGGCTGCTTTCGTTTATTAGGCGATTGGTATGCACACTGTAATTTTTAATTGCATAAAATTACAAAACATAAAATCTCTCAATTAATTGCAACGAACATTTCATTCACAATCAATTGGGGATAAAGTTGAACTATACTTTGTGTCCTTAGCGGGCCGTTTACTTAGTGTTCTTTGTGGTAAAACTTAACCACAAAGCTCACGGAGCAAATTCAACACGAAGATTCACAGAGAAATAACCTATTTCTTCCTGAAGAAAATGTTCACCGGTACGCCCGTAAAATCAAACTTCTCCCTGAATTTATTTTCAAGGAAACGCTTATAGTTCTCCTGCACATATTGCGGCAGATTACAGAATATAGCAAAGGTTGGATACGGCACAGGCAATTGTGTAAGATACTTTATACGAATGTACTTTCCTTTGTATGAAGGTGGCGGGTTCAGCTCTATGATAGGCAACATAGCCTCGTTCAGCTTTGAAGTAGGTATTTTCTTGGAACGGTTAGCATGCACGGTCATGGCTGTTTCCAATACCTTCATAAGCCTTTGCTTTTCGTGTACTGATGTAAATACAATTGGCACATCGCGGAAAGGCGCCAGTTTCGTGCGGATCATTTCGCTGTAGTAATCAACTGTATTGGTTTGCTTATCCATCAAATCCCACTTATTGACTACGATCACTATACCCTTATTATTATTAACGGCAAGTGAAAATATACTCATATCCTGTTGCTCGAAACCCTGGGTAGCATCAATCATTATAATACATATATCGCAGCGCTCAATAGCTTTTACACTGCGCATTACCGAGTAGAACTCTATATCTTCATGTACCTTCGATTTCTTTCGTACGCCGGCAGTATCAACCAATAAAACATCGTGCCCGAAACGGGTGAAACGCATATCAATTGCATCGCGCGTGGTGCCGGCAATCTCAGTTACTATCTGGCGGTCCTCGCCCATCAGCACATTTATAAGCGACGACTTACCTACGTTTGGCCTGCCTACTACAGCAATCCTCGGTAAGCTTTCATCATAGTGTTCATCATTCCGGGTAATCAATTGCTTCATTACATCATCAAGCAAATCGCCCGTGCCTGAGCCACTGATAGCAGACACGGTATGAACATCGCCAAGGCCGAGACTATAAAACTCAGCAGCCTGCGATGCACGCTCATGGTTATCCACCTTATTGGCAACCATAATTACAGGCCTTTCCTTGCTTTTGTTCTTGCGTAACATATCCGCTACAGTCTCATCGTATGGCGTAAGCCCTTCTTCAATATCTACCAGAAAAAGCAACAGATCAGCTTCTTCAATGGCAAACTGAACCTGTTTACGTATCTCTGCTTCAAAAATATCGTCCGATCCTTTTACATATCCACCGGTATCTATCAAGGTAAACCACTCACCGTTCCACTCAACCCTGCCATAGTGGCGGTCGCGGGTAACGCCCGATGTTGCATCTTCAATTGCATCACGGTTACCTGTAAGCCTGTTAAATAAGGTCGATTTGCCTACATTAGGTCTTCCTACTATTGCTACTACTCTTGACATAAATTCAGTTCAATTTGATAATTTGGTGATTTGATAATTTGATGATGAAATGCCGTTCAATCATCAAATTGTTTTACATATAACCAAAATTCTTTAAATGATTCTCACTATCTCTCCAATCTTTTTTAACCTTTACCTGCACTTCTAAAAACACTTTTCCATTCAACCACTTCTCCATCTCCTTACGTGCTGCTGTGGCTGTTTTTTTAAGGGCCTCACCTTTGTGCCCTATTATTATACCCTTTTGCGTATGGCGGTTTACATATATAACAGCGCGTATAAAAGTAATCTTTTCTGTCTCCCTGAACTCTTCGATGAGCGTTTCAACCGAATACGGCACCTCTTTCTGGTAGTATATCAATATTTTTTCACGCAATATTTCAGCAGCAAAAAACTTCTCCGGTAGGTCCGATATCTGGTCTTTCGGGTAGAAGGCTTCGCCCTCAGGCAAGTATTGAAGCAATATTTTTTTAAGCTCTTTTACATTAAAATCGTGCGTGGCAGATACCATTATTAACTCTTTCGAGTTCAGCTGCGATTTAATCAATTCCAGCTTCTTAGCCGTTTCTTCAGGTTTCTTCAGATCTGCTTTGTTCAATACCGCAATTACAGGAACCTTAACATGTTGCAACTTGGTAATTAAACCGGCACTGAAACCCATTTCTTCTGTATCGGTAACTGCCATAATTATATCTGCATCTTCCAAAGCCTCGCCTACCTTCTCCATCATAGCCTCCTGCATTTTGTAGTGAGGCTTTATCATACCAGGGGTATCTGAAAACACTATCTGGTAATCTTCATCGTTCAAAATTGCGGTTATGCGTTTACGCGTGGTTTGAGGTTTGTGTGTAACAATTGACAGTTTTTCACCTACCAATGCGTTTACCAGTGTGGACTTGCCCACATTGGGGTTACCCACTACACTTACCCAGCCCGATTTATGTGTTTTGCTCATATTTGCTCATAAAAGTACGCTTATTCTGCAATGCAGGGCAAAGTGAAATTAAAAAGCCCCCCAAAATGAGAGCCTTTTTCGATTTAATTACAAGGTAGAATTATTATTGTGTATTTCCTAATCCGTCCAATACTCCACTCCTTTTTTATCAATAAATCCCCATCCACCATTATATATAAATGCTACTCCTTCTATAAATTCCGATGCATTATCATATTTTAAAGGAATAGCCACTATACCAGCTTTATTAATATATCCCCATTTGTCATTTAAGAACACGGGCGCAAGTCCTTCTGAAAATCTTTTTGCATCATTATATATTAAAGGAACAACCACTTCACCAACCTTATTGATATATCCCCATACACCATTTAATTTTATCGCTGCTAATCCTTCCGAAAACCTATGGGCATTTTTGTACTTTAAAGGTATTACTACTTCACCAATCATATTGATATACCCCCATTTGTCACTTAAAAATACAGCCGCGAGTCCTTCTGAAAACTTCATTGCAGCTTGGTATTTACATTCAATAACTACTTTTTTATCAGCAGTACAATATCCCCATTTATTGGCTTTACGATAAGGTATTAAAAAAGTGTCAATCATTAGGTATTATACAGCAATATAAGAAAAACAGGTGATTGTGTCGTCCTTACTAACTCATTAAGTTCTGAAAAGTAACTTAAGGTGGCAAATTTTTTAATGTTTTGTAATCCTTAAAAGAAAAAGCCCTATAAATATAGGGCTTTTTCGATTTAGTTAGTAGCGGGGGCTGGATTCGAACCAACGACTTTTGGGTTATGAGCCCAACGAGCTACCTCTGCTCTACCCCGCAATATAAATGCAAATATACACTATTTTAACGGTGTAGGGGTTAATTCGTGTCTATTTATTAACAGATATTAACAAAATAGACTAAGCCAGAGCTATCTGCGTCGGGATGTATGCAAATGAAGTTGAAATTCTGTTATTTATTTGACGGCTTGGTATTACTATAACGCAGGAAAAATTTTGAAGGCGCCGAGCGATGAAAATAAATACCGGATGCGTAAACGGTAATTTAAGATTGAGCACCCTTATTTTTAAGTTGACCCACACAAAAAGAAGAATTCGCCGAATATTCAATTTCAGGGCTGATTCTATGTGTTGTTTTGCTATTGTAATTCAAGTGTACAATATAAAATGTTCATTACTTATTAATTAAAAAAATCCAGCCCCGTAAGGCTGGTCAGTGAATCGAAAGGTTTAGCATTCCGTAAGATGCGCTTCAGGTAAACTGGTATAAAGATTAAGCTGAAAGTAAAAAACCCAAGCCCGTAAGGTTGGTCCGGTAGTCAAAAAGATTGATGTTCTGACATATAAGAATCACGATCTTTTTGATTATTGGTAATTCAAGTATTAACATTCAAAATTCAAACACATGTTACGTTGGTCATTTGCGTTTTTAATCGTCGCTCTGATAGCCGCAGTTTTCGGATTCACAGGTATAGCACAAGGCGCTGCTGATATAGCCCGTTTTTTATTCTTTATTTTTATTGCTTTCTGGGTGTTTCTACTTGTAGGAGGTCTTTTCTTTGTGAAAAAGTAGAGGTAAAGATTGCTTCAAGAATCGGCAAAAAGGATATTGGGCTTTACGATAGCAATTTCTAATTGGCTATACTATACGAAATTCCGATTGAAAAAGTAAGTATACTTACTCTTATCGAAGACTCCGTAATATTATGCCATTTAGAGTATGTGTAACTTGGCGGAGGGCCTGATCTCTCACCAAAATCAACTATCTCGATTGTATTGCTTCTGTTTGCGCTATAAAAATCAACATTAAACAAAACGGAAAATTTGTCATACGGAGCACAGATAATTCCAATTCCTATATCGTATTCAAATGCAAGAGTTTCTCCATGCCTAATATAGGCTGTATCAGTGTAACCCCAACCACCAAGACTATATTCTGAATAATGCGTATCAATTTCTGGGCTATTCAAATACATTGCACCGGCTAAAAATTGTACTGTAAAATATATATGCTTCACTGGTATACTCAAACAGAGTCCAGCTAGCCCCCATCCACTATAATAGCAATCATTTATGTTTGAATTAGGAACCTCATAATCAAAAACACTAATATTCTAGCTATAAAGCAACTTAACCTCTGCCCCTATCCAGTTTCGATATAATGGATAATAGATATTACTATTCAGCATTAGTCCCGTCGAAGGCCCACCTGTCGATGCCGATTGTATAAAATTAGATTCGGGTCCTGATGTTCCAACATTCAGAGATACATATTTAAGTGGCTTTAGCTTTACAGAATCCTTTTGTGCCTATACATTCATTGAACAACACAATAACATGAGGAAACATAAACGAAATAATTGCTTCATTACTTTTTGCCTTCTAAAACTTGTATTGTTCTCCATCTCCCTTGTATTTAATTACTCAACCTAAAAGTAAAAGCAAAAGAAGAGCTAATACAACAAAACCCACTATATATAAAAGAACATAAATGCCGTATTTAGCAAACTCATGGAATGTTTCGTGATGTATCAGGGCTATAATACACATTACCAGCCCTGCAACAAACACAGCTGCTGCAACAACAAGCGCCAGGTTAATAAGCCACGGATACATTGAAAAGTACCCTAAGCCAACAGGAAGTGTAACCAGCCAGGTAAACAAAGCTGCCAGGAGCTCCATAGTAACTCCCTTCAAACCTAAACTTCCTTTTATTTCATCTTTGCTATCATCAACGGTTAATTTAACCAC
>DATHNG010000062.1:0-36510 GCA_035486275.1 Bacteroidia bacterium
AATTCAGTGCTGAAAGTCTCAGGTTTCTTTTTAAAAGAGATGATTTCCTTCAGCGAATTGTAAAACCCTTCATGTATAATATATTCCAGGTTGAGTTCATCGAGCTGGGCGAATATGTTTTTGACCGGTTCGCTTAAGTTCGCCGGGGTAGGGCGTCCGTATATAGCAATACGCATAGGGCTGGTTTATAACTTCAAAGTTAGCAAAATAGTAAACGAGCCATTATGCCTATATTTGTTCCACTATGATAAGCTTTAAGCGTTTAAATCATATTCAAATCTGTATTCCTAAGGGAAAAGAAGACGAAGCAAGAAAGTTCTATACTGATATTATTGGCCTGACGGAAATTCCAAAGCCGGAAGCATTGATACCCAATGGCGGGTTATGGTATCAATTAGCTGATATTCAACTGCATATAGGCACTGAAGATGAAGTAAACAGGTCGAAACGCCACCCTGCTTTCGAAGTAGAGAATTTAAAAGCAGCAAGGGAATATCTTACGAGCAAGAATGTCCCGATTAAAGAGGAAACCCCAATACCGGACCAAAACCGCTTTTCTTTTATCGACCCTTTTGGAAACAGGATAGAATTGTTGGAAATAAAAACCTCTTTGTAAATATGAGTATACAGTACAGAAAACTTCTTCCCAAAGACGCAAAGGAATATAGGAAAATAAGGCTCGAGTGCCTTGAAAAATACCCTGATAACTTCGGCAGCACATTTCAGGAGGAAAGAATCAAGCCAAAACTGGCAATGGAGGAATCGATAGAACAGCAAACAAATGGTAAGTTTGTTATTGGCGTATTTAATGGGGAAGAATTGATAGGCATTTGTGGCTTCTCGCAGGAACCAAGGCCAAAAACCAGGCATATTGGTACCATAATTCAAATGTATGTCAGGGCAGAGTATGGTGGAAAAGGTGTAGGTCTTGAGCTATTAAATACGGTTATAGAAGAAGCCTTTAAAATACCTGAAATAGAGCAATTGTTATTGGGCGTTGTAGCAACAAATACAAGCGCTAACAGAATATACGAACAAGCAGGTTTTCAGCAATATGGCCTCCTTAAAAACTACTTTAAAGCAGGCAATACCTATAGTGACCAGAGGCTTATGGTGCTTTACCGAAGGTAGGTGCTAATTTTCGTTAAAAAACTTGTTAACGCAACCTTTTAATCTTATCTTCGTTAAGAGAAACAAGAAGGGATTATGATGCTGGAGAAGTTTTTGGAATACTTACGGTTCGAGAAGAAGTTTTCACCACATACACTTATTTCTTACAGGAATGATGCCGAACAATTTGCAGCGTTTCTGAAACACACTTACGAAATTGAAAAGATAGAAGAAGCCACTACGCCAATGATACGTTCGTGGATGGCAGAGTTGATGCAGGAAAAAATTGCAGCACGTAGCGTTATCCGTAAAGCTTCAACACTCAGAACATTTTATAAATTCTTATTGCGTGAGGGCGCTATTACAGTTAGCCCGATGCAAAAGATAATCAGCCCTAAAACACCTAAGCGCCTGCCGGTATTTGTGAATAAAAAGGAAATGGAAACTCTTTTCAAAACGGTTGAATTTCCGCAAGGGTATGAAGGTATGAGAGATCATCTTATCCTGGAAATGTTTTACGCTACAGGCATTCGTCGTGCAGAGCTTATCTCAATGAAGGATGTGGATGTGAATTTATATAACCTTACTATAAAGGTATTGGGTAAAAGGAGTAAGGAAAGAGTTATACCTCTATCTCCTTTCATGAAAAAGTATATTGAGGAATACAGGAATGAAAAGAAAAAATTGGGGCTGGATACAGAACAGTTCTTTATGAATGAGAACAATACGGGGCTTTATGATAAAGAGGTGTATAGAATAATTAAAAAATATTTAGGACAGGTAACAACCCTGCAAAAGAAAAGCCCCCATGTACTGAGGCATACTTTTGCAACACACATATTAGATAACGGAGCAGACATTAACGCAGTAAAAGAACTATTGGGCCATGCCAACCTATCGGCCACCCAAATGTATACCCACAATACATTAGAAAAGCTTAAGCGTGTGCATAAGCAGGCACACCCTAGAGGATAATTCACTTATTACTAACTATAAAAACCAAGAATCATGCAAGTTAAAATTCAATCCATCCACTTCGATGCAGACCAAAAGCTACTCGATTTTATCCAGGAAAAAGTTGATAAACTGGGACACTATTATGATGGTGTGATGGGAGGTGAAGTATTCCTTCGCCTTGAAAAATCAAAGGACACAAGCAATAAAGTTGCTGAAATAAAAATTCATACCCAAACAGGTGAGTTGTTTGCCAAAAAGCAATGCAAGTCATTTGAAGAAGCGGTTACTGAGTCAACCGATGCGCTTCGCATACAAGTGAAGAAGCATAAGGAGAAAGTGAAGCAGCTATAATTTTAATATAGTACCTACAAATAACCCTTGCCATTGGCAGGGGTTATTTATTTTACGCCAGTTCTCCTCTAAAATTTTGTACTTTCAGCCTCTCTCGCCGTTTTAAAACTGAATGGAAAACACAAACAGCCTTAAGCAAACACTTTCACTTTTCGATGCTACTATGATAGTAGCCGGCTCTATGATAGGGTCGGGTATATTTATTGTGAGCGCAGGCATGTCGCAGCAATTGGGCTCACCGGGTTACTTATTACTTGCATGGATAATAAGCGCTATTGTAACCGTAATGGCAGCCTTGAGCTACGGAGAGCTGGCTGGCATGATGCCCAAAGCAGGTGGACAATATGTGTACCTGAAAGAAGCGTACGGTCCTACAGTTGGTTTTCTGTATGGCTGGACATGCTTTATGGTAAATCAAACAGGTTTTCTGGCTGCAGTAGGTGTTGCTTTTGCCAAGTTCACTGCTGTATTCTTTCCTTCATTGGGCCTCAGTAATATTTTGCTCGATCTTGGTTTTATACAAATATCAGCGGGGCAGGTGCTCGCTATTTCAATAGTCTGCATTATTACATTTATAAATACAAGGGGCATTGAGGGTGGTAAACTTATTCAAGGCGTATTTACATCTACTAAGCTTATGGCACTTGCCGCATTAATTATTGTAGGTGTGGTGCTTGCATGCAATGGACATTTTATAAAAGAAAATTTTCAGAATATGTGGAATGCTTCTACAGTTGCTAAAGATGGCAGCGTTATACCACTTACTGGAATGGCTTTAATTGCTGTTATGGGTGTATCAATGGTAGGTTCATTATTTTCGAGCGATGCCTGGAACAATGTTACTTTCATTTCTGCTGAAATTAAAAAACCGGGACGTAATATTCCTTTATCGCTTTTGTTCGGAACGCTTACAGTTGGTGTACTGTATATATTGGTCAACATTACCTATTTACTTATTCTGCCGTTACATGGTAGCCCGACAGGAACCGATGTAATACATCAGGGTATACAATACGCAAAAGACGAAAGGGTTGCCACTGCAGCTGTTTCTGTTATGCTGGGTAATTCAGCAACATACGTTATGGCAGCACTTATTATGATATCGACCTTTGGCTGCATTAACGGTATCGCACTATCAAGTGCACGGTTATATTATGCTATGGCGAAGGATGGCCTTTTCTTTAAGCAAGCCATGCAGCTGAACAGTAAAGGTGTGCCGGCTAAGTCATTGGTTTTTCAATGTATATGGGCATGCGTGTTATGTATTTCCGGCAGGTATGGCGACCTGCTTGATTATATTACCATTGCATCCTTACTGTTTTATGCGCTCACCATTGGCGGAATATTTGTACTTCGTAAAAAACAGCCCAATGCAGAAAGACCGTATAAAGTATTTGCCTATCCTGTGCTACCTGCGCTGTATATACTAATTGCGGTGGCTATAAGTATAGACTTATTGGTTGATGTAAGTACTCGAAACCATACCTGGCCCGGAATTATTATTGTTTTACTGGGCCTGCCTGTCTATTACTTTATTAAGAAAACAGAAAAGGTTCCGTCATGAGATCTGTTTCAGTCCAGGAATTTTTAGAGCTCTCAAAGCAACATCCGGTAATTGATGTACGAACCCCGGCTGAATTTGAACATGGCCATATACCGGGTGCAGTTAACATTCCCCTATTCAGTAATGAGGAACGTGCAATTATTGGCACCATATATAAACAGGAAGGCAAAAAACCTGCTATGTTGAAAGGTATGGAGCTGGTGAGCCCGAAGTTTTCAGAATTTTTACGAAGTGCGGAAACTGTTTCGAATACGGGTACATTGTTAGTGCACTGCTGGAGAGGTGGTATGCGCAGCGGTGGTATGGCATGGTTATTTGAATGGTATGGCTTCAAGGTATTTACACTAAAGGACGGATACAAGTCATTCCGCAGGATGGTTCTTGAAACATTTAAACAACCGCGTGAATTAAAGATACTGGCTGGCAGAACAGGCTCAGGAAAGACATTGATATTAAAAGAAATTGAAAAGCTCGGGCAAACTATAATTGACCTTGAAGAAATTGCACACCATAAAGGATCTGCATTTGGCACATTGGGTGAAACGCCACCACCTACACAAGAGATGTTTGAGAATGAATTAGCCGTTTCGTTATTGAATATTCCTACTGAGAAAAAAATATGGCTGGAAGATGAAAGCCAGAATATTGGCAAGCGGATTATACCGAATGACCTATGGTTTCAGATGCGTGCAGCTAATGTGTATTATGTGGATCTTCCCCTGGAGAAAAGAGTAGAATACTTAGTTGAAGCCTACGGCAAATATTCAAAAGAAGAATTAATTGAATCGATAGAAAAAATACGGAAGCGTGTAGGCTTCCAACACTCCAAGGCTGCTATTGAAGCCATACATAATGGTGACTTGAAGAGGGCTTGCGAAATAAGTCTAGTTTATTACGATAAGAGCTACGACCACGGAGTAGCGAAAAGAAATTCGGCAACTATTTACAAAACCGCATTTCCTGAATTGAAGCCTGAAGAGATTGCGAAGGCAATTATTTAATTATCAGATTTTTAAGGATATTTGAATAATGAAACTTCCACTTATATACCTGCCACTTTTAGTTATTCTCATTGCATGTAATTCTCATGTTGTGAAAAATGATAGGAGTGGAAATCATTCGAAAGATTCTTTGCAAACAAGTGGTGCAAATTCTAAAGCCGTAAAAAGTAATGCAGATACTGAAGTAAGCCGACACCCTATAGCTACTTCTGCGGGAGATACGTCAATAGTACAAAAAAAGATACCGTACGATCTTTATACATTTCGAAATGTTATTCTTCAAGAACCATTCAGTGCTGATAGTGCGTTAAAAAAACTATTCCTGGGCAATTATTATAAATTGTGGACAAGTAATACAGATTCAATATCATTCGAAGCATGGTCTTGCAAACGTTGTACTAAGCACACTTTCTTTGGTTGGGAAAGCGACAGTGCTGGCGATGTTTTTCCATTTAAGGATAGTAATGAAACCCGTGTTGCAGATACTGTATTAATTATGGATAATGGAAAAAGAAACATAATCGTTTCTTTTGGTACAAGAATTTGTGATGGCGATTTCTTTCGGACGGGAAGATTTAACAGTGCTTTCATGGGATTAGCACTTTTTACGGAAGAAAATAATAAATGGGTCTTACAAGCTTTTAATCCGGCTATTGGATATTATGGTATGTTCCAGACTGTTCCACAGATTCACCCATTTAAATACAGTTCAGGTAACGTTGGCTGCTATATAGGTGAGTGTACCGGCGGTTCCGGCGGCCCTTATTTTACTAAAGCCTATGTTTTTTCTGTTTCTGGTAATACATTTAAAATAGTACTTGAGCGGGAGGATGTAGCGAGAGAAGATACACGTCGGAATACCTGGGATTCCAAGCAACAGATTGATTCCTCTCAATTGAACAAAAAGTTTCCTGATATAATTATTACAACGTATGGAGACTACCTTAAAGCAGACTTTGATTCAACCTACGGAGATGATACATCTTCTGCACTGGCTTTAGTTAAACCATTAACAAAACAAATGGATAATTTTGATTTTACTATAAAAGCACGCTATACTTTTACAGGTGAAAAATATAAATCTTTGAAAGAAACTATTGTTACTTCTCCGCATAAAGTCACGGAGTATGAGAAGAACTTCAGACCAAGTTGGTAGACTGAAAGGATACTATTTCCCCTTACAAACCTTCACCTGTAAATCAAACAGCTGCTGCAGCACTTTGGTATCAACATCGGCAATTTTGTTTACATAAAGGCAACCTTTACTCATGGAATGTTTGCCTAATTTCCCAAGCAAGGCATGGAATTTATCTGCTTTTTCACCCATCAGGTAGAGTGAAAAATCTTTAGCACGTGATGCAAACCCAATCTGGAACCATTCATTTTCTTTTCCACTGGCCAGTTTGTAGCTATGTTCACCCAAGCCAATAATTGCAGTGCCCCACATTTTGGGTTCGCTCTTGGTCGCTTTCTTCATTAGCTCCAGAATGGTAAAAGCATCTTTGCGCTTTTGCTCATCTTTAATAGTGTTTAAAAAAGCATCAACACTTTTATTGTTTTTTGTGGTTTTCATTTCAGCCATATCACAGAATTAGTATAACCAAAATAGTAATTTTTACTGTATCTTTATAGGAAGTATTTTTAAATGAAACGAAATTATACATACTGCATACTGTTTTCCATCTTAATAACTCATTTTGTTTTTGCACAAAATAGAAAAAGCGATCTTGAGAGAATGAATCTAAAGGGCAAGGTTAAGTTAGTTAGAGAGGTTACACCTGTCTCACTTGATAAAAAGGGCAATATAAACAATGACTCTATTCCTCTGTCTGATACTTATTATAGGTTCGACAATAATGGGAACCTTATTGATAAGAAAGAAAAAATAACAGGTGATGATAGGATAACCCATACTACGGTGACAATATTTAAATATGATACTACATTAGATGTAATTGTTGAATATAGTATTGATACTTATGGGCAATTGTATGACAGCATTGCTTTTATATTTAATGAGAAAAATCAAATAACAGGATCAATATATTATAGTAAAAACGGAAACCATTATAATAAGGATTTATATAAATATGACAAAAATGGGAACAAGATAGAGTGGAAGGAATATGATTCAACGGGAAAAGTGGAACAATATGAAACATACGGGTACGATCTGGCTGGTAATGAAATTGAGTTTAAATCATTTTTAGGCACAAAAATGGAAACAGGATATGCAAATGGAAAAGCGGTGACCCATATCAGTAATAAATTACTGACTCATATTGTGTACAAGTATAATAAGAATGGAGATGTTATTGAAGGATCATCATATATGGGAGATGGTAACCCCACTATATTTAAATATGAGTATAAATATGATAAACAGTCGAACTGGAATAGGCGAACTATGTATTCTAATGGTAAAGCCTATCAGGTTACTATAAGGGAAATAACCTACTATTAAATTATTGACCAGATTTACACGGATTAATATCAGCGAGTATCCGTTCAATCTGTGTCATTCGTGTTCTATTTCTTTGTAACAGTTTCAGCAATTAATTCAGCCACATCAAGCACCTTTATATTGGCTTCTTTGTTAAAATGCTTTACTCCGTCGGTCATCATCGTCATGCAAAATGGGCAGCCCGTTGCAATTACTTCTGCATTGGTCTTCATAGCTTCTTCGGTACGTTCAATATTCACTTCTTTGTTGCCTTTTTCAGCTTCTTTAAACATTTGTGCGCCACCGGCACCGCAACAGAAACTTTTGTGCTTATTGCGTTGCATCTCTACCAACTGAGAATCCAATTCTACAATAACTTCTCTTGGCGCTTCATATATTCCATTACCGCGGCCTAAATAACAAGGATCGTGAAAAACAATTTTTTTGCCTTTAAACGAACCACCTTCAATTTTTATTCTGCCGCTTTTTATAAGGTCGTTTATAAAACTGGTATGGTGCATCACTTCATAATTCCCACCTAATGAAGGGTATTCGTTCTTTATAGTATTGAAGCAATGGGGGCAACCCGTAACTATCTTCTTTACGTTATATCCATTCAATATGGTAATGTTATTAATGGCCTGCATTTGAAAAAGAAACTCATTACCTGCACGTTTGGCCGGATCGCCGGTGCAGGATTCTTCAGTACCTAACACCGCAAACTTTATACCCGCATGGTGCAGAATACGAACAATAGCAACCGTTATTTTTTTAGCCCTGTCATCGAAACTACCCGAACAGCCAACCCAAAATAAAACTTCGGGGCTTTCGCCTTTAGCAGCCATTTCGGCCATAGTCGATACGGTTATTTTCTCAGTTTCTGCCATTTTATATCAGGATAATGGCTCAAAAATAACAATTTCATAGTGTAACAGGGTGCTCAAATTATAGGAATCTGGTGTCTGAGTATTTTAAGGATGCGACCAATTTTCGCTTATTATGAGAACATTTTCAAAAAATTGATATATATTAGCAAAAATAATTCGGACGAATCTCATAATCAGGTAATAACGAATAAATAATCTACTATAATTCATGAATAAATTACTACTTGCAAGTGCTGCTTTATTTGCAGCGGGAACAATTTTTGCTCAAAGTAATTCAATTCCCAATCCGGGGTTTGAGAACTGGACAATTTACAATTACCAGGATCCTACCGGTTATCAAAGCTCTAACGATGGAAATAACGGAAATGGTCCTATTCCGATTATTAATGTAACCAGAACTACAAATGCATACCATGGAAACTATGCAGTTCAGTTAAAAACGACCAAAGTAGGTGCCGATACTGTTGCCTCATATGCTGCTATTGGAAACCCTGGTGGTGGAAGCGGAGGAAATACAGGTGGTGCTGCTATGAGCGGAATGCCTAAGGGTATAAGACTATACTATACCTATACTAAAAAAGCAGCGGATAGTGCACTTGTTTTTGTAGTATTTAAAAAAGCCGGCGCTACAATTGGGCAATATGAATATTTAATATACGATACAACCAGCTCGTATCAACTGTTCTCTCAATTGTTCTCACCTGCACTTACAGCAGCCCCTGATACAGTAATTTTTGCCTTTGCTTCTTCAGTCAGGGTAACTAACCAACATAACAATAATAGTAGTGGTTGGGCGCCGGGTAGTGTTTTCCAGATTGATAGCGTTACCTTTACAGGTGTGGCAACCCAGCCTACTAACTTTAATGGCGATTTTGAAAACTGGAAAAGCGATTCCGATGTTGTTATACAGGGATGGAACGTATATGAAGGCTCTGATAGTGGCAATGCATCAAGGACCACCGATGCCTTTGCAGGAAAGTATGCAGTACAGTTAACTACCGGGCCTTGCAGTGGTTGCGGTGGTGGAAATGTCAGCCCGCAGGGAATTACCAGTGGTACCAACAGTAATAACAACGGGCCACATGGGGGCTTGCCTTACACAATGACAAAAGATACCCTTGAATTTTATTATAAGTACACCCCTTCAGCTGCATATCCTGGTGATACTGCAGTAGTTTTTCTTAATATTCATAATGGTACTTCTAACCAAGAGCAATTTAATATATATCTAAATGGAACCGGGGGCAGTTACGTGAAAGAAGATTACCCATTCCAGGTTTCCAGTTTTACTCCTGACACTGTGCTGATTAACATTCAGTCATCATATTCAAATAAAAGCGGTAGTGGAAACGGCCTCCCTTCAATTGCAGTAGGCTCAACATTAAAAGTTGATAATATGAGGTTCCTTTCTCAGGTGCCTATTACTATTACCCCTGCTAACCCTTCATATTGTGCAGGTGGCAGCGTAACACTTAAGGCAACTGGAGCCACTTCCTACACATGGGCTCCAAATACCAATTTGAGTGCTACCACAGGTTCATCAGTAAATGCAAACCCATTTTTTACAACTACATATACGGTTACGGGAACAAATGGTACTGCTACGGGTACACAAACAGTTGTGGTTGTGGTAAACAACGCACCTACTGTTAATATTAGTCCTTCTGCACCTTCAATATGTATTGGTAATTCAGTAGGCCTTACTGCAAGCGGTACTGCTGTAAGCTATGTATGGTCTCCTGCAACAGGTTTAAATACATCAACAGGCGCAAGTGTCAATGCAACACCAACCACTTCAATTACATATATAGTAACCGGAACTTCTGCTGCAGGATGTACCGGTGCGAATTCAGTAAGTGTTGTGGTAAACACGGTACCAACTTTATCTGTTACTCCTTCAGCGCCCGGAATTTGTGCCGGCGGCGGTGCAGTTAATATTAAAGCAACCGGTGCAACAAATTATTTTTGGAGCCCTGCCGCAGGATTAAATGTAACCACAGGTGGAAATGTAAATGCAACCCCAACAGTTACAACAACATACAAAGTAGTAGGTAAAAATGGCGCTTGTGCCGATTCTGTATACGTTAAAGTAATTGTAGATAAAGCAATTACCGTTAACTTAACTACTACCGATGTAACGTGTAATGGTTCTTGTAATGGTACTTCAATGGCAACCCCTGTTGGTGGAATATCTCCTTACACATATTCATGGAGCACTACACCTCCTCAAAGTACAGCATCGGCAACAGCACTTTGCGCGGGAACCTATACAGTTACTGTAAACGATTCCATTGGATGTGCCGGTTTTGCAACTGCAACCGTAACGCAGCCAACTGCACTAAGTGCAAGTACAATACCTGTAAACACAACCTGCGGCCAATCGAATGGCCAGGGGATTGCGAATGCCAGTGGTGGAACAGCTCCATATACCTATTCATGGAATAGTGTACCGGTACAAACTACTCAAACTGCAACGGCGCTTGCACCTGGAAACTACACTCTGACAGTAACAGATGCGAATAATTGTACAACTATAACAAACCTGGTTATTAATGCTTCTACTGCACCAGCTATTACAGTAAAAGTTACTTCAAGTAATTGTGGTATTAATACGGGTATGGCAGTTGCAAGTGTAACGGGTGGTACCACTCCTTACAGCTATTCATGGAACAATGGTAGCACAACCAATAAAGACAGTGGCGTAGGCGCAGGTGTATATATTATTACAGTAACAGATAAAAACGGATGTTCATCATTCAAGGCTGTTACGGTGAGTGATACTAATGGCCCGACAATATCAGCAAGTACAGTAGTTGATAATAATTGCAGTGGTCAGTCAATCGGATCAGTAAGTATTACTGTAAGTGGCGGTACCAAGCCATATCATTATATATGGTCAAATGGTTCAACTATAGCAAGTATCGGTGGCCTTCAGGCAGGACCTTACCAGGTAACCGTATCAGATGGCGGAGGTTGCAGCATTGTAAAATCATTTACAATCACTTCACCGGCTCCTGTAGCATTAATAACTGGCACAACTCAGGCAGGTTGTGGTGTATCTGATGGAAGCGCTTCTGTTACTGCTTCGGGTGGTACAGCGCCATATTCTTATGCATGGAGTACGGCAGCAACCTCAACCTCTATTTCAAGTATTGCTGCGGGAACATACAGTGTATTAGTAACAGACCACAACGGCTGTAAGGATTCTATTGATGCCTCAGTAAGTAATGCTTCCGGTCCGGTTGCTACAATTTCTTCACTTGTAAATGTAAATTGCTCTACTGGTGTTATGGGATCAATTAGTGTATCTGATAGCGGAGGCACAACTCCATACACTTACTTATGGTCGAATGGCGCTACTACTTCAAGCATAGATAGCCTTGTAGCAGGTAACTACAATGTTGTTGTAACAGATGCGGGTGGATGTAAAGGAACAACAAATGCAACCATTGGAGAGGTTTTGCCCCCAGCTATTTCAATATGTATGGTTACTGTTGACGTGACTACCGAATACAATACGATAATTTGGGATAAGAGCAGTACAAAGAAGATTGCAAGCTATAATATTTACAAGGAATCTACTGCTCCTGGTGTGTATTCTAAAATAGGTAGTGTAAAGGCAAATTCACTTTGTCAGTTTGTAGATACACTTTCAAACTCGCTTGTTCAAAGCTGGAGATATGAGATATCACAGGTTGATTCTTGCGGTGGAGAATCTCCTTTAAGTTTACCGCATAAAACAATGCACCTTACAATTAATGTTGGTGCTACGGGCGGGTATAACCTTATATGGGATAATTACCAGGGATTGTCATTCAGTAAGTATTATGTATACAGAGACACAGTAGCAGGTGTTGCTAATATTCTTATTGATAGTGTTTTGAATAATGGAAACTTTACATATAGTAATACGCCTCCGAAATCTGGTAGCTACTACTACCACATGAGTATTAACAATCCGGGCGGATGTACGCCTTCCATTCAGGCATTAAATTATAATGCATCTAAATCAAATACCGGAAATGTAACGTTTGTAGGTATCGCTACAGTTGACGCCGAGATAAATTCATTCGACGTATATCCTAACCCGAACTCTGGAGTATTTAACCTTAATATTTCACTTGCTAATGCAAAGCAGAATGTGAGTGTACGGATCCTTAATACAATGGGCCAGGTATTATCGAACGATAACTATAACGAAGTATCGGGTAAACTGAAGAAACTGATAGACCTTTCGGGATACAGTAAAGGCATATACCTGGTACAGGTAATTACTGGTAATGGTTCAATGTATCGTAAGGTGGTAGTTCAGTAAACTAACAATTCATATTATAGTAAAGGATACCTCTAAAAAGGTATCCTTTATTATTTATTTTGTACACCGGTTAATTGCTTGAATCTTCTTGCCAGGTCTCCGCTTGCATAAGTAGCTCCTATGGAATTTAAATGAACAGGATCTTTCCAGAGGTATGGTTTGTTTTCAACTGATGGCAAGCCAAGTTTTAAATAATTTATATAAGGAATATTGTTCAAGCGCAATATTGAATCAAAAGCAGCAGGCTCTTGAAAATGGTTTGCATATAATGGAGAAGTGAATGCAATTAGTTTAATATTGTTTTGTTTACACAGTTCTATGAACCTGAATAAATACTTCATTCTGCTTATTACTAAAGGGCCATCCCTGTTAACTTTTGTGGCTAAATTAACGGTGCTTGCACTATCTTCCGGACTTGCAGGTAGTGGGTCGTAGCCATTATTTGGCTTAAATGAACGATAGCTTTTCAGTGCATTACCTATCAGGTTAAATGCTCTTCCGTTAAAGCGGAACAAGTGGAATAAATAAAAGAACCGTTCATGAAAAGAAATACCGTTAATATATTCAGTTACCAATTCATCCTTACCATAATAGTATAAAAGATTCTGTATGCTTTTTTCATACTTATCTGTATCAAGTGAGCAATATGTTTCAGGGTCTATTTGCAGCAAAATAGTTTTCGGAGCCTTATTATGCGCAATTAAAACATGTAACAGCCCGGTATGAAAGTCGTCCACCATTCCTGCATGCCCAAGGTTAAAGCACGATACATTAAAGCTATCTGGTATTACGTAAATTGACCTGGAACTTCCCATTATTAACAGGTCAGGAGCCTGCAACGAAAGGTAGTAGTTTATTTTTCCTCCGGTATCGCCAACTCTATTTTGAAGATAAAGCTTATTGAATATATAACCGAGTCCCTTGTCCACAATAAAGACCAGGCAAAAAAGCGCAATAAGATATTTTGCAAAAGTCTTCATTTAAAACTGGAAATAAATAAACTGGGTTCCTTCTTTAACACCAAAAACTACAATTAATATTATCAGGAATGTATTAAATGATAGTGACCATATCCACGGGTGTTTCTTTTCCGAAAAGTCAAGGGAATGCTTACGTAACAAAAAGAATTCAATTGCGAGAAGCAATATTATTTTAACAAGCATGGATACAAATATTTCGACATCCTGTATTCTGACATTAAAAAATTCATGCACGGAGAAAATATTCCTTACAATAAGGCTCGCATTATGAAAAGTATCAGCCCTGAAGAATATCCACGAAAAGCAAATGAGGTTGAAGGTGATAAACACTTTTAGTAGTTTCCATGGCAACGCTTTAACTCCGAAGTAGGAAAGCATCTTTTCAATACATAAATAAGCTCCATTCAAGGCTCCCCATAAAATAAAATTCCATGAGGCACCATGCCATAAGCCACCTAATAGCATTGTTATTAAAATGTTCCTGAGCATTTTTATTTTTCCTGAACGGTTACCACCGAGGGGTATATATAAATAATCTCTGAGCCAGGTAGAAAAGGAAATATGCCATCTTCTCCAGAATTCAGATACGCTTTTTGAAAAATAAGGGAGCCTGAAATTCTGCGTTAATTCAAAGCCTAATATTCTTGCGGAACCGACCGCAATATCGGAATATCCTGAAAAATCGCAATATATCTGGAAGGCGAATGCATAAGTAGCTATGACTAGCGTAAGACCATTGTTACTTGAAGGGTTATCGTAAATGGAATTAACATAAATGGCAATAGTATCGGCTACCACAACTTTTTTATAGAGCCCCCACAGAATTAGCTGTAGCCCGCTAATGGTCCTTTCAGCGTTAAAGTAGTGTTTTTCATAAAACTGATGAAGCATATTATGTGCCCTTTCAATGGGCCCTGCTACCAGCTGAGGAAAAAACATGATATATAGTGCGTATATTCCGAAGTGTCTTTCTGCCTTTTGTTGCCCTCTGTATATATCTATAGTATAGCTCATTGCCTGAAAAGTATGGAAGGAAAGCCCGATTGGCAAGGCGATATTTAAATAAGGCAAAAGGTTCCTGTATCCAACACCATGAAGAATTACCCCCAGGTTCTCATTCAGGAAATTGTAGTATTTGAAAAACGCCAGTATGGAAAGATTCGCGACTATACTTAATAAGAGGTATAGTTTCTTTTTGCTTCCTCCCTTTTCTATACATATTCCCATAAAATAATCTATAATGATAGTTGCCCATATTATAAAAATATAAACAGGAATAAGGAACATATAAAACATGCAACTTGCTATAAGAAGCAAAGCCCACCTGAAACGATGGGGTATAGAAAAATATAAGGTTACAACAGCTATAAAGAATATGAAGAAGTTAAAGGAGTTGAATACCATTCAGCGTATGGGTTCTGTCGTATGTAGCAAATATAGGAACATTATATTGGCAAATAAACCTCTTCAGGTACCCCTGAAAGGGCATTCTTTGTTATTTAGTAAGGCTATTTGGGTATAGTGTTGCCAAATTCCCTATTTTTGCGCCCATTATGCTACTTACAATACTAAAATCGAAACTCCACAGGGTACGTATTACCGAGGCCAACATTAATTATGTTGGAAGTATTACCATTGATGAGGACCTGATGGATGCAGCCGACCTGCTTGAAAATGAAAAAGTTCAGGTGGTTAATGTAAATAATGGCGAGCGCCTGGAAACCTATGTAATAAAAGGAAAGCGTGGCTCGGGTATAATATGCCTTAATGGCCCTGCGGCCCGTAAAGCATTGGTTGATGATATTGTAATTGTAATTTCGTATGCCGAAATGACACGTGAAGAGGCAAAGGCATATAAGCCGGTTCTTGTTTATCCTGATAGCCACACCAATAAACTCAAATAATTGAGTCCATTTGTTAAAAACGCACTTAAATTCCTTCTCTTTTTAGGGATTGGAATTGGTTTAGTGTATTTAATTGTAAGTAAAATAACGGCTGACGACTGGAAGAATATAAAAGTAGCAGCAGCTAATGCCAATTATCTGTGGATAGTAGTTTCAATGTGCCTGGGTTTGTTCAGCCATGTTTTAAGGGCTGCACGCTGGCGGATGCTGATTGAGCCAATTGAAAAAAAACCAGGTATGGCTAATACTGTTGCTGCAGTTCTTATAGGATACCTGGCAAATTATGCTGTACCAAGGCTTGGTGAAGTATCACGCTGCGGTGTGCTGGCCCGATATGAAAAAATATCATTTGCAGGTCTTGTAGGAACAGTTGTGGTAGAAAGAGGAATAGACCTGTTACTTATGCTCGTTTTCTTTCTGTTAATGCTTCTGTTAAGTTTCAATAAGGTGTACGGCATTGTTAAAACAAAAGCTACAACAATTCTTGAAAGCAAATGGGAGTCACTAAAGCATGTTAACCCTATTATTTTAATAGCAGTTGTAGTAGTATTGATTGGTGGAGTATGGTTCCTGTATAAGAAGCGCGATTCGCTTTTCGGTTTTGCTAAAAAGTTCATCAATAATTTTTTAGGCGGAATTAAAAGTGTGGGCAATTTAAAAAAACCGCTCCTTTTCTGGCTCTACTCATTCGCTATATGGATATTGTACTTACTAATGATGTATGTATGCTTCTTTAGTTTCAATGAAACAGCTCACCTTACTTTGTCAGATGTACTGGTGGTATTTATTTTCGCAACATTTGGGGTAATTGCACCTGTACCTGGCGGCATTGGTGCGTACCAGTGGTTAGTAATAAGCGTACTTACGCACATCTATTTTATTTCACAATCAGTATCCTTTACGCTGGCATGGATGATGTGGGGATCTCAACTTCTGTTAGTTCTGATCTTCGGATTGATCTCACTGGCAGTATTACCTATAATAAATAAGAATGATAACACGACTGGAAGCAATACAATCGAAGGTACAAACTAAAGAGCAGCTTGCACGTACCCTTGCTTTGTGGAGATTTAAAGACCGCAAGGTGGTTTTTACCAATGGCTGTTTTGATCTGTTGCACAAGGGGCATGTAACGTACCTTGCAGAGGCAGCAGAACTCGGTGATGTAATGGTAGTGGGCTTGAACTCTGATGAATCAACAAAGAAACTTAATAAAGGCGTAACCCGCCCTATTCAGGATCAGGATTCTCGTGCCCTTATACTTGCATCGTTAGAAAGTGTTGCAGCCATTATAATATTTGATGAAGAAACACCTGCGGAACTGATAAAGATGGTCCAACCCGATATATTGGTAAAAGGTGGTGACTGGAAGCCTGAGCAAATTGCAGGCTACGATACTGTAAAGGCAAAGGGTGGAGAAGTAAAAGTAATTGACTATTTACCGGGATTTTCGACAACGGCAATAGAGAAAAAAATAAAAGGATAATGGCGGAAACAGAAGTAAAGAAATATACTGAGATAAGTAAGCTGGGAGAGTTTGGATTGATAAAACACCTTACCCAAAAGATCGAACTGCAGCAAGCATCTTCCCTGAAAGGAGTCGGAGACGATGCAGCTGTAATTGCTCCGCCTGCTGAGGGTGAAGTAATGTTACTTTCTACTGACATGATGGCGGAAGGAATTCATTTCGAGCTAACATATACTCCATTGCGCCATCTTGGGTATAAAGCGGTTGCAGTAAACGTGTCAGATATTTGTGCTATGAATGGAGAACCCACACAGGTCGTTGTATCCATTGCTGTATCTAATCAGTATTCAGTTGAATCATTAGACGAGGTATATAAGGGTATAAAGTATGCATGTAAAGAATATAAGGTTGACCTGGTTGGAGGAGATACTACTTCTTCAAAATCAGGGTTAGTGATAGATGTAACCATTTTGGGAAAAGCAAAAAAAGAGAAAGTAGTTTACCGCAGTGGAGCAAAGCTGGGTGACTTACTTTGTGTAAGTGGTGACCTTGGCGCAGCGTATGCCGGTTTATTATTGCTTGAAAAAGCAAAGGACTCTTTTGGAAAAGAAGAAAGGCCGGAATTGCAAGGCTATGGCTATGTACTGAAACGCCAGCTTATGCCTGAAGCCAGAGTTGATATGGTTGAATTATTTAAATCATCAGATGTCGTACCAACTTCAATGATCGATATCTCGGATGGACTTGCTTCTGAAATTCATCATATATGTGAATCATCGCAGGTGGGTTGCTTGCTGGAAGAATTGAAAATACCTATACACGAAGAAACTATAAAGGTTGCAACTGAAAATAATGCACCACCCTCATTATTTGCGTTGAGTGGCGGTGAGGACTATGAGTTGCTATTTACCTTGAACCCTGCCGATCTGAAGAAAATAAAAGAGCTTGCCAAACTTACTGTTATAGGCGAAATACTTCCGGCTACTGATGGAATAAAGATTGCAGCAAAAGACGGTAAACTTCACCCCCTTACCATGCAAGGTTGGGATGGTTTGAAGGTGAAATAAAAACCTTTACTAAATAATTCTGATTGGGATAGGCTGCTATTTTACTACACCTAATTCCTTGCCAACTTTCGTGAACGCAGCAATGGCTTTATCTAAGTGAGTCTTGGTATGTGCTGCAGAAACCTGCACACGAATACGTGCCTGGCCTTTTGCTACTACCGGGTAAAAGAATCCGATCACATAAATACCTTCCTGTAAAAGTTTATCGGCCATGGTTTGTGAAAGCTTGGCATCGTAAAGCATAACAGGTACAATCGGGTGAATGCCCGGCTTAATATCAAAACCTGCTTTTGTCATTCCTTCACGGAAATACAAAGCATTGTTCATTACCTTATCACGCAATTCTGTTGTTTTGCTCAGCAGGTCAAATACAGTAATAGCCGCACCTGCTATAACCGGTGCCAAGGAATTAGAGAATAAATATGGCCTTGAGCGCTGACGAAGCATATCAATAATTTCTTTCCTGCCACTTACATATCCACCCATTGCACCACCAAGTGCTTTGCCCAATGTGCCTGTAAGTATATCTATTTTACCCATTACATCATGGTATTCATGTGTGCCACGGCCTGTTTTACCAACAAAGCCTGTAGAATGGCTATCGTCGACCATTACCAGTGCATTGTATTTCGCTGCCAGTGCAACAATCTCATTCAGTTTGGCTATAAAACCATCCATAGAAAACACACCGTCGGTAATAATTATCTTAAAACGGTCCGCCTGTGCAGCTTTTAATTGAGCCTCCAGATCAGCCATATCAGAGTTCTTGTACCTGTATCTTTTAGCCTTGCATAAACGCACACCATCAATAATTGAAGCATGGTTCAGTTCATCAGAGATGAGCGCATCCTGCTCTCCGAATAAGGGTTCGAACACACCTCCGTTTGCATCAAAACACGCTGCATAAAGTATAGTATCATCGGTATGCAGGAACTTCGATATTTTATCTTCCAGTGTTTTATGAATATCCTGTGTACCGCAAATAAACCGTACCGATGACATGCCATAGCCATGTGTATCGAGTGCTTTTTTAGATGCAGCAATAACTTCAGGATGAGACGACAGCCCCAGGTAATTATTCGCACAAAAGTTGATAACCTCTTTACCGCCCTGTACTTTTATATCTGCCCCTTGCGGCGAAACAATAATACGTTCACGTTTGTATAAGCCTGCTTCATCTATGGCCTTTAATTCGTTTTGTAAATGTGTGTAGAAAGCTTCGTTTTGCATACGTAAGATATTAGATACAGCAAATGTAAAAAAAGAGAGGAGGCAATTGAAAAGCCTCCCCCTTTATTTTAAAGAATCTGTTCAGGACTTATGAATGGCGTCACTCAGCTTATCAAAAAGGCCAATATCATCGGGAGAGATAATGATATTGCGATCATCTTTTGTTTTTAAAAGAATCATAGTGTCTCTGCGTGTTACATACATGTTCATTTTACCAATTACGCGGTTATAGAACTTACCATAATAGCCGAAGAAACCGCCACTACCAAATGTACGTATAGTACCACCATCAAACTGAGGAATCTTCTCGACTTCTTTCACAGTATTCAGGTCAATCCAAACTTTCCCTATAACTTTATTGATGATTAATGATGTATCATTTAAAGTGTAGCTTTTGGGTGCATAAAGGTAGGCAGCAACTGAAATGACAGCAGGAATGAATGGTATAAATAACGGAACTCGGCCTCCGGAAGTTATGCTTGTTATAATAATTATTCCCAGAACTAACAGGCATGCTCCAATTGTTATGCCTTTGGCAACTTTATCCAATGATGCTGTATATTTCATTTTTTTAAGATTAATGTTTGGATACGTAAGAGAAAATAATTTTGGAAATTACTTCTGCAATTATTAGTCCACCAATAAAACTCCATACTGCTTTGCTACCTTTCAGGTTGGTTGAAACAGAAAAGGCATTATAGAGTAATGCAATGAACCATACTATAAATGGTAATGTCAGTAATCCCTGTGTAATAACAGCAGGACTTAATGCCTGGCTCACTAATATATCCAGAGAAGCCTTAGGGTCTATTACAGGGGTCGGAATAAAACCAAGAAAGGCAACCAGAAACAAAGGCCATCTGGCCAAAGCCATAGTACCAGCAATATCTATAAACCTTACGGATGAATCAGAGGCCAGGCGACCCAGAACATACATGATAACGATCAGGCATACCCAGTCAATGAGTGGTTCTAAAAAGTAACTGATGAATGAAGAAGATGCGCCAAAATGGATATCTATAGCGCCATCGAAATGTGCGTGGCTGAAAAAAGCTATTACAGCAGTTACCAGTATTATTGCCCAGCCAATTAGCAAGGCGCGCATACCTGCAATATATTGAAACGGATTAAACAACCACTTTTTCATTTTTTATTAGAGTTTGAAAGTTTTTCACTTTTTTCTACTCTCTTAATAATGTCATCCAACATATTCCGTACGGTGGGGTAGCTTAATTTTAAGCTTTCAGCCATTAACTTAAGGCTGCCACTGCTTTTTACAAAATCAAGGATGAATTGCTGATCATCTAATGGAATACTGGCAAGTATAGGCAATTCAAATTCACCCGATACTTCTGTTGCGCAATGCCCGCATATAAGGCTTTTAACCCGTAATGGCGATGCGCAGCTAGGGCACATGTGTGGGAGTTTCTTTAACATATTATGTTATAATTATGATACAAAGATAATATATTTATTAATATAAATGTATATTTATTAAATAAAATTAATAAAATAATTAATAATATTAAATAATGTATTAGTTTTGCCTCGATTTTAAAACAAAACATAATCATGAGAACTAAAATTTTAATGCTGTTTTTATCACTGAGCGCGGCTGCAATAGCACAAACTGATTCATCATTTATAGAAACACCTGTTACCCTTGAAACAAAAACGGGTAAGATATTTGGTACACTATGCACTCCCCGGAATGCAACATCCAATGTTCCTGTTGCATTATTAATTGCAGGCTCAGGTCCAACAGATAGAGATTGCAATAGCCCTAAAATGGGCCTGAAGACTGATGCATTTAAACAACTGGCTCATAAATTAAGTGCTGTGGGTATTGCTACACTCAGGTACGATAAAAGAGGCATTGGTGAAAGCAAAGATGCAATGGGTAGCGAGCTTGATTTGCGATTTGAAAATTATATAGATGATGCAAAGGCGTGGGTGGAATTGCTTAAGAAGGATAAGAAATTTACAAGGGTATTTATTATAGGACATAGTGAAGGTTCTTTAATAGGTATGATTGCTGCCCGGGATAATGTTGCAGGTTATGTATCTCTTGCAGGTGCCGGGCAACGTGCCGATATAATTCTGAAACAACAATTGAGCAACCTGCCTGCAACATTGAAGGATTCAGCTATGAATATAATAGATAGTCTCGCTGCAGGAAAAACAGTGAATAAAGTACCACAAGTATTATATACGGTGTTCTCACCGGCTGTTCAGCCTTACGAGGTATCATGGATGAGGTACGACCCCCAGGTCGAAATTGCAAAACTGAAGATACCGGTTCTGATCATCCAGGGTACAACAGATTTACAAGTGCATGTTGATGATGCAATTCGATTATCGAAGGCAGACGTACATGCAAAACTTGATACCATAGTTGGAATGAATCATATACTGAAAATGGCGCCGATTGAGCGGAATGCAAATATTGCTACATACTATGACCCAACCCTTCCGGTTAATGCTGAATTAGTGAAAGAGATCGAAACGTTTATAAAGGCAAAATAGAAAAGAGCTATTTCTTCTTTCTTTTCTTAGGTTTGGGTACCTTGCCAATACGTGGATCATCATGCAGTACTAATTCACAGGCTCGTATAACGGAGGTTTCAAAATCATCGGCGTCAACCTGTAACATTTGCCAACCTGTTTCACCTTTGCCATTATTTAATACTGATACTGAACATAAAGAGGGAAATTCTTTCTTTAAGCTTTTGTGATGTTCATGGCCAGTAGCTATCCAAACACCATTTACTTCAGGGTGCGATTTGCGGTCGCGTAAAATAAAAACAATTTTACTGCCTATATAAACGGCATGGCAGCCGAACATGTGCCGTATAGTGGGGTTTAGCGATAAAAGTTGGTCGAGTACAAAATAAAATGGAATATGTTGTGAACGTGGCATGTTTCAATTATTTCAATGCTTTTTTAGGAAGCCTCGATCTAATAAGTTCATACGATTGTTTTATATAGCCTTCTAACTCTTTGCGTTTAAGCACGCTTACATCTTGCAATAAGACCCATTTATACCGGGCAACATATAGTGCAGGCACAAAGCCTGGTCGTGTGGATAGTTCATCAAATTCTTCATCCTGTACTTTAAATGAAAGAGTTAATTCACCTTTTAATGGAGCAACGCAAAACATTTTTCCTCCAATGCAGAAACAAAGATCATTTCCCCATTTTACATCCTCGGTAACTTGCGGTAGCTTTTTACAGAACGCGCGTATGTCCTCAATATACATTATTTCTTTTCAAGAAAAAGAACAAGCTTGTTAAAATCAGCCGAAGCATTTATAACAGTTCTGAACTGCTGATACATGCTTATAGGGTAGCGTAACGCTGAATAATACTCGTCACAATAAATTATTACTTTATTTCCATCAACCTTGTAGTACGAATGAAACTCCATAGTTTTTTTTGCTGATGAAGTGCTGTCATATACATCCATATTGGCTGCATTCAGGTTGGTTACTTTGTAGCCTTCCGGCATCTCAAATGAAATCTCTCTGTGGTAGCCATGGTTATAATGGTTTTCAATTGGCGTATGTCGTGTAGTATCATTATATAGTTGGCTTTGCGGACCAATCAGTTCACCTGCCTTAAATAAATATTTATTGCCTGCTTTTTCCAATACACTGTTTGTGCTGATATCGGCTTCCACAACAAATGGGTTCTTATAAAGATCGCTTTCACTATATCCTGATGCCTTTGCATTCGTTGGCTTCGCATCAGGGAAATATGATTGGAATACCTTATTTAAATAATCTTTCTTATCCTGTTCTGATAAATATGTATAGAAGGGTTGTATAGAATAAGCTTCGTATCCTGAAAAGGTTTGTTTGAAATGCAGATTTGCAACTCCCATATCAAAGTCAAATTTTACATTGGCGTATATTTCGCCCATACTGGTTTTATAATCATTGCAAGGTAGCTCACGTACCTTTCCAACACCCGTCTGTACATCCTTCCCTACTGTAATGGAATGCATAAAGAACCCTTTCTCGCATATCCAGTCTGATGGAACAAAACCATAACGGGAAGCTATTTCAGTTGGTGCAATGTAGTTGTTGGTAGTAGGAAAATAGATAAGATAGTTCTGCAGATAGGTACGGGAATCAAAATCACCATCAAATGGTTTATTATACCGGTCTGATGTCATTACAATTTCATGCTTTATTCCGGCAGCATCAAAAAGTAACTTGTATACTTTCATTATACCAATTGCATCACAAACGCGGTTCTTAAAAATGTTTTGTAATGACATTGCATCTTCACCACCGGCATCTTCTCGCACCTGAACAGAGGTCTTAACCCTGCTTTCGATATACTTTATCTTATCTTCATCCGAAAGATTCTTCAATTTCATGGTGTCTATGATCTTAGTTGCAACTTTAACGTCTTGCTTATCGGTACTCTTGTCCAATGTTGCATACAACCACTGGCAAAAATCATTGTAGTCATAAAGCCTTTTATCCGGGTCGTTCGACGCTTTATTGTAGGCAATGGTGTATTCCATTCTCAACAGTGCCCCATCACCGGCCGAAAATTCTTCATTAGGCTCATATCCTTCAATATTATGACCCTGAGCAGCCAGGTGCCGTTTCGTTGTAGCCAGTGTATCAACTACCATATCGGGGAAACCGTTGTAGCTTTTTGAAATAAACACAAGATGAGAAGGAGAGTACAGATCAACTTCAATGTCTTTATGCAAAGCACTTCTGTTAATGTATTCAGTTCCGAAAACATTAACCTGGTGGCGTACAGTATACAGGTACTCTACTTCACCGCCTTTTTCCACTCCGTCAATCGCAAATATTCTGAAGGGGCCCAGGTTCTGGTAATTATCTACGTCCTTTATATTTTTAGTGTTAAGCATTGTTACCCTGCCATCTTTATCAATGGCCCTGGCTTTTATATCTATCACTTTTACATCATTGGCCAGCGATATATATACTGTATTATTTTCCTCAATTGCCTTATCGGAATTTACACGGGCAATAAAGTGATGTGTGGTGAACATGGCAAGTGTATCCTGTGCTACGAAATAGTATTCAATGATCCGCTTATCTTTTATAATTACTTCGTTCAACTTCATTTCATCAGCCGATAGGGTATGCAACTTTGCAGAATCATCCCATTTGTAACTTTTGTACTCAGGGTCTGGTTTAAGAAATGAATACTGTTGTGCTGATAGGCTTATGGCTATGCAGGATATTAAAACGGAGAGAATTACTTTTCTAAGCATGTGTAAGGTTTATTGTTTGGCCAGTGTTACAGATTCGGTGTATGCATGCGATAAAGCACGTATCATTTTATTCCACTCATCAAAGTCTTTCGGCCAAACCATTAGTGTGTTTAAATGGAAATAAGTACTGCTTGTAATCACATTATCCTTTACTATGTAGTTTACCTTAAAGCCGCCAAGCGGTCCATTGTAGTTAACATTATCGGGGAGGTAGCTTACTTTATACCCGGCTGGTATATCAAGGGTGCTGATACTTTTATCAATGGTTTTAAATTCAATGTTATAAGGTGCTATACGGTCAGCATCAAGTAGGTCGTTCATGTGAATTTTCTCAAGGTGAGTATTCACATATATCTCATTTCCATTTTGCTGGGCATAATCAGGAAGGCCAAAAGAATAGTGTATACCCAGATCATGATCCCGGTCGTTAAGGTTTTCGTATGAAGAACTATCAAGACTGAATTTGTTGTTTCCCTTTTGCAATAACCCAACAAGATATTGATGCTCATCTTTCTTGTCCATATTTTGCAGCCGCCATTCTAATATTATTTTGTTGTACCCGCGGGTTTTTAATATGCCAACCCCTTGTATATGTGTTTTATTTAGCTGAATGTGAATGCTGTCGTAATAAATATTCTTGTCGGTATCCATTACAGGAACCCGTATTATCTGGTACTTATCTTTACCCATACCTATCAATGCCTGTTTCCCCTGTATCATTGAAGTAGGGAAATCAAAAGGAGAGTCCTTACCGGTTGCATCAAGGAAATAGTACTTACCATTTTGAATATAAGTACATATCATATGATTAGTAGAGATAGGAGCAGGAACATCTTCAAAAGTATATGGAATGTCTCTTGTACCTATCCACGTTTGATAGGCATTAAGGCCGGCCGCTTTTATCATTTCCATTAATGTACTGGCCATGTCTTTACAATCACCAAAACGACGCGAACAAACCAATGAGGCTTCCCTGGGAATGAACCCCCCAAGGCTGTCTTCATACGCTATGTATGTAACCTGGTTTTGCACCCAGTAAAATATCTTACGCACTTTATCAAGATTATCAGTTATGCCATTTGTAATAGAATCTACTACCTGCTTCACTTCCGGAGAAACACTTGTATCTACATTTCTTACAAAGCTATAGTACCAGTTATAAAGGTCATTAGTATCTGCTAGTACTTTCACCGTTTTATTATCTTCAGTATACTGATCTATAAGTACAACAATACTTGGTGTGAAGTAGCTGAAGTTGGGCATGTTTTCTTCTTCCTTTATTTTTTTTACCCTATTCATCTTCCATGTATAGGTAGTGGTTTTACCGCTTACCTTCGAAGTAAAATGAAGCGCACTATCATTTATATGAAACAGTTTATAATGAATTTTTACTGTAGACGGGAACGTAACAGAATACTCCACATCTTCAGTTGGGGCAAATGATGCAAAATCAAAACTTCCGAAAAGATGAGGGTCTTTTAACTTTTCAGTATACGAAATAATGCTTCTTGCGCCATTTACAAGGCCGGGGAAGATAAATTTATAAGAACGCGCATCATCATAAAATGTTCCTTCTGATATTTCATTCGTTTTTGAAAAGTCTTTTACTTTAATGGTTTTATAACTATTGCCATCAGGTATAAGACTACGTGCGTCCAGGTCTTGTATCTCTGAAAAACTTGACCAGTAAACATTACGCTCAGAGTATCCACTGGTCTTATCTGTTAACAATAACAGTTCTTCATAGTTTGAAGAATAAACCATTAATTGGCCTTTCTCAAATTTCAATTCTACATTATCTTTTCGCGAAACAAAAACGGCGTTATCATCGGCATATTTCTTGCGTAGGTTGCTGTATACATTGTCTTTTTGCGCATATACAGGAACTACAGAATGGACCAGCACTATCACAAATAGTATCTTCTTCAAAACAGTATGTGTATTATTATTTAATAACCTCATTTTTCTGAAATAACCTCATCGTTATAATAAATAACAGTCTTTATAAGTTTGCCATTGCTATCATAATAACTGTATTTTCCATGTTGTGTTCCGGCAATCCAATATTCCTGATGCTCCAGTTTGCCGTTGGCATAATAGTAATTACACACACCATCTTTATCACCTAAGTAATAGTTCTCTTCGGCTTTTAAATTGCCATTACTATAATAATATTTCTGCAGGCCTACCATATTCCCTGATTGATAATTTTCCTCTTCAAATGGTTTTCCGGCAGGTGAATACACCGTTCGCTTGCCATCCAGAGATCCGTTGTCATAGCCACATTCGAATGATTTGGTTCCATTGCTATAATAACAGGTTACGGTACCTGTGCCTTTTTCAATGGGTATCATTGAAACCATCTTTCCATCTTTTCCCTCATAGGCATACCCTGTAATTACGCCACTATGGTACCATGCAGTACAATACAGGGAACTATCTTCAAAATATGACCTCTTCTCTCCTTCCATACCACCATCAGTATATTGACCTATGCGCTTCAGCTTTCCGCTTTCATAGTATTCTTTGAACGGACCATCTTCATTATCATCAGAATAATTCTCATTCAATTTAGTATTACCATTTGAATAGAACTTGGTAGTGGCTCCTTCAAGTACTCCGTTGCTGTATTCAGAAACAGATTGGATCTTCCCATTCTCGTAATAGCTCGTATACTTACCCTGTCGGTTATCAGCAAGATAATCACATTCTGATCTTAATTTTCCATCATAATAAAACATTTTCTGATGCCCATCCACATTACCATAAATATAGGTTCTGTCTGTTTTTAACTGGCCATTGTTAAAGGTTGCTTTAAAGGTTCCATTACCCTTGTCAGACAGGTAAGTATAGGCCACTTTACTACCTGTAGTATCATAGATACATGCTTTATCAAAATACCCGAGCGCATTATAATATTCTTCGGTTGAAAGTCGTCCATTAACATCATAATAATCAGCACACCCTTCTACCTCGCTATGCTGGTAAAATAATTGCGATGCAAGCGTGCCATGCGAATTGTAATAATACCAATCCCCTTCCTTTTCGCCCAACACATACGAGCCCGATGTTTTTAGTTTCCCGTTTTCAAAATACTCAAGATATAACGAGCTGGGTACATCTGCTGAGTATTTAACAGAATCTTTTATTTTTCCATCATCGTAATAATCTATTCTCAGGCCATTTAATCCTTCACTGGAAGAAGATCCATTACGCTTAACACGTACCTTCTTCCCGTTATCTGTTACAGAATAATTGGGAATAGAAGGCAAGCTGTTATCATAATGTTCTACTGTGGTAAGTGCCCCGGTAATTGAATAAAATTTCCACATGCCGCTTCTTTTGCCATCTTCAATCTCGCCTTCATTCATTTTAATGCCATTAGGGTAAAAGCTCTGGTAGGCCAGCTTCCCATTTGAAGCAGTAGTTTCAAATATGCTTTTTCCGCTTTTGTCATAATAAGTAACATGTTGTAATTGGCCATTTTTATATTCAAGCTCTCCATACTTTAGTCCATCCTGGTCATATAAAATGTCTTTACCATCCTGCACCCCGGACTTATTGTAATTGATCTCTTCCTGTTTTTTTCCATTGCGGTAATAATCTGTCCATAAGCCAGTACCTTTACCATCTTTATCGTAGGTGCCTTCCTTACGCAAGCTTCCATCTTTGTAATAATATTTCCAGGCACCAATAGGGTTATCATCTTTGTATTCTCCCTGGTCTTCTGTTTTTCCATTCTCCCAATAATCGGTAAGCGTACCATTCTTCTTTCCATCCTTATACGTTGATGAAAGTGATACCTGCCCTGTTATATAGTACTCTTTCTGGTCGCCATCAAGCCCTGTAGCGGAATAATTAACTGCGTATTGTTGCTTACCATTGTTGTAATTCAATGCATATTGTCCAACTGGTTTATCATTAATATAGCTGCCATGAGAGATTAGTATACCCGAAGCATTATAACCCCATACTTCACCATTAAGCTTATCATCTTTATATGTATACTTATCTTTTGGTGCACCATTTTTATACCATGTTTCCGATATTCCATCACGTTTTCCATCTTTATAATCTGTTCTTTCTTTCATGGCGCCATCAAAATAATACCATACCCATTGCCCCTCGCGGTTGCCATTTTCATTAAATGTTCCTTTGGCTGAAACCGTACCTGTATATTCATTGTATATTGTCCAGTCACCAATGGTTTTACCTTTTGCATTCTCCTCTCCCCTGGCCTCAATTATCTGGTTGTTATAAAATATGTTTGTTATCGTTTTCTTGGTTCCATTAATAGTTAATTCTTGTTTACCACGCTTGTCAGCTAAATAACCGCCTGCCCAACTTGTAAACTCATCAATCTTTTTCTTATTCTTACTTATATCTTTTTGTAACTCATCACTGCCAACCGAACCCATTATAAAGTAAATGTAAGGTACGTAGTAATCCTTCTTTTGCATTTCAGTAAAGAAGGGAACATAACTTTCCATCCAGAAATTATTAGTGTTGGGAGTATAGGTAAGTTTCTCCATAAATAGCTGAGATTGTTTCATCACATCAAATGCGACTCTTGTTTTTGAAACATAGTTATCGCTTAATGCTACCTTCGATTTTATATCCAGGTCCAGGTCATCAAAAGCTCCATCATTATACTTTTCGGGGTCAACTATAGTTGACTTATTATAATCATAGTTTCCTTTTTCAACCTGTTCTATCAGTTGAACTGTAGGCAGGGAACGCGATGAGGTGGGCTCCAGAATAAGGAAGAACTGAAGTGAAAGCAATGCAGGTATCATTCTGCCTTGCTCAAGGCAGCATTTGCCCAAATAATAATGGCTTGAGGCATTAAAAATATTCAATTTAATTGCTCTCTCAAAACACGAGATAGCGCTATCGTACTGATGTAATTTATAGTACGCAAGCCCCAATGAATAATGTAAAAAATAAATAGCAGGATACCGTGGAATAGCTGTATCAGAAAGTAATGCTATTGCTTCTTTGTACTTGTTCAGATCAATATAAGCACCACTCAGGAATTTATAGATATCGGGGTTGTATTCAGTATTCAGTTGAAGCCCCTTTCTGCAAATACCAATTGCAATACTATCTTCCCCGGCTGAAATACGACTGATGGCTTCCTCATATAGGGCTAAAATGTAATTGGTATCGCTGCGCGATATTTGCTCATACATTTTATTTGCAGCATCATATTGACCGGAATCGGCAAGTGACATAGCTGTCTGGATATCTGAATAAGAATCGAATGGTAGTATGTTTCCCTGTCCCACAGATTTTTTAGTGGAGATAAGAAGAATGAATAGGATGCTTAAAAATGTTGAAATGGTTTTGATTTTCATATACTCCACAAATAGAAAGGTGTTTAAACCTCTAAGGTAACATATTTATGCTCTGTAGAGTTGAGGGGTATAAATCAGTTAACAAATTTTAACCGTTTTAGCGGCCAATGCAGAAGTGTTCAGTATTTAGAACATATTCAAAGATGTCTGCGAGTTTTCAATATCCAGAAGCCTTTTCTTTCTCCAGATGCCACCTCCATAGCCCGTCATACTGCCATCTTCGCCAATTACCCTATGGCATGGAATTATAATGGCTATACGGTTCATGCCGTTTGCGCTTGCAACAGCCCGAATAGCTTTAAGATTATTCAAGGCTATTGATTGTTGTTTGTAAGAACGGGTTGACCCATAGGGAATACGCAATAATTCCTTCCAAACCTCTTTCTGGAAATCAGTTCCTTTCAGCACTAATGGAAGATCAAATTCCTTTCGTGTTCCCTTAAAATATTCATCTAGTTGTTGTTTCAAGGGCTCAAAGTATTTACTGGCGCCCTGTAATACCACAGCATTGAATTCCTTCGACAGTGCTTTTAATTCTGTTTCCAGCATGCGTCTGTCAGTGAATTCCAATAAACAAATACCTTCTTCCGTAGCACATGCAAACATTGGCCCAAGTGGTGTTTCGAGCCGGGTCATATGTATTATCTCTTTGTCTTTACTTTTTGAAGGAGTAGTACCAATAAGTGAAGTATAGGAATCGGTAAATCCGCTTAATGATTCATATCCTGCATCAAATGCTACGCCTGCAACTGATTCACCTTTTCTGATCTTAGTAAAAGCTGTATTTAGCCTTTGCATGCGTTGATAAGCTTGAAAAGTGATACCATGATTTTTTTTAAACCATCTGCGTAATGTATTTGGCTCAATGCCTCTTGAAATAATATCATCATCCTTTAATTTAAGTGAAGGGTTCTCATTCAGTTCAGCTAATAATTTCTGAATTTGGGGCGGAGTAGAACCGATATTTTCAAGAGGGGAACATATTTTGCAAGGTCGGTAGCCATTTAATATGGCTTCTTTAGCAGTGACAAAGAATTCAACATTTTCTCTTAATGGTTTGCGGGCGGTGCAAGTTGTGCGGCAAAAAATGCCGGTGGTTTTAACACCTGTAACAAATTGCCCTTCATAAGAAATATCTTTCTCTACCAAGGCCTTGTACATTACTTCATCACTCAGCATTTTCTTTTCTTTTGGCAAAATTAAGCTTTGCGGGAAGGATGGGCAACCGAAAAATTGACAAATAATTTCCCGCTGAAAATCAAATGGTTAAACGTTTAGGTGTTTAATATTTTGATTTAATCAACTGATTAAATCAAAATATTAAATATATATTTGCACCATATTTCGAAAGAGATGTCAATACTTAAAAGGAAAAAAGAAGAAGAGTCTACTGAGCAGAAAATAATTACTGCTGCACGTAAGCTTTTTACCCAAAAAGGATTTGATGCTGTTAAAACAAGAGATATTGCTGAGGAGGCAGGTATTAACCTTGCTTTATTGAATTACTATTTCCGTAGCAAAGAAAAACTATTTGAAATAATAATGGGGGAGAGCCTGGAAACGTTTTTTCTTGGGTTTTCAAATATTGTAAATGATGAAAAAACTACTTACACAAAAAAAATTGAGCAGATAGTCAGCAATTATATAGACATGCTTTTGAAATCACCCGATACACCTTTGTTTGTTATGAACCAGGTGAGGGCTAACCCTAAAAGGATAGAAGCGAAGAAGATATTTATGAATTCTTACTTTATGAAACAGTTGCAGGCGGGAATTAAAACGGGAGAGATTGCACCAATGAATGTAGTGAACCTTATGCTGAATATTGTAAGCCTGAGTATTTTCCCTTTTATTGGCCGGCCAATATTTCAGGCAGGGGAAGGTAGTATAACAGACGAACAATTTATTGAACTAATGATGGAAAGGAAAAAGATGATCCCAAAATGGATTGAGGCCACACTTAAAGTAAAATAGAACATAAAATGAAAAAATTACTTTTAATCGGAACTATTCTTGGAGCTACGGTTCTTGTTAATGCCCAAACTACGCTGACATTAGATACTTGTTATGCACGTGCAAGGCAGCAATATCCATTAATTAAGCAGAAGGGATTAATTGAAAAAACCAAAGAGTTTAGTGTAGCGAATGCTGCAAAGGGATATTTACCACAGGTGAATTTTAACGGGCAGGCTACCTACCAGTCAGCAGTTACTTCAATAACTATAAGTGGGTTGCCTCCTGCGTTTAAAGGGTTAAGCTTCCCAACTCCAACTAAAGACCAGTTTAATATGCATGGTGAGGTTGACCAGACAATTTACGATGGGGGAACAATAAAGCAACAAAAACAATCGCAGGAAGTAAATGCAGGTATACAAGATCAGAATATTGAAGTACAGCTGTATGCATTGAAGGATAGAATTAACCAGATCTTTTTTGGTGCATTGCTTATTGATGAACAGTTGAAACAGAACGAGGTAACGCAGAAGGATTTGCAAAATAGCATTGATCAAATGCAGGCTGCTGTAAATAATGGAACAGCTTTAAATAGCAGCCTTGAGGAACTACAGGCAGAGTTGTATCAACAACAACAAAACAGTATAGGGTTGACAGCATCGCGAAAGGCATATGTTGATATGCTGGCGATATTTATTAATGAACAACTTGATGAGAATACAGTATTTGCTACTCCGCGTAATCTTGCGGTTTCAGATAGTATTCACAGGCCTGAGTTATCATTCTACGATTTTCAGAAGAAGAACGATGATGTTCAGGACAAGTTACTGAATGCAGGGAATCGCCCTAAGTTTTCAGCTTTCTTTCAGGGTGGATATGCTTTACCAGGGTTAAATGGCTTTGATGTGAATCCTGCCTGGTATTATATAACGGGTGTCAGGCTTACCTGGTCCCTTGGTGGGTTTTATACACTTAAAAACCAAAGGCAATTACTGGAAATAGACAGGCAAAGCTTAGATGTACAGAAAGATGATTTCATTTTTAATACCCGTATTAATCTGAGGCAGGAAAGTGCTGATATGATAAAATTACAGCAGATGATTAATAAGGATAATGATATAATTAGTAAGCGGACTGCTGTTAAAGATGCATCGAAAGCACAGATGGATAACGGGGTAATAACTGTACATGATTATATAAGTCAGTTAGATGCTGAGGATGCGGCAAAGCAGAATCTGTTACTCCACCAGGTACAATTATTAATGGATCAATATAACTATCAAAATACATCAGGTAATTAAAAATTAAATTCTATGACCATGAAAAAAGTATCACTACTAGCAATTGCAACAGCGGCAATATTTGCTTCGTGCAATAACAGCGACAGCGAGTATGACGCAGCGGGAGCATTTGAGTCAGTTGAGACAATAGTATCAACTGAAGCGTCGGGAACTATTATGCAGTTTGATGTGGAAGAAGGTCAAACCCTTAAACCAGGTCAGTTTATAGGGTATATTGATAGTGCACAGTTATATTACAGGAAGCAACAACTGATAGCACAAATAGCATCTACAACTAGCCAGATACCTGATATCCCAATACAAGTAGCCGCATTGCAATCTCAATTAGATGAGGCACAGAAGAACCAGACGCGGATGAATAACCTGTTCAAACAAAACGCAGCAACCCAGCAACAGGTTGATGATGCTAACACACAGGTAGATATGCTTAATAAGCAAATTGAGGCTCAAAAATCTACATTAGGAATAAGTTCAACAACAATTGAGAAGAATGTTGCCCCATTGCAAAGACAAATAGATCAGTTAAACGACCAGATAGCAAAATGTAAAATAATAAACCCTATTCATGGTACTGTGCTTACAAAATATTCTGAGGATCATGAAGTAGCTATGCCGGGTAAAGCACTTTATAAAATTGCAGAAACAGACACAATTATTTTAAGAGCGTATATAACAGGTACGCAATTAGATAAGGTAAAACTTGGTCAACAAGTAAAGGTACGTGCTGATAAGGGTTCGAAGCAATATAATTTCTATACGGGTACTGTTTATTGGATATCTGATAAATCGGAATTCACACCAAAAACAATTCCGACAAAAGACGAAAGAGCTGACCTTGTATATGCAATAAAAGTACGTATCGTGAATGACGGCTTTTTGAAAATTGGCATGTATGGTGAAGTGAAATTCAACTGAGTAATGAACGCCATTGAATTAAAAAACATCACTAAAACTTATAACAAGGGCACTGTTCTTGCGGTAGATGACGTGTCATTTACTGTCGAAAAAGGTGAGATATTTGGGCTAATTGGGCCTGACGGCGCAGGTAAAAGCACGATTTTCAGAATGCTTACAACATTGTTGTTACCAGATAAAGGCTCTGCAACCGTAGATGGGTTCGATCTCATAAAAGATTTTAAAGCTATTCGGGGTATTCTAGGTTATATGCCTGGCAAGTTCTCACTCTACCAGGACTTGACAGTTGAGGAAAATCTGAACTTCTTTGCAACTGTATTTGATACGACCATAGAGGAAAACTATGACATGATAAAGGATATTTATGTGCAGATAGAACCCTTTAAAGATCGTAGAGCAGGAAAATTATCGGGCGGTATGAAGCAAAAACTGGCTTTATGTTGTGCATTAATTCATAAACCTGAAGTATTGTTCTTAGATGAACCTACAACAGGGGTAGATGTAGTATCACGCAAGGAGTTCTGGGAAATGTTGAAAAGATTGAAAGCGCAAGGCATTACTATTTTGGTGTCTACTTCTTATATGGATGAAGCAACACTTTGTGACCGCATTGGGCTTATACTGGGTGGCAAGGTGTTATCTATAGCTTCTCCGGCTGATACCATAAAGGCCTACCCTGAAAAACTATACGGTGTTAAATCAAAGCACATGTACAAGCTGTTAAATGACCTGCGTGCATTTAGCGGAACTATTAATTGTTACACGTTCGGAGAATATCTGCACTTATCAATCACTTGCAGCGAAGATGAAGTGAAGAAATATTTGCAGGACAAGGGATATGATGATGTAGTTTTCAGAGAGGCGGTTCCAACAGTAGAAGATTGTTTTATACGATTATTAAAAGAGCAAAAAGAAAAAAATGAGCGAAACGGTAATAAAGACAAATAAACTCACCAAGCGCTTTGGCGATTTTGTGGCCGTTGATGAAATATCATTCGACGTGCATAAAGGTGAGATATTTGGTTTTTTAGGTGCTAACGGAGCAGGTAAAACAACTGCTATGCGTATGCTATGCGGTTTGTCTATCCCTACTTCGGGTGAGGCAACTGTTGCAGGATTTGATGTGTTTACACAGCCTGAAGAAATAAAGAAAAATATTGGTTACATGAGCCAAAAGTTTTCATTATACGAAGACCTTTCAGTGCTCCAGAATATAGAGTTCTATGGTGGTATATACGGTTTGAGCAATAAAGAGATCAAAGAAAAGAGCAAGGAGCTGACTGAAAAACTGGGACTCTTTAAAGAGGCAAAAAAAGTGGTTAAGTCGCTGCCCCTGGGCTGGAAACAGAAGTTATCATTCCTGGTTGCTATTGTTCACGAACCAAAGATTGTTTTTTTAGATGAGCCTACCGGTGGTGTTGATCCTTCCATGCGAAGGGAATTCTGGGATCTGATATACGATGCAGCGGATAGGGGTATTACCATATTTGTTACTACACACTACCTTGATGAAGCTGAATATTGTAATAGGGTAACTATTATGGTGGATGGTAAAATTGAAGCACTTGACTCACCTGCAGGATTAAGAGAAAAGTTTGGAGTGCCGACAATGGATGAAGTATTTTATAAGCTTGCAAGACAGGCAAAACGATCAGCAGATTAAGTAAACAGAGAATAATGAAACAGTTACTATCATTTGTACGAAAAGAATTCCTCCAGGTATTCAGAGACAAGAAGACCCTTCTGATGCTTTTTGGTTTACCTGTTGTTCAGATAGTTCTTTTTGGTTTTGCACTTACAAATGAGTTGAAGAATGCAAACATTGCTGTAGTTGATAATTCAAAGGATATTGCGACACAACAGATCATTAATAAAATGGAGGGAAGCAATTTTTTCCATGTTCAGAAAACATTGACAAACCCTTCTCAGATTGATGCTGCATTTAAAAGTGGGAAGATAAAACTGGCAGTTGTTTTTCCAACCAATTTCAACCAGGACCTTTTACATTTAAATAAAGCCTCTGTTCAGGTTATTGCTGATGCATCCGATCCTAATACGGCAATGACGCTTACTAACTATATTTCTTCTATTGTTACCGACTACCAGGGGCAAATATCACAGAACTCAGCTATACCATATACCATAGTACCGGAAGTGCGTATGCTCTATAACCCTGACCTGCGAGGCGCGCCAAACTTTGTGCCGGGTGTAATGGCAATGGTACTCCTACTGGTTTGTGTTATGATGACATCTGTTTCTATAGTGCGTGAAAAGGAACTAGGTACCATGGAAATACTATTGGTATCACCAGTTAAACCTTTGATGGTAATTATTTCAAAGGCAATACCGTATTTAATTCTTTCATGGGTTAACCTGGCTGCTATACTTTTATTAAGTGTCTATGCCCTCGATCTGCCTATTAAAGGAAGTGTCCCATTACTGGT